>DAOUAS010000097.1:0-5931 GCA_034433295.1 Anaerolineales bacterium | reverse complement strand
GTCTCACCGCGCTGCGGGTCGGGGATGCCGCCCACGCCCACTTCCAAGACTTTGGGGTGGCTCATGATGGCTTCCTCCACCTCGCGCGGCCAGACCTGAAACCCGCCCGGCTTGATGAGTTCCTTCTTGCGATCAACAATGTAGAAGTAGCCGTCCTCATCCATGCGGGCGATGTCACCGGTGAAGAGCCATGTCTTGCCGTCTTTCAACTTACGCAGGGAATTTTCGGTCTCGGTGGGCATGTTGTGATAACCCTTCATTACCTGCGGACCGTGAAGCACAATTTCGCCGATTTCACCCTGTGGCAACTCCGTCTCGCCGTCGTCAAGGCTGATGATTTTTACCTCCACGTCGGGCAGCGGCATCCCAATGGAACCGGTCTTGTTCTCGCCTTCGAGCGGATTGCAGTGGGTGGCAGTGGGCGCTTCGGAGAGACCGTAGCCCTCGAAGACCTTGCCGCCTGTCAGCACTTCGAATTTCTCTTTTGTTTCGCGCATCAACGGGGCGGAACCTGAAATACAAGCCTTGATGGAAGAAAGGTTGTACTTGCCCGCCTTCACGTCGGGATGGTTGTTGATGGCGTTGTAAAGCATCGGCACGCCGGGGAAGATGGTCGCCTTATATTTGCTGATGTTGTCCAGCACATCCTTCAAGTCGCGCGCGTTGGGGACCATCACCATGCTCGCGCCGTTTGCCAGCGCAAAGTTCATCCCCGCCACCATGCCGTAGACGTGGAAGAGCGGAATGCCCATCAGCACCACTTCGCCGCCAGGGACAAGCGCCGGCATCCACGACTTGATTTGCAGTGTATTCGCCGCCACGTTGCGATGCATGGCAACCGCGCCTTTGGGCACTCCCGTCGTCCCGCCCGAATATTGGAAGATTGCCGTATCGTCGGGGGTGACTTCGACGTTTGGTCTGGGTGCGCCTGTGTGTTTCTTCAACAAATCCTGCATCCAGACATCACCATTATCCAGCCCTTCGAGACGGTCACCCTCTTTTTTCTCCTTCGCCAGTGTGAAGAGCAGGCGAAGGACGGGCGGCAGGGTTTCTTTGATATTGGATACGATGACCTTTTTCAACCCCGACTTCTTCTGTGCTTCTTTCACTTTATTGTAGAAACGGCTCAAGACGAACATTACCTCGATGTTCGCATCCATGACCGGGAAAACAATTTCATCCACGGGATAGGTGGGGTTGACCGCCACCACCACGCCGCCCGCTTTGAGGATGCCGAAGTAGGCAATCACAAACTGCGGCGTGTTCGGCATAAAGGTTCCCACGCGGTCGCCCTTCTTCACGCCCATCTCGACCAACGCCGCCGCCATTGCATCCGTCAGCGCGTTCATCTCCCTGTATGAAATGACCGCGCCTTTGAATATCGTGCAGGCGCGGTCAGGGTACTTGCGCGCGGCTTCCTCCAAAAAGTAAAACAGCGGCGCTTGTGGGTATTCGATTGTCTGAGGCACACCCTTGTCATAATGTGCCAGCCACGGTTTGTTGCTCATGTCTCCTTCTCCTTTGGCAGTGGGTAAGAATTATGGACAAAGTATATCTTGAAAAGATTATAAGCCAATTAGAACGCCTTGCAAATGGGATTTGATCTCTTCCTTTTGATTTGGATGGAACCAGCGAATCTGCGGATCGGACTCCTTGAACCAGTTTGCCTGCCGCCGGACGAAGATCCGCGTCATGCGTCGCATCTCGACCTTTGCCTGATCCTCGTTCCATTCAGCCTTCGCCACGTGGATGGCTTCCCGGTATCCGATTGCCGACATGCTGGGCAGGGAAGGGGAGTAACCTTTTTGCAACAGCCCTTTCACTTCGTCCATGAATCCACTGGCAAACATCAACTCGATACGTTCATCCACCCGGCGATACAACTCCTCGCGCGGACGAATCAGCCCGATAGTGATCAAATGGTAGGACGATTCCGCCTGTCCGCGTTGGGCGGAAAATTTCCTGCCCGTGGTCAAAATCACTTCCAAAGCACGGACAGTGCGCCTCACGTTCCGGGCGTCGATCTTGCCGGCCGCTTCGGGGTCGAGTACTCGAAGTCCGTCGTGTAGCCACTCTACGCCTTTTTCTTCCTTCATCCTTTCTAATTCATCCCTCATCCTTGAATTTGGCGTGACCTCCGGCGGACTCCAACCCTCCGTCACCGCGCGGACATACTGTCCCGTCCCACCGACCAGAAAGGGGAGTTTGCCTCGCACGTGAATATCCGCGATGACATCCTTTGCTTTTTGCTGGAAGACCGCCAAACTCAAAGTCTCGTCAGGGTCGACGATGTCAATCAAGTGATGCGGGACTCGCGCCATCTCCTCGCGCGAAGGCTTGGCGGTGCCGATGTCCATGCCGCGATAGAAAAGGCGCGAATCCGCCGAGACGATCTCGCCGTTGAACTTTTCCGCCAGTTGGATGGCGAGTTCGGTCTTGCCAACAGCCGTTGGCCCGACGATCAGGATGAGGGGCGGTTTTTGAATATTCAGAATCACTTTTCCAAAACGGCTTCAGCGGGATTCGACGGGTTGTAGTAAACCGTCACCGTTGAGCCAATCGGGTACTTTTGAACGGTCGCCTCCGCCTGCCCGGAGATGCGGACATTGAGGAATTGCTCACCCGCCTTGATGCGCTGGCTTTGGTAGCGTTGTCCATGCACATTGTATTGATAAACAACCACCGGATAGGCGGAATGATGTCCATTTGAATAGCCCGATTGCACAGACGACATCATGATTGTTCCCGTAACGCTTTGCCACGCCTGCGCGGACTGGCGGTACGCCATGCTTTGCTGGTTGCGTTTGTACAGGAAGTATCCCAGTCCGCTGAGAATCAACAGCGGAAGCAAAACACTGCAAATGATGCTCACTACGGTTACCAGCAACCCGGAGCCTGCCATGATCCATTCAAAGATACCCATAAAGTTTCTCCTCGTTAAAAGTATTATCAAGCGGTTAGACTAAACTTCTTTTTTATATTCGCGAATTTTGTCTGTGACCTCATCCAGTTGTGCAATTTCTTCTTCGGTTAATCTCCAGCCTGCTCCACCGGCGTTGAGTTCCGCCTGACGGACGTTCTTTGCGCCGGGGATGGGAAAAGCTCCCTTGCAAATGAGCCAGTTCAAAGCCACCTGCGAGACGGTCTTGTCGCCGTGGTTCAGTCCGATCTCTTGCAACAGTTTGGTGACAGGAGAAATTTTCTTCAACAGGTCGCCATATTGAGAACCGCGCAATCCGGGCGGTGGATTCTGTGAAGAGTATTTTCCGGTCAACAAGCCTTTTTCCAGCGGAGAGTAAGCGATGATGCGAATGCCGAGTTCCTTTGCGCGCGCGAGAGTTCCATTTTTTTCCACTTCGCGATTCAACAGACTATAATGAACCTGGTTCGAAGCCAGTGGAATTCCATGTCGTCCGAGGGTGGTATATGCCCTCAACATTTGACTTTGCCCATAGTTGGAGACGCCCACCGTTCGTGTCCAGCCTCGTTTCACACATTCCATCATGCCGTCCATGGCTTTTTCCGGACTCATAAACGGCGAAGGCCAGTGGATTTGGTACAGATCAACGGCTTCAAGTCCCAACCGTTCAAGGCTCGCTTTCATAGCCTGCGGAATGGAATTCTTCGCCAGCCGCCAGGGCCAGGGGAAGAATTTGGTGGCCACCAGCACAGGTTGGTCGGTCTCTTTTAGGAATTGTCCCAGCAGACGTTCCGAGTAACCCGAGCCATAAACCTCGGCAGTATCCACAAAACGGACGCCAAGATTCAACGAGGCATCGAAAGCCCCCCTGATTTCCTTGTCGGTATGTGTTTGTCCATATCCCCACATCATCCGGTCTCCCCATTGCCATGCCCCCAGTCCCATCTCGATGGCGTGCAAAAAGCGTGTTTCGTTGCTGACTTCCGACATAGCGCCTCCTCTTTGAACTGCTCGATTTTATCTTAAAAACGGATTTCCCAGAAAATTCGGTTACAATTCAGCCCGCAAAAATTCTATATAGGAACTGATGGAACTCGAGATTCTACCTGCCTTGTTTCCCTCCCCATTTTCAAGAAAATAGGGAGGGATTAGGGGAGGGGTCGGGTCTGGCGCTCCCTAAGTTCCGGGAGGTTCCCTCATATGTCCAACCCCAACTTGCGGGACATCGAATCCGCATTTGACCTCAGCCAAAGGCTGGGGCTGCCCTTTTCCAATCTAGCCTTGTTGACTCGCGCGTTGACCCACCGTTCCTACGTCAATGAGTACGAAGCTGTCGAGGATAATGAGCGGCTTGAATTCCTCGGCGATGCCGTGCTGGATTTCATCGTCGGCGCGTGGGTCTACAACCGCTTTCCCGAAATGCCCGAAGGCGACCTGACCAAGATCCGTTCGGCGCTTGTCCGCAATGACCATCTGGCAAAGTTTGCCCGCAAATTGGAACTGGGAAAGGCGCTCCGTCTCGGACGGGGGGAAGCAACCTCAGGCGGACGCAACCGCGACAACCTGCTTGGCTCTACTTTTGAGGCGCTGCTCGGCGCCCTGTACCTCGATGCGGGACTCGATGCGGTGCATGACTTCGTCAACCCCATTTTGGAGGATGTGCGCGAGTCCATCCTCAACCAGATTCAAGACCCAAAGAGCGAGTTGCAGGAATGGACTCAATCCCAAAAACAGGGCGCGCCGCGCTATCATGTGATCTCCACCAACGGACCTGACCATGCCGTGACCTTTGAAATGGTTGTGGAAATCGCGGGCGTGGAAAAAGGTCGCGGGTCAGGAACAAGCAAGAGCGGAGCAGAACACGCCGCCGCCAAGGATGCAATGAAAAATCTTGGGTTAATCTAATTCGTCATTGCGAGGGCAGTGTTCTTCTGCCCGAAGCAATCTTCAATTAACAGGAGATTGCTTCGTCGGGAAAAGCACCCTCCTCGCAATGACATCAATCTCAAATCATAAATCTTCAATCGTAAATCGCACATGCCTCTTCGTCTAAAATCACTCGAACTGCAAGGATATAAAACTTTCGCCTCACGCACGGTTTTTGAATTCGCGGGCGGAATTACCGCCATTGTCGGACCGAACGGCTCTGGCAAATCGAACATCGCCGACTCGCTGCGCTGGGTGCTGGGCGAACAGTCGTACACGCTTTTACGCGGCAAGAAAACCGAAGACATGATCTTCTCGGGATCTGAGCATCGCGCGCGCGCAGGCATGGCGCAAGCCACCATCAGCTTTGACAATACCGACCAATGGCTGCCCGTGGACTTCTCCGAAGTGGCGATGACCCGCACCGCCCACCGCGACGGTCACAACGAATATTTGATCAACGGTCAGCAGGTGCGTTTGCGCGAGATGAACGAATTGCTGGCGCAGGCTGGTTTGAGCGAGCGGACCTATACGATTCTTGGTCAAGGTTTGGTGGATGCTTCGCTCGCGCTGAAAGCGGACGACCGCCGCCGACTCTTTGAAGAGGCTGCGGGCGTGGGCTTGTACCGCTCCCGCCGTGACGATGCTCTCAAGCGTCTCGACACGACCGAACACAACCTGGAGCGCGTCCTCGATATCATGGCGGAACTCGAACCGCGCATCCGCAGTCTGGAGCGGCAGGCGAAACGCGCCATCGATTTTGCCCGCGCCCAGGCGGACATGAAATTGATTCTGCGCGAATGGTACGGCTTCCACTGGCATCGCGCCCAACGCGACCTGACCGACACCCGCGAGGCTGTGCGCGGACAGGAAGCCCGCGTACGTGAAGCCCGTTCGGAGCACGAAGCGGCAGGGGCGGAGTACACAACTTTCCGCGAGAGGCTTTCGGGACTCCGCGCCCAATTGAACGATTGGCACCGTCAGTCGGCGGAGTTGCACAACCAGCGCGAAGCCATCAGCCGCGAACTGGCTGTCCTCGAAGAACGCCGTCGAGCGTTGACCAACTCGCAGGCGGCAATTCTCTC
>DAOUAS010000096.1:0-2038 GCA_034433295.1 Anaerolineales bacterium | reverse complement strand
TGATAAGATTTGGATTTCGAGCCTTTCGGTTGCAGGTTGATAATTTCCAGCACGTCATTTTTTGTAAAAATATGATGACTGCCGCGAATTCTCTCCTGAAATCCCAGCGTGTTCAGCAAGTAACGTAAATCATCGAAATCAATGTTTGCGTCTGACGTTCCTCGCAAAACCTTGTCCAGGATTTTTTCCAATTTCGACATGAGTTAATTATACCCAAGATGGTGAGAAGGTAAAAATCCATTCTCAGGAAACTTGCAACCCCTCCCATTCCGCGAGCAGACCATCCATCTCGTTCTGGACTCTTTCATATTCCTTCGAGAGCTTGACCACTTCGCCAGCGTCGGCAGGTGAATTTTCGAGCTGCCTGCCGATTTCGCCCAGTTCGGCTTCGAGCGCGGCGATACTGTTTTCCAGTTTTTGCACTTTGGCGATGCGTTGACGTTCTTCCTTCGTGCTGGCAGACTTCGCCTTGGGTGCATCTTTTTTGCGTGTGTCAGAAACAACAGCTTCGGCAGCGGCTTGGCGCGCCAGTTCCTTTTCGCGTTCTTCCTTCATTTGGGAATAGGTGCCCTTGAAGATAATCAAGTGCGACTCGTCGGGGTCGATTTCCCAGATTTGGGTGGCGATGGCGTCCACGAGGTAGCGGTCGTGGGTGACGAGCAGGATCGTGCCCGCGTAATCGTCCAGCACGGCTTCGAGGACTTCCTGCGAGGGGATGTCGAGGTGGTTGGTGGGTTCGTCGAGCAGGAGCAGGTTGGTATCTTGCAAGGCGAGCTTCGCCAGCGCGAGGCGTCCGCGTTCACCGCCTGAGAGCATGTAAACTTTCTTGAAAGCGTCGTCGCCTGAGAAGAGGAACTTGCCGAGATATTCACGCGCCCGATTTGGAAGATAACCCGACGCGGCGATGATTTCTTCAAGCGCCGTCTTCTGCGGATCGAGACCCTCGTGCGCTTGGGCAAAATACCCAACGCTGAGACTCGCCCCAAGGGTCACGTCCCCAGCCAGGGGCGGAATCTGTCCGAGGATCGTCTTCAGGAAGGTGGTCTTGCCCGCGCCGTTCGGTCCGATTAATGCCGCGCAGTCGCCCCGTCGCAAATCAATCGTGGGGCAGGAAAACAAAAACTTATCGGAGTATCCGACCTGGATGTCTTCGGCGCGGATGACCAGATCGCCAGAGCGGGTTTGGGACGAGAGTCGCAGGTGCAGGTTGGGCAGTGTCCGCACGGGAGATTGCAGTCCGCGCACGCGGCGCTCGGCTTCTTCGACGCCCATGATGGACATGGTGACGGAGACTTCGGCGGCGGTCTCGCTCCACTTTTGGTTGAGCGCGGCTTCCATGCCGATCTGCTCGATGGCTTGCAGGATGCGCGAGAGACGTTTGAGCTTGCCCTTGGCTTGCAGCACGTTCTGCCCCGAGACGTTGCGCTTGATGTACTCCACCTCTTTCATCAACTTTTCTTTTTCGCTCTCGAAGATTTCCTGCCTGCGGGCGGCGCGTTCGGCGCGTTGCTTGAGGTAGGCGCTGTAGTTGCCGCGATAACTTTCGGTTGCGCCTGGGAACATCTCGAAGATGACGTTGCAGGCTTTGTCTAAAAAGTAGCGGTCGTGCGAGACGATGATCGCCGCGCCTTCCCATTGGCTCAGATAACCTTCGAGCCATTCGACGGCGGCGATGTCGAGGTGGTTGGTGGGTTCGTCGAGCAGCAGCAGATCGGGGTCGGAAAGCAGCAGGCGGGCGAGGAATCCGCGCGTGCGCTGTCCGCCTGAGAGGTGGTCAATGCTGAGCTGGTAGTCAGCTTCGCTGAATCCCAAACCTGTCAACACCTGACGGATGCGGGTCATGTAGGTGTATCCACCGCGCCGCTCGAAATCGTCCTGCAATTTGCCGTAACGAGCCATGACCTCTTCGCCCTGAATGGGGTCGGACATCAATCCTTCGAGGCGATGCAGTTCTTCCTGCTCTTTTTTGAAATGACTGAAAACGGACTCGCACGCCTCCCAGAGCGTTCCCGTCATCTCGAAATCCGCCTCCTGCGAG
>DAOUAS010000095.1:0-8437 GCA_034433295.1 Anaerolineales bacterium | reverse complement strand
TACTTGTTGTGGAGCCAGTCGTAGTCGAAGAGCTCGGACCAGGTCCCGCCCGCCTGCTGTGACGCGAGCCTGTCGGCGGGCAGCATCAAACTCTTGTAGTCGTCAATCTGCGTCGGCAACAGGTGGACAGCAGTGGTCAAATCAACGGTGGAAAGCGACGCGGCAAGTTTTACCGCGTCGAATTCATCCGTCTTTTGGAAGATCAAAACTTTGGGATGGTCGTAGAAGGTGAAGGCTTCTTCGGCAGACTGGTCGTTGATGACCAGATTCCCAAACGTCGGGTAAGACTCGAAGACCTGCACCAGTTCGAATCCCAGCCTGCCTTTGTAATCGCCGGGCTGAGCCGTCTCGTAGCATTTGATGATATCCGCTCCCTGCGGACAACCAAGCAACTCACGATAATAGTATGTCGTCAGCGGGTAGCGTTCGGGGACACGGGTAATCTGCGCGTACTGATGGTTGGTGGGAATGACGATGTAATCGGACTGGTTGAGAATTTGCACAAAACGGTTGATCTTGTCGGCATTGTCGTCCCAGTAAACCTGTAAAGTCAGGTCGCCGGGATAGATGCCGCCGTAGGCATCGTAGCCGTCGATACGGAAGGGCAGACCCCAGTCGTAGTTGGTCTCGTTGGCAATCGCCGCGCCGCTCAAGGTCAGGCGGCTGCTGAGCGACTCGATCCGCAAATAATACAACTGACCTTCGACAAGGGTGACCGGCCTATCGAAGGCGAATTCAACCGAAGGTCCGCGCGGATCGCCGGCTGAATTGAAATCCATCACCTCTGCGGTGATTCCCAGAGGAGCATTTGGGGCCATGGCCGAGTAAAGGGACACGATAATGGTCGCGGGCGAGGTGGAGCCTGTTGCATGTCCCAGGAGCACTTTCGAGAGTTGCCCTTCTCGCTTTGGCGTGAACGGGAGGGCAAATGGCGTCTCGGGTCCAAGCAAGTCGCCCTTGGGAATCGAAAGGGGTTGGTTGTACAAACCGGATTCGGTGGTTTCGATCTGCAGGTTGACTGGTCCCGGCACGTTTTGGAAAATCCAGCGTGAGGCGGCAATACGCGGTTCGGATCGTATGTAGATGCTTTGGAAAGCAAAAGCCCAGACGGTGGTGGCGATGAGAACAACGATGCCAACCAGGCCTGCCGCGTTGCGGGATACAAGATACAAGATACGTGAGCGAGACTTCAACTTCTGCCCCGCCTCGAAGATGAACCACGACGCCATCATCGCCAACAGCGGGTAGATCGGCAACTGATAGCGCATGGTCGGATTGAATTGCAGCGACTGCCAGACAAAATAGAATGCCGTCCAACCCCAGAGCAGGAGGTGACGCCATTCCCCTTTGACAATGCGCCAGCCCATGAGCAAAAACCCGGCCCATGCAAGAATCCCAAGTGGGAGTCCCAAGCCCCATTTGGTCAGGTTTTCAAATGAATACAAGTGCGAACGGCGCGCCCATTGCAAATTCCAGGGCAGGTCCGAACCGGCGGCCTGCCTGCGCTGTTCCATGATGTTCGAAATCCACTGGACATTCAACCCCAGTCCGTCGAAGGCGTAAGGTTGGAAGATGCGGAAGGAAAGCAGTGTCGCAAGTCCGCCGGCGATGAGAAAAACAGTAATCAATGACCAGTAATCGGTGGATTGGTAATTGGTAACTGGTAATTCGTTCTCCGAGTCACGCGCCTGGCGGTCATGGACGAAGTAACGGATTACAAAAGCGCCGGGCAGCATCAAGGCCAGCGCGGCGGCGTTGATCTTGGATGCCATTGCCATGCCGAGCATCCAGCCGAAGCCGATGCTAAACCAGAGGAGGGGATTGGAGATTAGATGGTTGGAGAGTAGTGGACGACTAGGCTGCTCACTATTTCCTGTTCTCCATTCTCTATTCTCTATTCCATTCTCTCGACTCACAATCTCCACAGCAAAATAGATTGCCAGGAACATGAAGAGGTTGACGTACAAATCGGTGGTAAAGAAGTGCGACTGCTGGATTTGCATCACCGCCAGCGAGGAGAAGGTCGCGGCAAACAGGGCAATCCGCCGCCCGTATAGATTGGAGACGATCAGGTAAAGCACGAAGATGGTCAGTAAATCCGCCAGAGCAGACATCTGCCGCGCAAAGAGTTTCTGCGTCCCCAGGTCGTCCATGCCAAAGACTTCCGATGTTACGCGGAGCCAGGTCATCGGCAGGTTGCCGTAAACAAAGAACGAATATCCGCGGTTGTATGGGTTGAGCGGCGACTTCGCCGTATCGAAATATTCGAGCGGATTCAGCCAGTGCTTTTGGTCTGGGGGGCAAAGATCGACAGGGACGTTTTCGAGTTCGCAGGTATGCGCGTCGAGAGCAGCCAGCACGCCGCTCAAAAACAATTCATCGGGATGCTGGTGATAGCCCTCGCCCCAATCCGATCCGGCAAAACGCAACCATCCCGCCAGAAGCAGGACAAAGATAAAAAGTAAATCGTAAAGCCATGAATGCTTTTCTGTCATATCACCTCACGTCATTGCGAGGAGGGTGGTCTCCCCGACGAAGCAATCTCCCCATGGAAGGAGATTGCCCGCCTGCACTGCGCCAACCGCAGTGCGGCGTAAGTATCGGGCGAAGAACAAGAGCGCCATCGCAATGACGATCATTTGTCTGTCGTCAAAACCATGAAATCCTTGCCGGGATATTTGGAATTGAAACGGGTGTAAGTCCCGTTTGGATAAAGCTGCTTGAGCGCATTCTCGGTCGGCAGATCATCCACGCGGTACATGATCATCTTGGGACCGCGCGCAACGATTGTTTTGGCAAAGTCCTCGGGCCATAGCGCGAAATCGCGGTTCGGGATTCCCGCCCAAACGCCGGGCAGGCGCGTATCGACCCAATGCGGGAATGGCACGATCCAGATCGAATCCGTCGTCCCGTGTTCGTCGCGAAACTCGCTGATCAACGCGCCCATCTCGGATGTGTTCCATGCGCCCGATTTGAAACTCTGGTCAAACGTTTTGAAGACGAGTCCATAATTTTGATATGCGGATGCGGCGAACAACAGACCGGTCAACCCGTAGGCGATGATCGTCCGCTTCTTGTTTCGCGCCCCGCTCAGGCTGGATACAAACCCGTCGAGCGCCAGCCCGCTGATAACGAAGACCGCCACCGCCGCCCCGCCCGTACGATTCAGCGATGGATTCTCGCCGGGGAAAGTCAGCGAAAGCACGGATGGCATCAACAGGATGGGAATCGAAACCAGCAGGAGCAGGTCGCGCCAGTCACGTTGACGGACGTAGCGCACAATCAACAATAGGATTCCGATCACGAACAACGCGCCTGTCACCACATCCAAAGCCGGGCGGCCCGGTATGGAATGGACCCAGATACTGCCGTTATCCCAGTTGAACATCAACAGGGCTTTGTATAAATTGGAAAGGAATACCTGCCATGCAGGCGCGGGCAGAACAGACTCGGCTGACGTCAAGCGGGTCATGGCACGATAGCCGAAGATGTCGGGATTGGACATCCAATATCGCAGGAGCGGCAAAAAGGCAATGAGCGAGACCATCACCAGCAGGATGAACCACCACGCGGATTGCACGGCGCTGTCCTTCGAACGCATGTGAAGCACATAGATCACAAAAGCCGCAATCACCAAAAACGGCACGATGCGGAAGGGGCTGTATCCATGCAAGCCAAGCCCGAGGAAGAGCCCCGCCAAAATAAAGTCATTCCGGCTGCGGGTACGCAATCCGCGAATGAGGTAGAAGAGCATCGGCGCGACAAAAACAGGATACAAAGGAAACCGCAGCCCGATGCGGGAGATCACGTTTGGCCAGTAGGCAATTCCAAAAAGGAAGAGCGCAAACAGTCCCGCGCGCGCGCCGCCGTATTCTTTACCGAGCAGGTAAACATAGGGAATGGTCAAAATGCCAATTAACGCCGTCCCCAGTTTGAGGCTCAGGAAGGAAAGTCCTGTATGGAAGACGAGAGCGGTGAGCAAAGTCCAATACATCTGGATGGACTCGCGTCCCGTGTTGCGGGCAAAGAAAACCTTGTACTGTCCCTGCGTGATGTCGTACACGTCGAGGATTTTTTCGGCGTGGTCGCTGAACGGCTCGGCGGGGACTCCGTCGATGCGGTAAATCCTGAAAAAAAGCGCGACCCCAAAGGCGGCGGCAAGCAGCACGCCGAAGATTATCTTTTTGCGGCGAGACTCAGGGCTTGAATCCTGCGCGGCTTTTGGAATCCGCAGCCACAAGCCAAGGAAGAACAGAGCAATCGAAAGCAGCCAAAAGCCGAGATTGAACCAAGTGAAGACCCCGCCGCCAAAGTCCCAAAACGCGATCAACGCAAAGATGATGGAAAAGATGAACGGAACAAGACGAGTGGTCAAATTGTCGGGTGTGTGACGCGGGCGGGGCAGGGCGGGCAAATGCCACTCGTTCTTGACGTATGCCCAGAGGGCGAACCCTGCCGCAAAGACATACAATGCCAGCGCGATGTTCACCTGACGATTGGGCGGCTCCAGCGCAGCCTGTGCCACCAGCGCAAGGAAAAGCGCCAGCACGGAACGCCAGGGAAAATAATCCACACGGACGGGTTCTTCGGGAGCCTGCTCAGGGATTGCCTGCGCCACCTCCAGCGCAAGCTCGCGGTCAAGTTCGGCGCGGCGGCGAGCGTCCCACAGGGATTGGATGAAATTAAAGAAGGAACGCCAATCCTTCGTCACGGACTTGTAAAGGTCGAGGACGCTGGGTTCCTGTTCGGATGTCGGCTGTGGTGTTTCGTCGGTCATATCCGCCCAAGTTTACTTCATCTTTGGACTTGGTTGGGTGGTCTTATCCGGGATTTATGAATTTCCATGATTACACGTTCGTTCGGGGGCTAAACTCCTGAACAGCCTAAGACAAGGAAATCCTGCGCTTACATTTTCTTTGCCACGTAAAACGTGTACGCTCCCTGTGAATGATCTGGCGCTTCGACGAACTTCCGCAGATACTTTTCGGTGAAGTACAAATTCCAACGGGTGGGGGAAAGAATCCACTTGCCAAACAGGAAATGAGAAATCCAACTCGGCAGCCCGAAATAATGTCCCCACTCCAGCGCGGACAATGCCTGTGGCGAGAAGTAATGCCACCAACGCTCCAGCGTGAATCCGTTGGATTCAAGACGGGCGCGCCAGGTTTCAGGGTCATCGCAATGATGATGGCGGGAAATCTTGTTGAAGAAAGCGCGGTACAAATCTCCCAGAAAGCGCAAGCCGATTTTGTCCAGCCCGCGCCCGATAGAGAGAGTCGACAGGAAGTTGTGATTCGGCACACAAAAGACGAAGGGAGCGCCTGGCTTCAACACACGGCTGGTTTCGCGCACCACCACATCGATATGCAGGATATGCTCCAGCACCGAATTGGAAAACGCAGAGGAAAAATGTCCGTCGGGGAAAGGCATTGTCCCGCCATCGGATTCCACCAGCAGGTTGTACTTTCCGTAGGTCTTCGCCTCGTGAATAGGACCACGCCACGGGTCGAGCCCTACATCGATGGTCTGATCAAATGTCAGCGCGGCGAAGTTACCATCACCGCAGCCCACATCCAAAATTGGAGAAGGCAGGTCGAGGTCCTGATAGTAGGCGCTTTCCACAGCGCGTAAAAAGGCGCGGAAGTAGGGAAGTCCGCTGAGGTGAAGAAACAGGAAATCTTTTGTTTGACGATGGTTCATTATTTCATCAATTTCTCAAACAAATTCTCATATTCCTGCGCGATGGAATCGGGGTCATAGGATTTTTTTATCGCTTCGATGTTGCCGCGATACTTTTCTGGATTGTCCAGCACGCCCAAAATTGATTCTGCCAACGAGGTTGAATCTCCGATTTGAGAGACCAGTCCCATACCGTGCATTTGAACGGGGCGGCGCACGCCAGGCAGCGCGGACGGCACGCAGGGCACGCCGTTCATCATCGCTTCGATCTGGACTAGACCAAAGGCTTCGGTGGAGTTGAGCGAAGGGACAGTCAACACGTCCAGGTTGGGATAGAAAGCCGCCATCTGGATGGGATCGAGGTTGCCCAGAAAAGTCCAGTGTCCTTGAACCTCATACTCGCGGATGCGCGGCATGAGCCGGGCGGAGTAATCCTGCTCACCCATTACATCCTGATAAGTCCCGGCGAACAGCACCTGTGCCTTGGGGTATTTTTTCAAAATAATGGGAAGCGCATCCAGTAAAACTTCCACGCCCTTTTCAGACGCAAAGCGCGCCGCCATGCCGATGACCGGCTTGCGGACGTCGATGTGATGTTCGCAGGCAAAAGCGGAAACACCCATGGGCAGGGGAGCAGGCAGTTCAACCGGAGGCAGGATGGGAGTCAGTTTGGACTTGTAGCGGGAGAGGTAGGGTGAGTTGTCGGCGTAATCCTGAGTATAGGTCACGATGTGATTGGCGAGTCGTCCCGCCATATGGTTTTGAAAATTCACCACGGCGTTCACAAAATGGTTGAACCATGTGCGGGTGAGAAATAGGTCGCAGTGATAGGTCAGCACGGCAGGCTTCCCCATTAATCGCGCGCGGAGGGCAACACCGGGGGCATCGAATTGCGGGAGATGCAACTGGACGACTTCGTGCTGGGCGACAAGCTGGGTAGCAACCAATCCGAAGGTTGGGGCGAGAACTCCCTTGCTGACCCGCGCCGCGACGGGAATGCGAAGCACTCGCACGCCGTCCATCGTTTCCTCACGCGGCAGGGACGGGTCGTATTGCGTGGTCATCACGGTGACTTGATGTCCGCGTTTGGCAAAGGCTCGCGCAAGGCGCTCGGCATAAATGGTCAGTCCGCTGGTATGCGGACGATAATAGGTAAGCACGGTCAGAATTTTCATACGGCGGGGAATTATAACGCAGGGGCTTTACAACCCAGGCTCGTTGATTTCGATAAGTTTCGATCTCAACTCCGCCAACAACTTCTCGACAACTTCTCTCTCGATGCTGGCGAGACCATTCAGTTCTTCGGGGTCGGCTTCGATGTCGAAAAGTTGAATCATTTTTCCGTCGCCCAATCGCTCGCGGTAACCGGAGTAATACACGAGCTTGTACCTGCCCTTGACCAGCATTACCGTTGCCTCGGTCAGGGACTGCTTCTGTTTGCCATGATAGGACTGGAAGGCGTAGACGCTGCGTTCCGGGTTCGGCGCGGATGGAGCAAAGGGCGGCAGGATTTCACCCTCCGTCCAGTCGGCGGACTTTTGCCCGGTGACATGCAGCAGCGTCGGCAGGAGGTCCACTGCGCTGGTGTGAGCGTAAATGTCGGTGCGGGATGTGCTGCCGGGCGGCAGAATCAACAACGGGACCCGCACCAGCGGCTGGTAAAACGACGGAGTGATGTGTCCCTGAATGCCGCGCTCGAACATCTCGCCGTGGTCGGAGGTGATGACCAGCCAGGTGTTCTCCAGCAGTCCCGATGACTCAATCTGGTCGAAGAGCCTGCCAAACTCACGGTCGAGGTAAAGGATGAATTCGTCGTATTCGCGGCGTTTGGTAATCATCAGTTCGAACGGGCGGACGGGCGCAAAAATGTCATTGGGCTTTTCGGCAATTTGAAGCCCATCGTTTTCGAAATGACCGTAAAAATCACGAGGCGGGGAGTAGGGATCATGCGGCGGCATGAAATGGAAGTAACCCAAAAACGGCTGGGGAAGTTTGGGTAATTCATCGTTTAGCCAGTCAATCGCATCTTCGAGCAAATAGTGATCGTCGCCCTTGATGGCGGGGATGCCGATGGGAAAGGATTTCTTGTGGGATTTGATCTTGTTTTCGTTGTATGCCTTGTATAGAGCCGAAAGGAACAACGAGTAGGAAAGCCCCTTGTCCTTGACCATGATCCGCTGCCAGGCGATGTTTGCCGCGTCGTCGTCGTTCTTGAAGAGGGATTGGACCAGCCCGCTGCCGGTCAGCAACAACTGCTCGTAGGGAATGAATTTGTTCAGGTCGGCGGAGAACTGGTCAAGGAAGCGGACCACATGCGGGTTATGGGAATAGGCGATTCGATAATAAGAATCGAAGGCGTGAAAAATACTTTTGTCCACGTATTCGTCAGCCACGCCATCTTCAAAGTGGAAGGCGCGATGCTTCCAGGATAGGACGCCCGTCAGGATGGAAGCTGTGCCCGGTACGGTGAAACTTCCCGCCGTAAAATGATTGTGGTAAACGATTGCCTTTTCCGCCATTTTGGCAAGGTTGGGGGCAGTCTCGCGGGCATATCCATACATCGAAAGGTGATACGCCGAGAAGGCGTCGAAGACGATCACCAGTACATTGGGCATTTCGCCCTGCGCCTGAATGGATTGTATGAGCGGGGGGGCAAAAAGATTGAAGGAAGTCAGCGCAGTCAACTTTAGAAAGTCACGCCTGTTAATGGAATGCGACATTGTTTCTCCTACAGATTGCGAAGTAATAAAACAATCAA
>DAOUAS010000094.1:0-39882 GCA_034433295.1 Anaerolineales bacterium | reverse complement strand
TGATCCACAAGTATATTGTGACGAAGGAGTGAAGCAAATAAAGCTAGGGCGTGTATGCAAAATCCTTTATGAGTGTCATTCTGAGGAGCGAAGCGACGAAGAAACCCGGATTTTGCTCGAAAACACCCTGAAAACGAGACTCTTCGCTGACCCTTCACTTCGTTCAGGGCTTCGGCTCAGAGTGACCTATTCTTAATTTGCATACAAACCCTAAACCAAAAGCCCCTGAAGGTTGAATACCCCAGGGGCCTTTTTGAACCAACTACAAATTACCAATCGCCAATTACCTAACTACGTCGTTTCCAAATACTTCTCGATCTCGAAATCGGTCACGTGCAGGCGGTAATCATCCCACTCTTCCCACTTCGCGCGCATGTAGGCTTCGTACAGAGTTTCGCCCAGAGCTGCCTTCAAGACCTCATCCTTCTCCAACTCACCCAGGGATTCGGCCAGCGAGCCCGGCAGTTCGGTCACGCCCAGTTTGGCGCGTTCTTCCTTGTCGAGGTGGTAGAGGTTGATGTTGTTCAGCGGCTTCGGCGCGGACATGTTGTTATCAATGCCGTCGAGGGCGGCGGCCAGCATGACGGCAAACGCCAGGTATGGGTTGGATGACGGGTCGGGGAAGCGCAGTTCGGCGCGAACGGACTTGTCACGGCCTTCGGTGTAGCGCGGAATGCGGATCAATGCCGAACGATTCTGCTGCGCCCAGCCGATATACACCGGGGCTTCGTAACCGGGAACCAAACGCTTGTAGGAATTCACGGTCGGGGCAACCACCCCGGCCAGGGCGCGCGCGTGGACCAACTGTCCGGCAATGAAGGAGTACGCCAGTTTGGATAGGTGCGCTTCATCCTTTGCGTCGAAGAAAAGGTTTGCGCCCGTCTTGGTGTCGAACAGCGACTGGTGACAGTGCATCCCGGAGCCGTTGATGCCGTAGACAGGCTTGGGCATGAAGGAAGCGACCAATCCATGCTGGGCGGCGATTGCCTTCACGGTGTATTTCAAGGTCAGCACATTGTCCGCGGCTTTGAGCGCATCCGCAAAGCGGAAGTCAATCTCGTGCTGACCGAGCGCCACTTCGTGATGTCCCACTTCCACATCCAATTCCATCGCGTCGAGGGCTTCCATCAACGCCGTGCGGACAACAACCGCCTCATCGAAGGAGGAGAAGTCAAAGTAACCGCCGGTATCATGGGGAACAGGGTGGACGCTGTTACCCCCATTCGGAGCCTTGAATAGGAAGAATTCGGGTTCGGGTCCGATGTTGAACTTCCAGTTGCGTTCGGCGATCTTCTTGAGGATGCGCTTCAACGCGCCGCGCGGATCGCCGTCGAACGGTTCGCCGCTCGGCGTGAGAATATCGCAGAACACGCGCGCCCGTTTTGACTCGTCCGGCGACCAGGGCAACACGGCATAGGTATCGGGATCGGGCATCAGAAGCATGTCGCTTTCCTGAATGCGGGCAAAACCTTCCACAGAAGAACCGTCGAACCATGCGCCGTCATTCAGCACATCCTGAAGGTTTCGCACGGGCAAATCCACGCTTTTCACCGAGCCCATCACGTCGGTGAATTGCAGCGAGATGAACTTGACATTATCTTCCTTCACGCGTTTGATCAAATCTTTCTTGTCCATTTTCATTACTCCTTTTCATGGTTGATTAACTGACAATTGATCACTGACTGCTGACTACTCAAAACCTGCTACTGGCTGCTCTCCACTAAGACCTCCTTTACCCGACCCTGACCTTTGGTCCTGGTGCTATTGATGAAGATGACCGACCCGACGATGATTCCCGCCGCAATCCAGATGCGCGGCTCGAGGGCTTCATGCGCAAGCCAGGTCCCGAGAAAAACGGCGACGATCGGGTTGACGTAGGCGTATGTCGAAACCAGCGAGATGGGCGCGTTTTGCAGCAGCCAGCCATATGAAACGAACCCGATTAGTGAACCCACAAGAATAAGGTACGACAATCCAAGCAGCGAGCGGGTCGAAACCGCGGTCACATCCCATCCGCTCAACTCGCCTGTGGCCAGCGAAACGATAAACAGACCGATGCTCCCCGTCAACATCTGCGCGCCCGTGTTCATCAGCGATGACTTGGGCAGGTCGACCGATTTACTGAAGATCGAGCCGGTCGACCAGAACATACACGCGAAGAGCAAGGCAACCACACCGAAGGGATTCAATTTTGTAGCGCTTCCGGAAATTTCAGCGGGACCGATGAGGACGAAGATTCCCACAAAACCGATCAACAACCCAACGATTCCCTGCCAATTGGGTTTGACGCCATTTGGCCGGATCGCCTCGCCGATGACCAGAAACATTGGGCTGGAACCGATGACCAGCGCCGCGATCCCGGATGGGATGAATTGCTCGGCCCAGGCGACCAGTCCATTGCCGCCAAGCAGGAGCAGGTTTCCAACGATGGCGGTGTTTTTCCATTGTTTGTCTGTCGGCAGTTCGTACCCGGCGGAACGCTGCCAGATGACCAAAATCAAACCCGCGACCAGGAACCGAATCCCGGCGTGGAAAAACGGGGGAATGGTTTCGATTGCAAATCGAATTCCCAGATATGTCGAGCCCCAGACAATGTATAAAGCCAGTAAAGCCGTCCAAATTTTTGTTTTCATTTTTTTCCTTTGAAATGGTCACGCCGCAAGCGCGACCACGCTATTCGATTCACGAGCCAACAGCGCTATTTTCCTTGCGGCGCCATAACGATAATTGCCAAACTCGCCGCTCTTGCGGATCACCCGATGACATGGGATTAGCACCGCAATCGGGTTGTGCCCAATCGCCGTCCCAACCGCCCGAACCGCATTCGGATTCCCAATCTGCGCGGCGATTTGCTCGTACGTGGTCGCTGTGCCTTTCGGAATATTGAGCAATGCCTCCCAGACCTTGATCTGGAAATTCGTGCCGCGCAGATGAAGGCTGATCTTCTGTTTCGCGCTGAGCGGAGTCGAAGCGGTGGGAAAGATGCGGGCGACCAGCGGGGCGGTGGATTTGTAATCCTCGACCATCCTTGCCTGTTTCCAATCTGATGCGAGGTTGTCAATCGCGCTGCCTTCGCTGGTTTGCACAAAACTCAAATGGCAGATGCCGCGTTCGGTGGTCCCAATCAGGCACTTCCCAAACGGTGTCTGATGCAATCCATAGCGGATGGTCACGCCTGCGCCCTGTGATTTGAATTCGCCCGGTGTGACCGCTTCTGTGGTGATGAAGAGGTCGTGCAGGCGTCCGAGGCTGGAAAGCCCGACCTGATGCGTTGTCTCCAGCAGATTTTCGGAGCGGGCGAGAAGCGACTTGGCGTGTTCCTTCGTCAGGAATTGCATGAAGCGCTTCGGGCTGATTCCCGCCCAACGGGTAAACACACGCTGGAAGTGATACCCGCTCAAGCCGATGGCGGATGCGATCTCATCCAACTCAGGCTGACGCTGCGCATTTGCCTCGATGTATTGAATTGCCCGTTCGATGAGTTGGTAATGTTGTGAAAGTTCAATTGTGGATTCCATGTTTATCTCCTTTGTTGCAGAGATTGTATTGGCTTGCATTTATGGAAGCCACCCGATTCTTGCTCATTTTCTCCTCGATAAACCTGACAGGTTTCCCAAAGTGGTTGACGATTAGTTGTTTCCTTCATGAGACTTGTCAGGTTTAATTAAAAATAAACAGGTATGCCCGGGCATACCTGTTTAATACAATACACGCTGGTATTAAAAAGAAACGCCCTTCCAAAACTCCACAGGCGGACAAAACCGTCGTTTTACCCTGTACCTGTTTCACTGCGTCCACTTTGTCCCGGTCATTACTGCCCGGTTTTCAGTGGTGAGC
Source organism: Anaerolineales bacterium (assembly GCA_034433295.1). GTDB lineage: Bacteria > Chloroflexota > Anaerolineae > Anaerolineales > Villigracilaceae > Villigracilis. The sequence continues at coordinate 36,045 of DAOUAS010000094.1, read as the reverse complement.
AACAGAGTTTTTTTAAACACTGTGCCCAATCCGCTTGCTTTGGAAGGGAGAAGGAAGTTAGTGAAATAACTTCAGAGGCATCCGCTGATCTATCCGATTTTTTCACCTCACCCGGCCCTCTCCGAAAGGAAAGGGGAAGTTTGGTAATTAGCGTCCCGTTCGCACGGGAGAACCTCCACCTCGTGATCTCATTTTCGAGACCCAGCCGCTATATCTCCGTATTCAGTTGTTTAATGGCGCGTATTTTATACGCACCCGGCAAACTCGTCAAGTAAGACTTTTCGGTTTTTCAAAATTATTGTCAGACAAATCGTCCCGCATCAAGCCGGGTGATTAAAAAAGTCACCCCGCTCGTGCCGTGTATCACCAGGTTTTGAACCTGCTTGCGCAGGTGGGTCCTGACCGGGAAACGCCGCCTTGGCTCAGGCCTATCGCGTTATTTCCTTAAAGATAAGGACCCTTTTAAACAGTGTTGGCTCAAAACGTGAGGGTGACATCACGCGCACAGCAGGGCTGTATTTCTTATACCATAATCGCAAGGGAGAGGGTAGATAAAACTTAAACCAGACTTGTCAAAAATGTTTGATTTTTCGATGGTTTTGTGCTACGCTGAATCGAATATATCCGGTATGTGAATTGGAGGAAGCCATGGCAGCCGTTCCAGGGATCGACGTTTCTTATTGGGATGCGGGCATCGATTGGCCCAAGGTCCGCGCTACGGGACAGCGGTTCGTGTTTGCAAAAGCAACCGAAGGCATCACCTACAAAGACCCCACCTTTGACGACAATTGGTTTGGCGCAAAGTCGGCGGGACTCTTGCGCGGAGCCTATCATTTCTTCCGCTGTAACGTGGATGCGAAGAAGCAGGCGGATTATTTCATCGACTATGTAAAGACTGTCAAGGATAACGGCGAACTTCCGCCTGTGCTCGACCTCGAAACCAACGATGGCTTGACCAAGGAGAAGATCGTGCCCGCCGCCAAGGTATGGCTTGACCGCGTGGAAGCCTCCTTCGGTAAGAAGCCCATCATCTATTCGGGACAATACTTTTTGCAGGATTACTTCGTGGTCAAGGGCGGTGGTCCGCCGGACTGGGCGAAAGATTATCCGCTCTGGCTGGCGCAGTATCCAAATCAGTACATCGAAGGGATGAAACCAACCCTGCCGCGCGGCTGGTTTAGTTATGCAATCTGGCAGTACAGTGACAAGGGCAAAATCAACGGCATCAACGCCGCAGTGGACATGAACCTCTTCAACGGCACGCTGGAGGAATTGTATAAATTTGCGGGTGCGAACATCCCTGACCAAAAGCCAAAGACGCATGCTGTTGTCAAGGATGATAATTTTGAATCGATTGCGAACGCCTATGGCGTGACCGTCCGCGAGTTGGTAATGGCGAATCCGCAACTGCTGAAAGTTGGCGACAAATTGACAGTGCCAGTCGCGATTGCCATTCCGCAGGAGAGCGAATCAACCCCTAAAACTGAATCAGGCTCGGGCGGAGTCGAAACACCTCCCAAGCGGACGTACACTGTCAAGGTGGGCGATACGCTTTCGTTCATCGCGGTCAAACACAGCACCACCGTCGCCGCGATTGCATCGGCGAACGATATCAAGAATATCAACAACATCAAGGTGGGGCAGGTGTTGGTAATTCCGTAAAATTTGATTTTCCCCGTCAAAAAGTAGGGACACGGCGCCGTGTCCCTACTTTTTGATTACGGATACACCCGCTTGATCGTTCTCGGAAATGCAATCGTCTCACGGATGTGTTCGATACCGCACATCCAGGCGGTGACGCGCTCCGTGCCCATGCCGAAGCCTGAGTGGGGGACGGAGCCATACTTGCGGAGTTCCAAATACCATTTGAAGGCTTCTTCGGGAAGTTTCTCTTTGCGGATTCGCGCCAGCAGGTTTTCGTGACTGCTCATGCGCTCCGAGCCGCCGCAGATTTCGCCGTAGCCTTCGGGTGCGAGCAAATCCACCGATTTGCAGACTTCGGGACGACCCGGCCAGGGTTCCATGTAAAAGGCTTTGACCGCGCTCGGGTAGCCGTAGACAAATACGGGCTTGTCGAACTGCTGGGTGATGGCGGTCTCGTGTGGCGCGCCGAAATCGATGCCCCAATCGAAGGCGAGCAGAGCTTTCTTTTCGGGATCGGTTTCCTTCTCGCGAAGTTCGGCGATCATCTTCGCCGCGTCGTCGTAGGAGATTCGCGGGAAGGGGGCTTTGATATTTTCCAGCTTGGAGATGTCGCGTCCGAGGAATTTCAACTCAGGTGTGCGGTCGCGGATGACTCGCTGGGCGATGTGGGTGATCATCTGCTCTTCGACTTCCATCAAGCCGTCGAGGTCGCAGAAGGCGATCTCAGGTTCGAGCATCCAGAACTCGGTCAGGTGACGGCGGGTCTTGGATTTTTCGGCGCGGAAGGTGGGTCCGTAACAGTAGACTTTCCCAAACGAGAAGATGTTGGCTTCGTTGTAGAGTTGACCCGTCTGCGCGAGATAGGCTTTGCCCTCGTCGAAGTATTCGGTCTCGAAGAGGGTGGTGGTGCCCTCGGCAGCGGCGGGAGTCAGAATCGGCGTGGACATTTCGGTGAAGCCGTTGGTGTCAAGCCATTCGCGGGTGGCAGCCATGACCGTGGCGCGGACGCGCAGGATCGCCCACTGGCTTTGCATTCTCAGCCACAGGTGACGGTTGTCGAGCGCGAAGTCCACGCCGTGGTCTTTGAGGGACATCGGGTAGTCGAGTTCAGCGGATTGCACAACCTGCAAGTCTTTGATGCCGACCTCGAAACCGCCAGGGATGCCGGGTGCGCGTTTATCTTCGCGGACAGCGCCCGTGATGATGACCGAGGTCTCTTGCGGCAGGTGGGAGATGGTCTCGAAGAGTTCGGGTGTCAGGTCGCCTTTGAAGGCAACGCACTGGATGAAGCCCGTCCCGTCGCGCACGAGCAGGAAGGAGAGCTTGCCCTTGTCGGTGCGGTTGTAGACCCAGCCTTTGAGGATGACGTCTTGCCCGATGTAGTTCGAGATTTGTGTAACGCTGATATGGTCAGCCATGGGGAAGTCCTTTTGTGAGTTGATTGAGGCAATTATAGCAGATGGCTATTTTTATTTCTGAAAATGGAGAACCGTGAATTACAGCAATAGGCGATTCAGGTCAAAAATATCTGGGAGCCGATGGGGGAATAAGATTCCAGAAGAGAAGAACTCTATGGAAAGATTAGTGATAATCTTAGCTATTGACGACTTTTAAGTAGATATAGAGAGTACAATTAACCCGCCAGCAGATATGTAAACAACGAATCCAACAGAAATAATCCCCGATATATTCAGGTTAACCGAGATTGACTTACAATAGGTAGTATGACATGGAGACCATCATACTTGACGCGAGAGCAACTGGAAGAAAGGCGACTGGCAGGCGGACGCCTTTTGAAAGCAGGCACACAGAGCCAGGCAGACATTGCACGACACCTGGGCGCCAGCCGAGCCACAGTCAGTGATTGGGCAAAGACGGTTGAAGCGAAGGGCATCCGAGGTCTCCGCAAGAAGAAAGCGGCAGGCAGTTCCTCGAAACTGAATGCGCAGCAAAAGCAAAAACTGAAATACATGCTGGATCGCGGCTTTGCTCGCTTACGTCGTCGCCCAGACTTGCTTCTCGGTTTCTTTCACACCGCCGGGCTTTCTGTTAGGCAACTTCGGTGAACCTGAATAGCAAATTGGTTTGAGGATACGCTCAAAAGGTAGCGATGTTGACGCCCAAAGAGAATTAGGTATAATTTGTCCTGCTTTCTGTTTCCGGAAGTGTCGTTTATTGGTTGCTGGATTTGTCTTTGGAATGGAATCTCTGAATGATTGAAGCAGGCTTGATGGCGGCACACGCCTCAACTTGTGGAATTTATCCCAGCGAAGAAAAGGATCTTACTGATGCCTGATCTGTTGTTAGATATAAAGGGGCTTGAGACACAATTCAAAACCCCGGGCGGTATCGTCCATGCTGTGAATGGTGTCTCATTCGGATTGAAGGAAGGTGAAACATTGGGGGTTGTGGGAGAGAGCGGCTGTGGAAAGAGCGTGACCATGCTCTCTGTGCTGGGGCTGATTCCATCACCTCCAGGAAAAGTAGTGGCGGGGGAAGCGCTTTATTTTGGACAAGACTTGCTTAAACTATCCAAAGACGAAATGCGTGATATACGCGGCGCCCAGATTGCCATGGTTTTTCAGGATCCAATGACTTCGCTGAATCCGGTACTGACAGTGGGGCTCCAGCTTGCAGAGCCGTTGATGCTGCACCTTGGCATGACCCGAAAACAGGCGGATGAGCGCGCGGCGGCGTTGTTGGAAATGGTCGGTATTCCGAAAGCGAAAGAACGGCTGAGTGATTATCCTCATCAGTTTTCGGGAGGTATGCGCCAGCGCGTGATGATTGCCATGGCGCTCTCATGCAATCCGCAAATCCTAATCGCCGACGAACCCACCACCGCTCTTGACGTCACCATTCAGGCGCAGATCATGGACCTGGTCAAACGCCTGCGAAACGAACTTGGCATGGCGATGATCTGGATTACTCACGACCTGGGCGTAGTCGCTGGACTGGCTCATCGGGTGGTTGTGATGTATGGTGGATATATTATCGAAGAATCCTTGGTAAAGGAATTATATGCAAACCCCCAGCATCCCTACACGATCGGTTTGTTGGGCAGTTTGCCGCGCGTGGACGAGAAGGAACATCCACGGCTGATTTCCATCGATGGCGCGCCGCCGGTTCTATATGAAAAACCAAACGCTTGTCCATTTGCGCCGCGGTGTACGTACGCAATCGAACGTTGCTGGAAAGAGAATCCCTCACTGGAGATGGTCGGACAGGACCATCGTGCGGCCTGTTGGGTAGATACTAAAACGAGGAGACCGCGCTAATGCCTGAAACAAACAATATACTATTGCGTGTTACCAATCTTGTAAAACATTTTCCGATCACGCAGGGGATCATTATCCAAAAGCAGGTCGGCGCGGTTCATGCAGTTGACGATGTTTCATTCGACGTAAGACGGGGTGAAACGCTTGGGTTGGTGGGTGAATCAGGATGCGGCAAATCCACCACCGGGCGGACTGTTCTTCAACTATATCGCCCCACTTCGGGTTCTGTGGTTTTTGATGGCGTGGACCTGGTCCATTTAAAGGGTGAAGAATTGCGTCGCATGCGGCGCAAGATGCAGATGATATTCCAGGACCCGTATGCCAGTTTGAATCCCCGCATGACGGTTGGCGAAATCGTCGGCGAACCTCTGGTCGTTCACAATGTCGCCAAGCAGAAGGAAATCGACGAGCGCGTGGCCAATCTTCTCGATCTGGTGGGGTTGAATCCCGCGTTCTCGACGCGCTACCCGCATGAATTTTCAGGCGGACAGCGCCAGCGCATTGGCGTGGCGCGCGCCCTGGCTTTACAGCCTTCATTCATCGTTTGTGACGAACCCATCTCCGCGCTGGATGTTTCAATCCAGGCCCAGGTTGTAAACCTGCTGGAAGACCTTCAAAAGCAATTCAACCTGACCTACCTGTTCATTGCCCATGACCTTTCCATGGTGCGCCATATCAGCAACCGCATTGCCGTCATGTACCTCGGCGTGATTGTGGAATTGGCAGACCGGGATGAGTTGTATCTCAACCCGCTTCATCCGTACGCGCAGGCGCTCTTATCCGCCGTACCGATTCCCGACCCGATTGCGGATGCCAAGCGGCAGCGCGTCCTGCTCGAAGGGGATGTGCCGTCGCCTGTAAACCCGCCCTCCGGGTGTCATTTTCGGACGCGCTGTTCCATTGCGCAATCCATTTGCGCGGAACAAAAACCGGCCTTCCGCGAGTTGAAGCCGGATCATTTTGTTGCCTGTCATTTTGCCGAACGTTTCTTGTAGGGCATTGTCGTCATGTTTTGAAAAAAGTAAAAGGAGGTGGTCCCGTCCCAACCATAAATAATTGAGCCAAAAGTTATCGAAAAATGTCTCTGCAACAAATCATCAATATTTTGTAATGAGGAGAAGAAAATGCGTAAAAACTTTGCGATACTAAGTCTGCTTGTCGTTTTCAGCGTGATTTTGTCAGCCTGTGGCGGCGCTCCTGCCGCTGCGCCTGTTGTCGTTAAGGAAACAGTGGTTGTTGAAGTTCCTGCTGAAGCCCCCGCTGAAGAAATGGGTCCCAAGATCCTGCGCGTCAACACCGGCGGCGTGGGTGACATCCCCACCATCGACCCGGCCATTGCCGAAGACACCACCTCGATCACCGTCATCGAGTCGACCTTCATCGGCTTGACCAATATCAACGAAGAGACCAGTCTGCTCGAACCGGGCATGGCCACCGAATGGGAATCGGTCACCAATGATGACGGCACCGAGACCGTAACCTTCAACCTGCGCACGGATGTGCCGTGGGTTCGCTGGAACGGCAACGAGGTCGAGACCGTCAAGACTTGCGACGGCTCCGCCGACCGCATGGTCACCGCCGGTGACTTCGCCTATGGCATCTACCGCAACCTGCTCCCCGCCAACGCCTCGCCCTACGGCTATCTCCTGAGTTTCGTGCTTAAGGGCGCCGCAGACTTCAACAACGGCGTGACCGAAGATTTCTCCACCGTTGGCGTTGAAGTGGTTGACGATGCGACCCTCAAGTTGACCTTCCTGAAACCGACCGCCTATAACACCCAGATCGCCGGCCTGTGGGTTGCCCGTCCCCAACCCAAGTGGGTGATCGAAGGCGACTGTGACGGCGGCGTGGAAGCCCGCGGCGAACGCTGGACCGAGCCCGGCTTCTTCCAGAGCTACGGACCCTACACCATGAGCGAGTGGATTCATGACTCGTCCATGATCCTGTCCAAGAACCCCTTCTGGCCGGGCGCCGATAACATCCCGCAGGCCAAGATCGACGAAGTCCACTTTGCGATGCTGGATGAGACCGCCGCCTTCGCCGAATACGAGGCTGGCAATATGGATGCCACAGCTGTTCCGCTGGCCGATATTGACCGCGTCAAGGCCGACCCGGTTCTTTCACAGGAATTGGAGATCGCCCCCGTCCTCTGCACCTACTACTACGGTTTCAACACCACCGCCCCGGTCGTCAGCGATGTGCGCGTGCGTCGCGCCCTCTCCATGTCGATCGACCGTCAGGGTTTGAGTGATAATGTGACCAAAGGCGGACAGGAACCCGCTCAGTGGTTCTCCCGCCCAGGCCTTGCCGCCGCGCCGACCATGAAGGATTATCCCGACCTCGGTGTGAAGTCCGATGTCGAAGCCGCAAAGGCTGAACTTCAGTCCTATCTCGACGAGACCGGCCAGACCGCCGATCAACTCGACATCACCCTGATGTTCAATACCTCATCGGGTCACCAGAAGATCGCCGAAGCCATTCAGCAGATGTGGAACACCAACCTGGGACTCAACGTCAAGATCGTGAATCAGGAATGGGCCGTCTATCTCGACACTATCAAGGGCAAGAACACCCCGCAGATCTTCCGCTTGGGCTGGTGCAATGACTACCCGGATGCCAACAACTTCATTGCCGAAGTCTTCCTGCCGAACGGCTCCTCGAACCCGACCGACGCTTCTGGCGCTCCTGCCGGCGGCGTGATGTGGAACAACGCCAAATTCAACGAGATCGTTGCCCAGGCTGCCATCGAGACCGACCCGGCCAAGCGCGTGGATCTCTATTCCCAGGCCGAGGAAATCCTGGTCTATGAAGATGCAGCGATAGCCCCGATCTACTGGTACACCCGTGTTACCGTTACAAAGCCCTACGTCACCCGCACTTTCAGTGTCGGTGGACATGAGATCTACTACAAGTGGGATATTACCCAATAAGCCTCGGTATGAAAATATGGAGAGGGGATTTCCCCTCTCCATATTATTTTTGTGAACGGAGATTGTAATGGGCCGATATATTATTCGCCGATTGCTCTACATGTTGGTGGTGATTCTGGTTGTCTCAATGATTACCTTTGGGTTGATGCACGCCGTGCCGGGGGGACCTTTTACCCGCGAGAAGGCGCTCCCTGAGGAGACGCTGAAAGTGCTTAATGAACGCTATCATTTGGACGATCCTTTATGGAAACAATATGTTGATTATGTGTACGCGGTGATGGTTCCCAGAATCACCACAACCCCACCCACCACCTCCCTGCAGGATGACTTCCTGATCAGCGTAAAAGTCGGCCCCGCCTGGTTCCGTTGGATGAATTTCGGACCCTCTTTCAAATCCCGCAGCCGCACAGTCAATGATATTTTCCGCGATAACCTTCCAATCTCGGGGCAATTGGGGACGATGGCTCTGCTGGTCGCGGTTGTGATCGGCATGCCTTTGGGAGTGCTGGCCGCCCTGAAGCAAAATTCGATTGCGGATTACATCGCCATGGGGGTGGCGATCTTCGGGGTATCCGTGCCTGTCATTGTAATGGGCCCTATACTCGTATGGATTTTTGGCGTCGAGTTAAAATGGCTTCCGCCCACAGGCTGGGGGGCTAAGCCGCCCTTCTTGCTGGGTTTACTACCCTCTAAACTGGGATGGGATTTCTTCAAGTATGCCTTGATGCCGTCTGTTGCGTTGGGATTGGCGTCGTCGGCGGTCATTGCCCGTCTGACGCGTGCCACGCTGCTCCAAACCATTCGTGAGGATTACATTCGAACAGCACGCGCCAAGGGCCTGCATGAGCGGGTGGTCATTGTCCGTCATGCCCTCAAGAATTCGCTGATCCCGGTCGTGACCATCCTTGGACCTCTCTTCGCCGCGCTGGTTACAGGAACGTTTGTTGCCGAGTTGATTTTCGGCATCCCGGGCATGGGCAAGTATTTCGTCACCAGTATTACCAATCGTGATTACCCGGTCATTATGGGTACGATCCTGCTGTATGCGGTTTTTCTTGTGATCGCAAACCTGATCGTGGATATTTTGTACGCCTACCTCGATCCGCGAATTCGCTACGATTAATGGCATGGAAGGAGAATCGCAATGGCATTAAAAACTGACTCGAATACCCTCGGCGCCGGAGGCGCGCCGCTCACCCAAAAACGCGAAAGCTTGACGCAGGACGCGATTCGGCGGTTGGTTCGCAATCGCGCGGCGGTCGTCGGCGGTACGATCATCATTATTCTTGCTTTGATGGCCATTTTTGCGCCATATATTGCCCCCAAATCATACGAAGTCCAGGTGCTGATGGATCAAAACTCGGCGCCTGAATGGCTGATTTCCATTTTCCCGAGCATGAAACCGTATGTGAATGTTTCAGAGGGCTATCCTCTGGGGACCGATTACGTCGGGCGCGACCTGTTCAGCCGTATTGTTTATGGCGCGCGTATCTCACTGTCGGTTGCGGTGATTGCGCCCCTGATCAGCCTGCTGATCGGCGTGGTCTACGGCAGTATCTCCGGCTATTTCGGCGGACGAGTGGATAACATTATGATGCGCATTGTGGATGTGCTGTATGCATTCCCGACGGTTCTTTTCGTCATCCTGATGATGGCTTTCTTCCGTTCCACGCTTTCGGACCTTGAACCCGGTTCATTCGCTTATACACTCAGTAAAGTAGACGAGGCCATGGGTGGGTTGTTCTTCATCTTCGTGGGTCTTGGGTTGACGGCCTGGGAGACGATGGCCCGTCTGACGCGCGGACAGGTGCTTGCTATCCGTGAAAAGGAATTCATCGAGGCGGCGCATACCATTGGCGCAACCGACGGACGTATCATGTTCCGCCACATCCTGCCCAATATCCTTGGACCGCTGGTTGTGGCCGAGACTCTCGCCATCCCGGGCTATATTTCCCTGGAAGCGTTTCTTTCCTTTATCGGTATTGGCGTTAATGTTCCGACCCCTTCCTGGGGTTCCATGATTTCCGATGGCGCTGGCGCCATTCGAAGTTATCCGTATCAGGCTGTCTTCCCCGCGCTTGCCCTGGCGATTACCATGTTTGCCTTCAACTTCCTGGGCGATGGTTTGCGCGACGCCATGGATCCCCGCTTGCGCGGTACGCAATAAAGCGCTTCCCCCAAAAAAAGGTTTCAAAGGATTCGGAAGTTGGCGCTTCCGAATCCTTTTTATACAGGATGTTGGAGCATTTACGGAAAGGCAGGATTCTCGTGCGGAAGATAAAGAATTTCACCCCATTTCCATGGGCGCGGTTGTCAGGATGCAAACACCGACTTCCACCGCAATAGCCGCGAAAACCCCCACCGGAGATAGTTGGATCATCGTGGAGTTGCCGGCGGATGCCACCCAGATCGAATACGGCGCGGAGATATACCGGCTGGTCTGCAAGGCCTATCATGGCGATAGGGGACAAGGACTGACCGATGATTGGCGCGCCAAATGGGACCCAAAAGACCAAAATTGCTGGCAGTCCAAATGTCAAGCCCTGAATCATCCACCGGACGGTTTCTACCTGCCTCCCAGTCCGGCTGTTGTCGGTCCCCCGCTTGTGATGTTTGAAACCGCCCTCGATCTTTACAACTATAACCACACCAGGATGCCCTGGCATAATCCCGGCAGCATGTTGGAAAGCGAATCCTGGAGTGTGACGGCATATATCTTGAAGATGAATAAAATCGATCCGGGACCAGAGTTGAATGCGGAGACTGCCGCGAAGATCTACCTGAGCGGAACTCCGAGCCAACCTGCTCCTCAACCGATTGTTGTGACGGAAGTCAGTCAGGAGCAAATCCATGCTTTGCAGAACGAAAGCGCCGGAAGAGCGTCCCCCTTCTGGGTGGTTGCGATTGGTGTGGTCATCATACTGGTTGTCATCGGAATCCTTTTGCTGAAAAGACGGTTAGACAGATGAATTGACCCGCTCTTGCCGCTTTGAGAAGCGCTTCATATCCTGGCGGTGTTGTGTATAATTTCAACTTATGACAAGCACGAGCATGCATGACCGTATCCCAATAACCGAACTGAAATTGATTGCGCGCCGCATTACCAATGCGGCGTTAACTTTGATTGTCATCGCCTACTTTACCTCCTTTGGGCTTATCCTTGCAGAACGTGGACGTGAGCATCTTCCCGCGAATCCTTTTGATGCCGCGCTTCAAGCCTTCATCCGCGTATGGCAGTTTTTGACGGATCACCCGCAAACCTATTATTGGCATAAGACGGAGGTTTCTGCATTCGGGCTTGTTTCAGGCACGTTGTTAAACAGCGTGGGATTATTGTTCGCTTCCCTGTGTGTGGCGTTTGTCATGGGGGTTGCGCTGGGGATCATCGCCGCTGTTTCAAAAAGCAGGATATTTTCCGCGCTGATCGTCATGCTCTCAACACTGGGTATTTCGACTCCCAGTTTTCTCTTGGGAATGTTGCTGTGGATGTTGAACATTCAGGCCCACCGGACCTTAAACGTCACAGTGTTGCCTTCAGCCGGCTTTGGCTGGGATTCTCATCTCATCATGCCTGCCCTGGTTCTTGCCATGCGTCCGCTGGCGCAGATAGCGCAGGTATCATACGTATCCCTGACCAACATCGTCCGGCAGGATTATATCCGTACCGCGCACTCCAAAGGTTTGCACCCCCGCACGGTCTACAATCGCCATGCGCTGAGCAATGCGTTCATTCCCATATTGACCACGCTCGGCGCTTCCCTGCGTTTCTCGCTTGCCAGCCTGCCGGTGGTGGAACTGTTCTTCGACTGGAACGGAGTCGGTCTCACGCTGCTTCAAGCGATAGATAAGGGCATGTCATTCTTTGTGAGCGACCTCATCCTGTCTTTGGGCGTCTTCTTTTTGCTGGTCAACCTGGTTATCGAGATTTCATTCCCATTGCTCGACCCACGCCTGCGAAGCATAGAGACCCAGACGCAGCAGAGGGAACATTCGACCTTCATCGGAACCTTGGCCGCCTTGTTCGACGGATTTCGCGGCTGGGCAGGGGATTTGGTGAGCTCATTTCGTTCCCGTCATAGAACCAGCCTGCCTCCATTGTCCCTTTCAAGGGGTGTGGTAGTAAAGCATGATGAAGTCCCATCCAAACGCAAGTGGATCGTGCGGGCCATCATTAAAGATACGCCGTTGATTCTTGGAATTTTCCTGGCGCTTGGACTGGCAGGATTGATATTTTGGGGCGGACACTTGACTGAAGCAAGCCCATATGCAACTCATGGTGTCCTTACGATTGAGGGGGTTATTCAATCACCCCCATTCAAGCCTTCATCCATCTTTCCATGGGGAAGTGATTATGTCGGGCGCGACATACAGTCGCTGGTCTTCAACGGCGCAAAGCAGACTTTATCGCTGGCTTTCTTTGGGATGTTGGCCCGCCTTCTGTTGGGTATCATACTTGGGATTTTGTCCGGTTGGCAGCGTGGCGGCTGGTTTGACCGCCTGGTCAACGGTGCGATTGGGGTCTGGGCGGCTTTCCCCGTCACGTTGTTTGCCATGATCTTGATTCAAGGTCTGGGCATCCAGCAGGGGATGTGGGTTTTTGTGCTCACCATATCCGTGGTCGGCTGGGGGGAGGTGGCGCAGATCGTGCGCGGTCTGGTTGTCAACATCAAACTACAGCCTTACATCGAATCGGCGCGCTCGGTCGGGGCGCGGTCCGATCAAATTCTGCGCAGGCATGTGCTTCCCAACCTGATCAATCCCCTGATTGTGATGGCGGCGCTGGAAATGGGCGGCGTGATGATGCTCCTCGCGGAGCTGGGTTATCTCGGCATCTTCATGGGCGGCGGATTCAGCGCCATGATCGGCGAAGTGGGAAACATGCGGCCGGTCATCGTTCATTTCTCGGATGTTCCCGAATGGGCCGCGCTAATCGCCAATGTGCGCGACTGGTGGCGCGGTAATCCTTGGATGGCGTTGTATCCCGGCGCGGCTTTCTTTGTTTCCATCATGGCTTTCAACCTGCTGGGCGAAGGATTGCGCCGCTTCCTCGATGAAAGCCAGTTGAACCTGAGTCGCTTGCTGAACCGTTACACTTTCACGGCTGGCGCTGCGGCGGTTGTAGTCATGTCCCTGCTGTTGCAAGCCAGCACGCCGTTAGCTGCCTACCGCCCCGAGGGTTTGAAGTTCGACGCGGCGCGGGTCCAGCGTGACATCGAAGTGTTGTCTTCCGTCGAATACCTGGGGCGAGAGACGGGCATGCCAGGCACAGAACTTTCGGCGCAATACATCGCTAAACGTATGGAGGAGAATGGCTTGTTGCCGGCCGGCGAAAGACAAACCTATTTGCAATCCCTTGCAAACCCGCGCGGACATTTGGTTGAAGCGCCAACGTTGACCCTGATTGGCAGTGATGGGAAACCCATTTTGAATTTCTTCTACCGGCAGGACTTTGCGGAGATTGCGGGCGCGCGCCGTTACGGAGAAACGCGCAACAGGGTGATGGGCGCCGCTTTCGGTCCCGAAGACAGCAGTTCGGCCAGGTCGGACCCTTATGGCCTTTTGAACACGGACGCGCGCGGTAATGTGCTGATCGTGCATGGCGCCGACCTCGATAAGGTGAACCCGGCGGCAGCGGAGGGCATCCTGGTCATTGCGGATGAGACATACAGTTTGAACAGGCGCGACCTGTTTCCCTACGAACCACCCGTCCGTGGGAGTCTGCATAATGTCCCAACCATGATGGTCAGCCCGCAACTGGCGGAAATGCTCCTGGCTTCGACCGGGAGCAGCCTGTCCATGCTGGCGGAGATGGAAAAGGGGCTGGGCATCAATCAGGCGGCATTCACCAACACGGGCGTGGAAGTTGAAATGAGCGTCAAAGCCCGGCAGTTCGAGAATTTATCTCTCGACCGTTATATCAATATTCTCGGCATGATCCCCGGCGAGGGGGGAGTTCTGACTTCCGAAGAACAGGTGATCATTGTCAGCGCGTATTATGACGGGCTGGGCGTTGGACCCAATGGCGCTTTTTACCCCGGCGCAAACGACAATGCAAGCGGCGTTGCGACATTGCTGGAACTGGCGCGCATCATGAAAGCCAGCGTGTATAAACCGGCGAAGACGATTCTCTTTGTTGCCTGGGCCGGCGGCGAAAGAGGTGAGGGCTTGAGCGTGGTCAATGTCTTGAATGCGCGCCCCGGCGCCGGCAGCCTGACGGTGGAGGCGGTGATCGAGCTTTCGGGCGTTGGCTATGGGACCGGTGATTCCATCGCCTTGCAGGATGGGAGCAGCTATCGTCTTGTCAAATTATTCCAGTCGGCGGCCGAAAAATATAACGATCCCATCACAACCCGCGGGCGCAGTCCGCACTACGGGCGCGAGATAAGCGTTGGGTTCGGAGACCGCCGCGCCCTGACGCTTTCCATCAGTTGGAATGGTTCCGACCATTTGGCACACACACCATCCGACCAGCCCACGCTTATCGATCCGCAGAAACTCACGCGTGTCGGACGGACGACCCTTTTAACCCTGATGGTGCTTGCCCGCGAGTCGGATTATTGACACCCGAATTCAGGAAGTGAAGGACTATCCTCATGGATAGGCGGCGGGTGATTGCCGCCTGTTTGCTTGTATAATTGAGACATGCTTTCCCTGCAAAAGGATATTCCCATGAAACCATCCAAAAGACTTGCGATGTTTACATCTTTTTTGTTCGTCCTGTTCCTTGTCGTTGCCGCCTGCGGACTTCCATTTTCCGCCTCACAGCCTGAGATTACAGCCACGCCTTCGGCCGCGCCTGCGCCTGCCGCAACGGAAGTCGTTGAGCCGAAATCCCTCACCGTCTGTCTCGGACAGGAACCCACCACGCTCTATCCCTTTGGCGAACTCAATGCCGCCGCGCGCAGTGTGTTGGCCGCCATCAACGATGGACCCATCGACACTGTTGGATACAAATACCAGCCTGTCATACTTGAGCAGTTGCCCTCCATTCAAAATGGTGATGCGCAAATCGTCAACACGCCGATCCAAGTTGGAAGCCAGGTGGTGGACGCAGATGGGAACGTTGTCCTGCTTGCGCAGGGAGTCAAAGTCCGCCCGGCCGGATGCCGCAGCGACGACTGCGTCATCACCTACGACGGCACGACTCCCCTTGAAATGGATCAAATGGTGGTCAATTTTCGGATGCGCCCAGACCTGACCTGGTCCGACGGGACGCCGCTTACCTCCAGCGATTCCGTCTTCGCGTTTAAACTGGCCTCCGATCCCTCCGCCATTGCAAACACGTACCTGTTGGACCGTACACAAGTCTATGAAGCTACCGACGAGCAATCCATCCAATGGTGGGGACAGCCCGGCTTTATCGATCCCGCATACTTTACCAATTTCTGGGCGCCCGCGCCCGAACATCTTTGGGGCGAAATTCCCGCCAGTCAACTGGCAGCCACTGAGGTTGCTTCGCGCTCACCCATTGGCTGGGGCCCTTACATGGTTCGGGAATGGCTGGCCGGCGACCACATAACCCTGGCAAAAAACCCGTATTACTTCCGCGCCGCCGAAGGACTGCCGAAATTAGATTCGCTTTCCTTCCGCTTCATCGCCGACCCGAATACCGCTTTGACCGAACTGGTCGCCGGGCGTTGTGACATTATCGACCCAGGTATCCGGCTCGATAACAACGCCAGCCTGCTCGAAGAGATGCAAGCGGGCGAACAGGCGCAGGTTTTCTTTGCGCCCGGCATGACCATCGAATGGCTTGGCATCGGCGCAAAACCCGCCGCGTACGATGACGGTTATAACACCATCAATCAACAGGATCGTCAGGACATCTTCGGCGACCCGCGCACCCGCCAGGGCATCGCTCACTGCCTGGATCGACAGGCGGTCGTCAAAAATGTCCTGCTTGGGCGCACCACTGTCCCGGCCAGTTATCTCCCGGCGGCACACCCATTGTATGACCCCAATATCGAACTCATCCCATTCGACCCTGCTGTTGGCAGGTCGTTGTTGGAGCAGGCAGGGTGGAGGGACACCGACGGTAATCCCGCCACACCGCTTGTTGCCGTCAACGTTCAAAACGTTGCCGCAGGCACGCCGCTCGTTCTGAACTATTACACCACCACCGCCACCCAGCGTCGCCAGGTGACGGATATCCTCAGCCAATCGCTGGCGCAATGCGGCATCGCGGTCAACGCCCAATTTTTCTCCCAAAACGATCTCTACTCCGCCGGGCCGAATGGCCCGCTCTTTGGACGTCGCTTCGATCTCATCGAATATGCGATGGGCGTTAACGGTATCGAACCGCCCTGCGAATGGTTTGCCAGCGCCGGTATTCCATCCGCTTCCAATGGCTGGATCGGCACCAACGTGACGGGCTATAGTAACGCGCAGTATGACGCAGCCTGCCGTGCTGCCCAGCTTGCCATACCAGATGAAAAAGCCTATATCGATTCCTATCGGCAAACCCAGGCGTTATTTGCATCGGAACTTCCCGCTATTCCGCTCTACTACCGCCTGCGGATTGCCGCCGCGCGCCCCGGCATTTGCCACTTCGATTTCGATGCCACAGCCAACCCAATGTGGAATATCGAAATGATCGACTCGGGCGAGACCTGCCTCAATTAATGCGACACTTCTCCCGCTTGGGGCTTTTTCTCGTCTTCGTGCTTTTTGCCTGCTCCCCTCGAATTGACTCTGTGGCGGAGCCAACCGGCCTTCCCGCCCCGACGGCTTCTTCACTGCCCGTGCGCGCCGACGAGATTCGATTCGCCTTGATCGGTGAATTCCAGCATGTCAACGTCTGGCAATTGTTCGATGGGACAGGTTCGACCTACGCAAACCGCGCCTTGTTTGGCGAATATCATCCCAGCCTGTATCATCTCGCCCCAACCGATTTTTCTTTTCAACCTTTTGCCGCCGAGGGACTTCCTTCCGAAGTGATTCAGGAAGGCAACAAGTATTCGTCCACCGTCAACCTCCGCCCTGACTTGAAATGGACGGACGGTTCCCCGTTCACCGCCGAAGATGTCGCCTTCACTGCAAACGCCATCCTTGATTTTGAGTTCGGCTACGACTGGGGCGCATATTATCCGCTGGATTATCTCGATCATGTCGAAGCCCTTGATTCATCTGCGGTGAAGTTTGTCTTCAAGCAAAAGCCAAACGTGGGCGTCTGGCAGTACGGGGTGTTGCAGGCGCCGATTGTGCAAAAGGCATTTTGGGAATCCGCAGTGCGGGAATCCGCGCAAGGGCTTCCAGACGAAGCCTTGCGCGCAGAGATTGCTAAAATCCGTTCCAAATTGGAGGTTGCCCAATCCGACCTTGAAGACTTGACCGCGCAGGTCATATCGCTCAGAGTCAACGGTCTGCAAAACCGAAAAATCGAAGGCGATTACACCCGGATGCAGGGCGAAGTGGTGTATCTGCAAGCCACCCTTGAATACCTGCTCGAAGACTATGCCGCGCAGGTCAGGTCCTCGCAGGAGTCCCTGCATGGTGTTGAAGATGACGGGGAGCCAACTCTTGGCGCGTGGATGCCTGATTCAACAAACGATGGCGTCTGGGTCAACAAAGCCAATCCCGGTTTTCCCTTTGGACAACCCAACTTCGACCGCGCTTCGTATCGTTTCTTTGCGAATGAAGACGCGGCTTTGGTTGCCTTTGAAAATGACGAAGTGGATTTCATCCTCTCGCCTGTGGAGAACCTCCCCGAAGGAGCAATTTACAATTCCAGTTCCAGTGCGCGCTTCGTTGTCTTCAACCCGTTGAACGTTTATCTCGCCGACCCGGCTTTTCGTTCCGCGCTTTCTTGCATGATAGACCGTGATGCGCTCGCGGCCGATATCCTGCAAGGCAAAGCGGTGCCACTCGATGCTTTTGCGCTTTCTTCCCAATGGCATGACCCGAATTTGAATTCTCCTTGTGACGGCATAGACGGGTCAGCGCGGCTGATGTCTGCCGTAAAGTTCCTGAAAGACGCCGGATATTCATGGGTGAACGAGCCTGATTCGAGAAACGCGGGACAAAATCTGATTATGTCAAACGGCGAGGCATTTCCCAAGGTCACGTTGCTTGCGCCGTCGAAAGATGAAGACGCGCTGCGCTACGCCGCTGCAAAATATGTGGTGGAGCAGGCGCAATATTTGGGCATCCCCTTTGCTGTGCGTGAAGCAAGCCTCAATGAAGTTGTTTACACAGTTTACAGTTCGCAAAAATATGACATGGCATTGACGGGCTGGCGGTTGAGCCAGTATCCCGCGTACTTGTGCGAATGGTTCGGTGGGGAGAATCGTTTCCTGTATAACAGTGACAGGCTTGGGGCGGTGTGCGAAACGCTTAAGGCGGAGACAAATCTCGAAGCGTCACGCCAGACCGTCGCCCAGATCGAATCCACATTGATGTCTGAACTCCCTTTCATACCTCTTTTCACTGTCGCGCAGGCGGACGTGTATCGCAATCTTTCATATCCAAGTCCGGAGATTCTCAATGGTTGGGCGGGGCTGTACGGCGCGCCGTCTTATGCTGTCCCGCCCCAATGAGGAAGCAGTTCACCTTTAACCTCATGAAATTTTCGCGAGACGAAGTATAATAAGCCAATTCTTATTCGAGGAGTCGGACGTGGCAAAGACCGATCAAAAGCCCTTGTTGGAAGTTCGTAATCTAAAGACTTATTTTTATACCGAAGATGGGGTGGTCAGCGCTGTGGACGGCGTGAGTTTCGAGGTCTATCCCGGCGAGGTGTTGGGACTTGTTGGCGAGTCGGGATGTGGCAAAAGCGTCACCTCGCTTTCGATCATGCGCCTGATTGCCCCGCCCGGCAAAATCACTGAAGGGGAAATATTGCTGGACGGAAAAAACCTTCTTAAACTTTCGGAAGATGAAATGACAAAGATACGCGGCGACAGAATCTCCATGATTTTTCAACAGCCGCAGACCGCGCTGAATCCCGTCTTTCGGGTGGACAGC
The DNA here is from genome assembly GCA_034433295.1 of Anaerolineales bacterium. Taxonomy (GTDB): domain Bacteria; phylum Chloroflexota; class Anaerolineae; order Anaerolineales; family Villigracilaceae; genus Villigracilis. The sequence goes on along the minus strand of DAOUAS010000094.1, from coordinate 17,231 downwards.
CAGATCGGCGAAGTGTTGAACATCCATCAGGATTTTGGCAAGGAAGCGGCGCAAAAACGCGCGGTTGAACTTTTGAAGATGGTGGGCATTCCCGATGCCGAACGCCGCGCCGAAGCATATCCGCACGAACTTTCGGGCGGCATGGCCCAGCGCGTGATGATTGCCATGGCGTTGGCCTGCGTGCCCGAGTTGCTGATCGCGGACGAGCCCACGACAGCGCTGGACGTGACCATTCAGGCGCAGATCCTCGACCTGATGCGCGACCTGCGCACGAAGATGAACACGTCCGTCATTCTGATCACCCATGACCTCGGCGTGGTTGCTGAAATGGCCGAACGTGTGGCGGTGATGTATGCCGGCGAGATCGTCGAGCAGGCGGATGTCAATCCGCTGTTCGAGAAACCCCTGCATCCCTACACCCAGGGATTGATCGGTTCCATCCCCGTTTTGGGACAATTGAAGGAGCGTCTCGATGTAATTCCAGGCTCGGTGCCGAATCTTGTCAACCTGCCGCCTGGCTGCCGTTTTGCGCCGCGCTGCGCCGCCCGTGAAAAGTACGGACTGTCCATCTGCACCGACGTCAAGCCGCCCCTTGCTGAGGCCGCGCCGGAACATTTGGTGCGCTGTTGGTTGTATCAAAATGCCGAAGGGCATCAAGCGCCGTTGACGGCGAAGTAATTTTCCGGAGCCGAACACATGAGTCAGATAACAGAATCGCACAACGCGCAGAATCTGGTCGAAGTCAAGAATTTGGTGAAATATTTCCCGGTGCGCGCCGGTTTGATGCAGCGCGTGGTGAACTGGGTCAAGGCGGTGGACAACGTTTCGTTCAACGTCAAAAAGGGCGAAACCCTCGGCATGGTCGGCGAATCAGGCTGCGGCAAGACCACCATCGGGCGCTCCATGCTCAGGCTGATCGAACCGACTTCGGGGTCAGTCCGCTATGAAGACAAGGATGTCCTGAAACTGCGCGGCAATGATTTGAAGGATGTGCGCCGTCACATGCAGATCATCTTCCAGGACCCGTATGCCTCGCTCGACCCGCGTGTGCCCATTGGTGAGTCGGTGATGGAAGGCCTGCATATCCATAATATCGGCACGCGCCAGGAGCGCTACGACCTGATGATCGATACGCTCAAGAAGGTGGGGCTTGAGGATTATCATGCCCGCCGCTATCCGCACGAATTCTCCGGCGGACAGCGCCAGCGCATTGGCATCGCGCGCGCGCTTGCCCTGCGCCCAAACTTCATCGTCTGCGATGAACCGGTCTCCGCGCTCGATGTTTCCATCCAGTCGCAGGTGTTGAACATCCTCAAAGACCTGCAAAAGGAATTCGGTCTGACCTATCTTTTCATCGCCCATAACCTGAGCGTGGTCGAACATATCTCGGACCGCGTGGCGGTGATGTATCTCGGCAAGATGGTGGAGTTGACCACCCGTGAAGATCTCTTCAACGAGCCTTTGCATCCCTACACCAAAGCCTTGATGACCGCCATTCCGATTCCCGATCCGAAACTAAAACGCAACCGCGAAATTCTCAAAGGCGACGTGCCCAGTCCGCTCAACCCGCCCACGGGCTGCCGTTTCCACCCCCGCTGTCCCATCGCCGACAAGATTTGTTCCGAGCAGGAGCCTGAATTCCGGGAAGCCAAACCCGAGCATTGGGTGGCATGTTGGATGGTAAAGTAGGTTGATATGGATCGCAATGTCTTGCTTGTGGATGACCAGCGCGATGTTCTGCGCCTTTTACATTCCACGCTTGACTCGCTCAAGAAGCCGGAAATAAAAATCTTCGAGTCGCCGTCGGGGGAGGAAGCCATGCTTCATTCCTCGCGGCATAAGGTTGACCTGCTTGTCACCGATTACAAACTGCCAGGCATGAGCGGCGTTGAACTGATGCACAAGGTGCGCGCGCGCCATCCCGAAGCAAAAGTGGTGATCGTTACCGGTGTGACGGAGCGCAAGGTGCGCGAAGAAATCCTCAACGCCGGGGCGTTGGCGGTTTTCGACAAACCCGTTCCGCTGGCCGATTTTTTGGATGTAGTGGAACGCAGCCTCGGGCTTGTGCAGACCATCTTTCCGGCTGAAAAGGCGCAGGGAAAAATGGAGGAACGCCATGCCAGAGTCTCTGACCTGCTTGCCAATTTCAGGCAGGACATCGGAGCCGATGCGGTCTTCCTACTTAATGACCGGGGATTGGTGCAGGCGCGCACCGGCAAGCTGCGCGATGACAGCATGGAGGTTTCGCTCATTTCCACCCTGATGGCGATTCACAATGCCAGCCTCAAGGTGGCTCGCCTTAATCATCAGGAAGCGCTCGACACCTATCACGTTTTCAGCGGAGGCGATCACGACCTGCTTTTTATTCCTGTTACCCCACTCTACGCCCTCTTTGTTGCGGGAAAGGGGCTTGCCAGTGAAGAGTGCGTTATCGATACCGTCAATTCGTTGCTTGCTCTGCGTACCCAGGTGGAGAAGTCGCTCAAGTCGATGGGGGTGACAGGAGAATTGAGTTCAGCCGACCCGGACGACATCCCAGCCACTGCGGCTGTCCCCACCCCGATTGCGAAGAAATCGGTCGAAAAGGCGGCGGAGACCCCGCCCTCGCCGGAGATGGAAGCTCTGCTGAAGGATGCCGAGAAGAAGAAGGCAAAGTCCAACAACGTGGATGATTTCTGGGACCAGGCCGCCGAGAAGCATGGCAGCAAGCCCGCCACTTCCGACGTGATCTCTTTGGAGGAAGCCCGCAAACTTGGGCTCGTCCCCGGGGATGGAAAATAAAAAATTTGTGATACAATCCTGCCCGCACTGGGGCATGGTGCAATGGCAGCACACCAGCCTTTGGAGCTGTGGATCTTGGTTCGAATCCAGGTGCCCCAGCCACAACCCCCGCTTTTCGCGGGGATTCTTTTCTAAGCAGGATTTTTCGGCTACATACGCTGGATAAATCCTGCTTGCATTTTTAATTCGTTGTCGAGGTAAACCCATGAAAGCAACAGCAGTCCTGCTCGCCGCCGGACAGGGTACGCGCATGAAGTCGAACCTGCCCAAAGTTTTGCATACCATTGCTGGAAAGCCGATGATCTGGCATGCCTTGCAAGCCATCAGCCAGTCCACCACCGAAAAGCCGATTGTGGTCGTTGGTCACGGCGTGGATGAGGTGACGAAATACCTCGGCGATTCCGCCCAGACTGTTTTGCAGGAGCCGCAACTGGGGACGGGTCATGCCGTGATGCAGGCCGAGTCCATGCTGGAAGGCCGGACCGATCTGGTGATTGTCTGTTACAGCGACATGCCCCTCCTGCGCGGCGGGACCCTGCAAAAACTGGTCGAGACGCAAAAGAATAACAAGGGACCGATTTCACTGCTGACCGTCATCGCCGACGATCCGCGCGGCTTTGGCAGAATCATCCGCAAGGCGGACGGGACGGTGGAAACCATCGTCGAGGAGTATGTCGCCACGCCGGAGCAACTTCAAATCAAGGAACTCAACGTCGGCGGATACTGCTTCGACGCGAACTGGCTGTGGGACGCCCTGCGCCGCATTCCAAAGAATCCCAAGAAGGGTGAATACTACCTGACCGATACGGTTGAACTGGCGGCGAAGGATAACCTGCCCGTGCAAGCCACCCTGATGGAGGATCTGGAGGAAACCATCGGTATCAACACTCGCGTGCATCTCGCAGAAGTGGAAGCCGCCATGCGACGCCGCATCAATGAAGTCCATATGCTGAACGGCGTGACGATGATCGACCCCGCCTCGACCTATATCGAAGCCGGCGTTAAGATCGGCAAAGATACGGTCATCATGCCGAACACTTACCTGCATGGTAAGACCGAGATCGGCGAGGGCAATGTCATCGGTCCCAATTCCATCATCCGCGATACGAAGATTGGGAATTTCTGCAAAGTCCTCGCTTCCGTTACCGAAGGCGCGGTGCTCGAAGATGACGTGGATATCGGTCCCTTTGCCCGCCTGCGAAAAGGCGCACATTTGGGAAATCACGTCCACATGGGGAACTTCGGCGAGGTCAAAGACGCGCATCTCCATGAAGGCGTCAAGATGGGACACTTCTCGTACATCGGCAACGCCCAGATTGGCGCGAACACCAACATCGGCGCGGGAACCATCACCTGCAACTACGATGGCGAGAAGAAGTATCCCACCGAGATCGGCGAGGATGTCTTCATCGGTTCGGATACCATGCTGGTTGCTCCGGTGAAACTTGGCGCCGGAGCGCGTACAGGCGCGGGTTCAGTGGTGACGAAGAATGTGCCGGAAGATACGCTGGTGGTCGGAGTCCCCGCCCGCGCGATCAGGAAATTGGAACGGAAGGCGAAGAAGTAGAAAAGTACACAGGTAGACAGGTGCAAATGAAACTCACAAATGAAGAACGACAATCCTTGATTGACCTTGCCAACGAGGCGAGGCAACGGGCGTATGTCCCGTACTCGAAATATCGCGTGGGCGCTGCCCTGCGGACAAAGGGCGGGCGCGTCTTCACCGGCGTCAACGTGGAGAATGCGGTGTATCCGCACACGATGTGCGCCGAGCGCGTGGCGATCTTCAAGGCGGTTTCCGAAGGGGAGACCGAATTCGATGTGATCGCTGTTGCCACCGACAACGGCGGCACGCCCTGCGGCGGATGCCGTCAGGTTTTGGCGGAGTTCGGGCTGGACATCGTTGTTTTAATTGCCGATGGCTCAGGGTCCTTGAAATACGAAATGACCGTTTCCCAACTTCTGCCCCAGGCGTTTACCCCGGCGGATTTGAAGAGCGCAGGCAAGTAGACAAGTACACAAGTACACAGGTTGCTTGTCTACTTGTTTACCTGCGTACCTCCCCCATGACCGACTTCCGCTCTTTCCGTGCTTCCGCTGTCGTCCTCCGCCATGCCGACTGGGGCGAAGCAGACCGCCTGCTGACGCTCTACACCCGCGAGCAGGGATTGATGCGCGCTGTGGCCAAAGGGGCAAGAAAAATCACCTCGCGCAAGGCGGGACATTTACAGCCCTTCACGCATGTCACCCTGCAACTGGCAAAGGGACGCGACCTGCTGATCGTGACGCAGGCGGAGACGGTTAACGCCTTTTTACCCCTGCACGACGATCTGGGGAAGACCGGTCACGCGGCGTATGTCGTCGAGTTGCTTTACCGTTTTTCACGCGAAGAGGAGGGAGGAAATCCAGCGCTCTTCAAACTGCTGGTGGATACGCTCGACCGAATCGAAAAAGAGGACAGCGCCTGGCTGCCGATTCGCTACTTCGAGATGAGATTTTTGGATGCGGTGGGATTTCGTCCACAGTTGTTCGAGTGCGCAAATTGCGGACGGGAGATTCAGGCGGAGGATCAGTTCTTCTCGGCGACAGCGGGTGGGGTGATTTGTCCACGCTGCGGGCTGGGACTTCCCAACCTGGGGAAGATTTCGATGGAGGCACTGAAGTATCTGCGGCACTTCCAGAGGTCGGGTTACCGGGACGCCTCCCGCGCAAATCCCAGCCTGGAGGCGCAGAAAGAGACCGAGACTCTCATGCAGGGATATTTCACTTATCTGCTGGAACGGGAGTTGAACACTCCGGGCTTCATCAGAAGGGTGAGGTCATGAAGTGGAAAAGAGCCTGTCCTTCAGGTTCATGATCGGTCTTTCGAGCAGGTAAAAACTGAGGGTGGCGATCAACAGCGTTGCGGCAAACGAAGCAATGAATATCTGCGGAGAACGCAGGGAATAATCCAGTTCGTATCGGCGGAAAAGCGCGGATGTGATGGCAATTACGCCGTAGTGATAGACATAAAGTCCATACGAAATTTTGCCCAAATAGCGCAGGGGGGCGAATTCCAGAATTCCCGTCAAAAAGTTTTTCCGCGCCACGTTATAGATCAGCACGGCAAAGAGATAATTCAGCAGGGTGTAGCCCCAGACCTCTTTGTAGTAACCCGTCATCGGCAGGTCATAGCCGAGGGCAAAGGTCAGAGTCCCTTTGCGCAGGAGGTCGGTGAGAAGCCCAACGGCGGGGACAAGAATTGTGAGGGCAACCAACTGCAAGCGCGGACGGGGAATCTCGAAGCGGGTGATGTATGCCCCGAAGGCGAAGGCGTCCAGATGCGAAAAAGGCAAAACGTTTACCGCCATTTGAGGGTCGGTCAACAGGAACGGGAGGAGATGTCCGCGATAGATGAGGGTGATGGCAAGACGGAAGATGAATCCCAGCCCAATGGCGGTGAAATACAACTGCTTGAATTTTTCGCGCGGGGTTAGAAAGATCAGCATGGGCCAGACGAAATAGAACTGTTCCTCCACCGAAAGCGACCAGAGATGGACGAAGAAACGACTGCGCTCGAAGAAAGCGCTCGCATGGAAAAAATCATACAGGTAAAAGAGCGAGACCCAAATCTGGTTGAAGAAACCCTTGTTGAGTTCGGGACGGATGCCTTTCAGGTCGAGCAAGGGCAGGAGGAAGATGAGCGCGGTCAGCAGGGCGAGGTAAAAATAATACAGCGGAAAGATGCGCAAAAATCGCCGCCCGTAGAATTTGACGAAGAACTCGCGGCGCGGATATTTCTCCTTCATTCTCAACAGGATGTCGGTGATGAGGAAGCCCGAAAGCACGAAGAACAACTGCACACCCATCCAGCCGAAGGGCAGGTTGCGCGTGTGAAAAAAGAAAACAATGAGGAAGGCAATCCCCCGTATCCCGTCGAGACCGGCAATCATGCGAGGTTGTTACTCCAGTTCATAGTTGGGTTGTCCAAGCCGCTGAATTATAGCCCGGATGGTTTTGGCTGCGAGAATTGCCGGCGGAAATATAACCTGAGCCAGCGGAAGAATACCCTCTGTGGATTTTCGTGGTTGACCTGCTCGGGGCGGGTGGCGCGACGTTGGATGGCTCGACGCAACTCCTGCGCCGACCTGCCCTCGAAGTAGGTGACTGCTGCGCCGATCATCGAAGCCATGTGCGCGTCGCTTGATGCGATGCGCGCCAGCGGCAGTCCGTTGGCGATCTGCTGTGAATGTCGATTGTATGGACTGTGCGAGGGGTTCATGTTGCAGACCTCGATGCCAGGCAATGTCTCCCGCGCCAGCGGATGTTCGAGCGCCGTGCGGACGCTGCGCAACGTGATGCTGTTTGGGACAGGCTGTTGCGGATGCGGGGCGATTGCAATCCCGCCCATCTCGCGGATGAGGAGCAGCGTGTCGACGATTGACATGTTCCTGGGGATGTTCCGCTCGACGAACAGCGCCACCAGATGCCCGTCCCTTGTGCTGATCTCGACCCCCGGGATGATTTCAACCCCGAAGTTGGCGCTCATCTCCCGCGCTTCGAGCGCTCCCTGAATCTCGTTGTGGTCGGTGACGGCGATCACGTCCAGCCCGGTGCGGACGGCGCTCTCCAAAACTTCGCATACGCTGGCGGTTCCGTCCATGCTGTAAGTAGTGTGAATATGTAAATCTGCTTTACCCATAATGGCGCTTTGTCATATTTTCGGAACCTATTTTGTGGCCGTGTGCGTCTGTCGCGGCTAGATCTGCGGCGATGACGGGATGGAGATCAACGTCAGGTAGTCCGCCCCTGGAGGGATCACGGTATGGACGTTGGAGTCTCCTCGACCATGGCGGGTTCCAATGTAGGCGCTGTGCCGCTTATTGGAACAGAAGAACAAAGGTTTCTCACCACTACAATATCGGCGGCGATATTGGGATCGTTATCGAACTCGGAGGCTTCGATTATGGACGCAATATCCAGCGCTTCAGGACAGTAGGCGTCGTTCAAAGGTCCCAACGCGGCCAGTTCGGATGCGTAAATGTCGTAATAATAGATTGTGCTGGCAGAGAGCGGCAATCCCTGAACCTCGGCGGGAGTATCCCCCGGGCCACAGTCGCCTCGTGCCGGGCAGGATTCTTCGGCAGTGCACCCGCGTACCGCGCATTTGAGCGCGAGGATGCCCGTCTCGTAATTACGGTTCTTGTGATACAGCACACCCAATTCGCCATAGAAAACGGGGTTATCCGGCTGGAACTCAATAGTCTTTTGCACATTGCGGATTGCGATGAAGAACTGTCCCATTTGCGAGTAGGTTCTGGCTATGGAAAGATACGGAACCGGGTCCTGCACGCCCAACTGCTCGTTGATGCGGGCGGTCTGCGCGAAATATTCCAGTGACTTTTCGTAAAGTTCGGTTTGCACGATTTCATTGGGACTATCGAAGGCAAGGCGGCGATAGTTGGCGCCCGCGCGCAGGTATAGGAAGGTCAGATTGGGAGCGATGGCAATGGCGCGGTCATAGGCTTCGATGGCAAGGGCATACTCCCCCAGCGACTCCAATACGTAGGCATGGACGCGGTGAATATCCATCAGCGACGAGTCGCGGTTGAGCGCCTGTTGAATGTATTGTTCAGCCTGGGTCCATTTTTGCTGGTCGACGAGGATTTCCGCGTAGAATGCCAGGGCGAGTGTATTGGTATTATCCAGTTGCAGGGCGCGGACGGCCTCCTGCTCGGCTTTGGTGAGCAATCTTTGGATTTCGCGCTGGTCAGCGATCAGGGTGGGGTTGGCGTTCCAGTCCAGGGCAAAGGCATAAACGGCGTGGACGAAACTGTTGTCGGGAGCAAGGGCAACCGCCTGCTCGGCCGAGTTCAAGCCTTCTTCGAGCCGCGTCTTGATGGTCTCATCCTTGACGAGCATGGCTGAAGAATAGATTTGGATGCGCGCCAACTGCGCGAGGATCAGGGCATTGTTCGGGTCCACCTTTGCGGCTTCGCGATAGGCAATGATGGAGTCGTCCAGTTTGCCCGCTGTGAATTGGGCGTCGCCTTCCAGCGCATAGGATGAGGCAAATCGGGTTGGGGTGGGAGTGGGTTCAAAGAGCGGTTTGATGTCGCCGCTGTTGACGGCGCGAATCAGCCACGCGCCTCCGAGGATCAAAACCACCCAGAAGAACATGCGGTAGACGTTGGGTTCGTCGCGACGGCGGAACAGTCCGCGCCTGGGGTGGATGTTCATGGCGACGATGGGGTGGGAGTCGCGGTCGGCTCCGGCGGCGAATCAAGACTCTGCTGACAGCGGCTTATGATCGCATTCGCGTTTTCGACGGCAATCTCATCGGCGGGGATGCGTTCAAGGATGGTGCGGGCAACCTGCAGGGCCTTGCCGCACTCATTCAAACGGGAGAGGGCCAGCCCGTATGTTGAATAATACTCAGCCGTGCGCGCATTATTGGGGACAAGAGGAATGGCATCGATCCGGACACCATCCTCGGTCATGCCGCCGTTGACCACGTAGCCAAGTTCGGTGATTGCATCCGTCCAGTAGGAGTTGCGGTAATACATCACGCCGAGGTTGCCACGCAGGCTGGTCTGGGAGGGGTTGTCAGTTACAGCGGATTCCGCGTATTGCATGGCTTTTGCATATTCGCCGATGGTGGCATAAGTTCGCGAGATGAACAGGTCGGGTGTGGGGTCTTCGGGGTTGAGGGCGTTGGCACGGGTGAACGACTCGACCGCCTTGTCGTAAATGCCGAGGGTGCGGTAGTTGCGCCCGAGGGCAAGATGCAGGTCTGCAATGTTGGGATTGATGGCAATGGCCTGTTCGTATTCACGGATGGCTTCCTCGTAATTGCCTGTGGCTTCGAGGACATACCCGCGCGCGCGGCGGGTTTCCAGCCTTTCCGGGGCAAGCGCCTGCGCGACCTTGGATTCTTCGATGGCTTTTTCGATGGCATTCAAGATCCCCGAACCGCTGTAGAAGGCGTCCACAAGGATTTCGGAATAATAGGCATGGGCAAGGGCGTTGTTGGGATCGAGTTCCAGCGCCCGTTTGATGCTGGCTTCCGCTTCGAGACTTTCACCCTGAAAATCCAGGGCCCAGGCGCGCACGGCGTGCGCATTGGAGTTGTTATTGTTGAGGAGGATGGCCGATTCGGCGCTATTCTGCGCTTCCTTGTATTGCCCGGCAAAAACCTGCGTTCGGGCAAGCGCCACATAGATGGACGGGTCGCTGGGGGAGGAGGCAATGGCCTGTTTATAGGCTTCGATGGCGGGCAGGAGTTTGCCCTGCGCGAAATATTCCTCCGCTTCGGTGACGAAGGATTCGGGTGAGCGGGTGACGGTGGGAGTAGGAACCCCAATCTGGGGCTGGTTCGGAAGGATGTATCGGTTGACGTAAGCGCCTGCCAGCACCAACAATGACAATAGGATGATGCGGAACCAGTTGGGGCGCTTGCGCCGCCGGTTCATACTCCATTTGCTTCCTTTGAGATACATGTAATCATATTACCATCCCAGACAAAACACAGTCAAGCAAGGGATTTCTTCTCTTATGCGGCTTTAATGCCCATCCGTCCCGTTGATCCGCCAAATCGCCGAATCTTGATGTATCATCAGCGTATTCTTGAAAGTTCTTGAGGAAGTTCATGAAGAATAAACGGACGTTTATCATTTTGGGCGCAATCGGACTGGTCATCTTTGCATTGTTCTGGGTCGCCATAATCGCGCTGGCTGTCCGCGTCTGGCGCGGACTTTCAAAAGAAGAAGCAACAACGCCGGTCGTCGAAGCGACCCTGTGTGACGAGAAGGCCGATGATCTGTGCGTTATCAATTTTGGCGCCAACAGTCTCAACCGCATGGTGATCAACTTTCGAGTGCCAGATGAGGAGTACGCTGCCTTCTATGTCAAGGCGAAAAACAGGGATACGGTCGGTGTGTATGCATGCGAGGTCGATGAGTCCGACCCGACGATTGTCCATTGTACGGGACTCCGCACACCCTTGGGGGAAACAATCGACATCGAAGTCTACGCCACTGACGGAGATACACTGATTGCGCGCGGGACATTCCTGGTTTCGGCAGTGGCCATCCCAACGCCCATCAGCCTGCCGACAGAAACACCCACCGGGGAACCCCTCTCAACCGAGGAACCTTTCCCGACCGAAGAACCCTTCATAACGGAGGAGCCCTTTATAACGGAGGAACCTTTCCTGACCGAAGAACCCACACAGGAGCCGTCTTCATCCAACCCATGAGAACATTTTTCATTACCGGAGGCTTCGGCTTTCTCGGTCAATACATCACGCAGTCCGTGCATGATTATGACGCGCAGGGGGAATTGCGGGTATTGACCCGCACTCCGCGCAAGACCTTTCTTGACCTGCAAAAATTGGGGCGGGTCAAATGGGTGCGCGGCGAGTTGACCCGCCCCGATTCCTTTGTGGAATATCTTGCAGGTGTGGATACGGTCATCCATAACGCGGCCATGGTTTCCTTTGTCAAAGCGGACGCGCAAAAAGTCTTCGAGTCCAATGTGGTTGGCACGCGCAACCTGGCCCGGGCGGCCCGTAAAGCAGGATGCAAAACCTTCATCTTCATCAGTTCCATCTCGGCGGTGGAATTTCGTCCGCCGCAAATCACAGATGAGACCTTCGATCCCGATCTTGAGTACAAAAGTAAGTATGACATTTACGGTTACACCAAACGGCTGAGCGAACTTGAACTTGGTGAAATGAAGGACGACATGCGGGTTATCATCCTCAACCCCAGCGTGATTCTCGGCCCCGGATCGGAACGGACGCAAACCGCCATCGATGCGATTCGCAAGCTTCCCGTTTTGCCCATGATGGATTACATCAATGCCTTTGTGGATGTGCGTGACGTTGCCCGCGCTGTGACCCTTGCGCTTGCCAAAGGACGCAGCGGCGAGCGGTATATTGTCTCGGCTCATAATGCAAGCATGATCGAATTCACCCGTGCCGTGATCAAGGCGCTTGGGAAAAACACCCGCATCCTTCGGCTTTCACCGGCGGGCTTGCGCCTTGCTGACGAGCTGGTTGCCCTGCTCGATGTGCTGAATCTAAACCCCGGCCTGCGCCGTCCCTCGCAGATGAACATCGACAAACCCTGCTCGTACGAGAAGATCAAAACCGAGATGGGCTGGGAGCCGACGTTTACGCTGGAAGAGTCGATTCGGGATTCGGTAAATTTCCGGAGCAGACAGGTTTTATCATGATGACTCACTTCATTGGATTCTTGTGGAAACCTTTCAGGTCTTGATATGAAACTTTGTAACAAACGCATCCTCATCACCGGTGCGGCGCGCGGACTTGGACATGAGATTGCGATGCTTCTCGAAAAGGAAGGCACTCTCCTGATTCTGGTTGACCGCGATGCAATTTCATTTCCAAATGCAAAAACACATCTCTGCGATTTGTCCGACCTTGATCAAAGAAAAACACTGATCGAAGATTTGCGCGCAGAGAAAATCGACATCCTCATCAACTGTGCGGGAATCGGCAGTCATTCCCAGTTGAGTCAACTCACCGTGGACGAGATCGAACGTGTAATTCAGGTCAATACCCTGGCGCCGTTGGAATTGATTGCTGGCTTGTCGCCGCTGGAATTGGTCGTCAACATCGGGTCGGTGGCGGGCGAGATGAACCTGCCTTCGATGGGGTTGTATGGAGCGAGCAAATCTGCCGTCCATGCGTTCAGCCATTCCATTCAACTTGAAGGCACAAAGACCTTGCTTGTCATCCTTGGACCTTTGCGCGGCACGGACTTTGCCCAATCCATTGCACATCCGCGCACGGGACAGCCCAACTGGTACCGTCAACTGGATTTGCCCGTCGAAACGGCGGCCAGGCTCATTGTCCGGGCAATGAAACTGGGACAGAGTCAATTGGTCGCGCCGTGGTGGTATCGGATTGTGTTTGTGCTTGCGCGGATGTTTGTTCCGCTGTTGAAGATGTTCGATAAAAAATATTCTTGACTCTCGTTCCCCTCCCGCATATAATCCCAGCCATTCAGAAGTAGTAGGTGATGTCTCCCCTGACAGAAAAGAAGGTCATCGGCTGTGAGCCTTCGCAGGGAAAAATCGCTGAAGTCGTCTGAATTCATTGACGAAGAAAAGCATCCGGCTGAGTAGACCGTCACGGGGTTGCCCGTTACAGCAAAGACCGATGGTTGTCGGTCGCCGAGCGCATCGTCCTGAACGCAGTCGAAGGACGGTGAATCGAGGTGGTACCGCGGAGCAAGCGCGCTTCGTCCTCATAATGGACGAAGCGTTTTTTTATTTCTGGAGGTAGTAATGTCCGAGATGACATTCCGTGAATTGGCTGATGAAATGATGCAACTTTATAATCAGCGGGATTATGTTGGCGCCCTCGAATTGCTGGAAGGAAAAGCTAATTTCTTTTCCCAAGAGGCAGTGCGTACCACTTTCTGGCGGATGTGCCTGTTCAGTCTCTGCGAACGCCCGGACGATGTCATGTCCATTTTTAGACAGGCACTTGACAGCGGACTTTGGTGGGCGGAAGGACAATTCCGGGACACCGACCTTGACCTCGTGCGGGACCTGCCGGAGTTCAGGGCATTGATTGAAGAGTCAAACAGAAAATGTATGGAGGCCCGGTCGAAGATCGGTCATGAGCGGACTGTTCTTGTCCCCAGCAATATTGCAGGCGAACTTCCGTTGTTGATTGCCCTGCACGGGCGCAACGGGGATAAAAGTCAAAACCTCGAATATTGGAAAACTGCGTGCGAGCGTGGCTGGTTGGTGCTTTCGCCTCAGTCACGGCAGGCGATATTCCCTGGCGCTTATTGCTGGGATAACAATGAACAAGGTCTTGACGACATTCTCTTCCATTTCGCCGAGATTTTGAAAATGTACAAGGTTGATCACAAGCGAATCGTCATTGCGGGTTTCTCGCAGGGAAGCGGTATGGCAATCTACGCTGCATTGAGTGGAAAAGTTGAATCATGCGGTTTCATTGGTGTTGGAACCTTCATTGCTGACCCGGATTCCCTGCTTCGATTCCCAAGCCAAAAGCCGTCCCTGCGCGGATATTTTATCAGCGGAGAAAAGGACCATACGCTGGACAAGACAAGAGCAGTCCAAAAAATCCTGACAGACAACAAGATCTCATTCGGTGAGGAAGTCCACCCAGAACTTGGACATGCCTTCCCACCCGATTTTGAAAAATCATTTGATAAAGCCATCGACTTTATTTTAAAGGAGCAAGAATGACCAAACAGGAATTACCGAAAGCCTACGATTTCAAATCCACCGAGCCCCGCATTTACGAGAAATGGGAGAAGAGTGGATACTTCAAGCCGCACAACGACCCGAACAAGCCGGGCTTCGACCCGACGGTCAAGCCGTTCGTCATTGCCATTCCGCCGCCGAACGTGACCGGCGAATTGCACCTCGGTCATGCCATGTTCGTCAGCGTGGAAGATTTGATGATCCGTTATCACCGCATGAAGGGTTACTCTGCTTTGTGGATTCCAGGCTCGGACCATGCGGGCATCGCGACGCAGTTGATGGTGGAGCGCGACCTGCTCAAAACCGACGAAATTACCCGCGAAGAATTGGGACGCGAGAAATTCATTGAACGCACCTGGGAGTGGAAGCGGAAATACGGCGGCATGATCGCCAACCAGATTCGCCGCCTCGGCGCTTCCTGTGATTGGGATCGTGAACGCTTCACCCTCGACGAAGGATTGAGCCGCGCTGTGCGTGAGGCATTCGTCCGCCTGTATGAAAAGGGACTCATCTATCGCGGACCCCGCCTCATCAACTGGTCGCCGGGACTCAAGACCGCCGTCTCTGACCTCGAAGTGGAATACAGCGAAGAACAAGCCACGTTGTATTATTTCAAATATATGATTAAGCCAGAGACATCCGAAGTCTCCGAGACTTCGGAAGTCTATATCCCCGTTGCCACCATCCGCCCCGAAACCATTTTGGGCGATACAGCGGTGGCAGTGCATCCTGACGATGAACGCTACAAGAAGTTCATCGGACGCAAAGCCGTCGTGCCGATTCTGGGACGTGAAATCCCAGTCATTGCCGACGATTACGTCAGCATGGAGTTTGGCACAGGCGCGCTCAAGATCACGCCCGGTCACGACCCGAACGACTATGCCATCGCGCAGCGTCACAACCTGCCGATTATTTCCATGCTCGACCGCGAAGCAAAGGTCAATGAAAACGGCGGCAAGTATCAGGGTCAGGATCGAATCGATGCGCGGAAGAATCTCTGGGCTGACATGAAAGCCGCCGGGTTGGTCATCAAGACCGAGCCGTACACCACCACCATTCCACGTTCCCAGCGCGGTGGTGAAATCGTCGAGCCAATGATCTCGGAGCAGTGGTTCGTGAAAATCGAATCGCTTGCCAAAGCTGGCTTGGACGCCGTCCACGATGGGCGCATCAAGATCGTGCCGGAACGCTTCGAGAAGATTTACTTCAACTGGCTGGACAATATCAAGGATTGGTGTATCAGCCGTCAGTTGTGGTGGGGACACCGCATCCCGGTCTGGTACTGTCCCGATGGTCACATGACCGTGGCGCGCGAAGACCCAACCCAATGCGCCGCCTGCGGCTCGAAGGACATCCATCAAGATGACGATGTGTTGGACACCTGGTTCTCATCTGGTTTGTGGCCTTTCTCCACTTTGGGCTGGCCCGACGAAACGCCCGACCTGAAATACTTCTACCCGACCTCGTACATGGAAACGGGTTACGACATCCTGTTCTTCTGGGTGGCGCGTATGATCATGAGCGGGCTGGAGTTTACCGGCGAAGCGCCCTTCCACAAGGTGTACCTGCATGGTTTGGTGCGTGATGAGCATGGACAGAAAATGTCCAAGACCAAGGGCAACGTGATCGACCCGCTGATTGTCATGAACGAACTCGGCACCGATGCCCTGCGCTTCACGCTGTTGGTGGGTTCCACGCCCGGCAACGACACCAGCATGAGCGTCAAGAAGGTGGAAGCCAACCGCAACTTCGCCAACAAGATTTGGAATGCGGGACGATTTGTAACGGCAGCCATAAATAACCATGAACCAACAGATAAACTGGGTGAATACACTCTTGCTGACTCATGGATTTGGGCAAAACTCCAAAGCCTCATCCGTGACGTGGAGCGCCAATTCCAAAATTTCCAGTACGGGCAGGCTGGTCAACAAATTTATGAATTCCTTTGGTCTGACTTTGCCGACTGGTATGTAGAAATTGCAAAGGGTCAGCTTGCGAATGACGATACTCGATATTTAACTGAAGTTACGCTTGCGCGTGTATTTGATTTTGCCCTGCGCCTGCTGCATCCCTTTACGCCGTTTGTGACCGAGGAAGTCTGGGGTCACCTGCGGAATGCCCTGCTTGATTCTCCGCTGGCTGACCTTGCCAAAGACTGGCCCGAAATGTTGATCACCGCCCGCTTCCCCGAACCGCGCGACCCCGAAGGCTGGGAGGAAGGCAAGGTCGCCGATTTCGCTTTGATTCAAGAACTCGTGCGCTCCATCCGCAACCTGCGGGCGGAGAAGTCTGTCGCCCCGTCGAAGAAACTCGCCGCGCAATTCGTTGCTGGTGATAAAGCCAGCTTGCTTCAAGAACAGTCACAGACCATTGCTTCCCTTGCAGGTCTTGACCCATCACAAATTACCATTCACCAATCTCTAGCCGACAAGCCAGCCGATGCTATTGCCCTTGTGGTTGGCTCTGTGGAAGTTTATCTTCCGCTGGCTGGCATGGTGGACCTCGCCGCCGACAAGCCGCGCCTCGAAAAGGAATTGAAGGAAGCCCAATCCCAAATCGAGCGGCTGGAAAAACTCCTCTCCAGCGACTTTGTCAACAAGGCTCCCGCAGCGTTGGTTGCTAAAGAGCGCGAGAAACTGGCAGGGTACAAGGACACCGCCGAGAAGATCAAGGCACAGTTGAAGTAGGGATGAGGTCTCCTCATCCCATGAACAAAGACCTCCGAGTTTACGTAAACTCGGAGGTCTGGCTTATCTGATAAGAGGATGCTTATTTTATTTTCTTGCGGAGTTCCCGAATTCTTGCTGGAATATTGGGTTCCATATCTCCCAACTCAACACTCTTCTCGAAATCCGCTAGTGCAGAATAATCATCGCCTTTTTTGTCCCATGCAATGCCGCGATTACGATACGCGAGGGCATAATCAGGTTTGAGGCGGATGGCTTCGGTATAATTCTTGATTGCACTATCCAATTCGCTTTTGATTTTAAGCGCATTTCCGCGATTATTGTAAGCAACTGCGTAATCGGGCTCGAGGCGAATGGCTTTGTTGTAATCCTTGATCGCGCCATCCAAATCGCCTTTGGCTTGACGTGCAACTCCACGATTGTTGTAAGCATCGGCATAATCAGATTTAAGACGAATGGCTTCGGTGTAATCCATGATTGCGCCATCTAAATCACCTTTATTGTGACGCGCAA
>DAOUAS010000093.1:0-1592 GCA_034433295.1 Anaerolineales bacterium | reverse complement strand
GGTTCTCCATTGGGACCCTCCGGGTTGACGTAGATCAGGCCCATCTGCACGGCCGCCAGCGGGTTTTCGAGGTCCCGCTTGCCGGAATAGCGATTGTCTCCCAGCCATTTGTCTTCGGAGCCCCAGTAGATATCCTTTTCGGGCTCCCAGATGTCTTCGCGTCCGCCGGCGAAGCCAAAGGTTTTGAAACCCATCGACTCCAGGGCGCAGTTGCCGGCGAGGATCATCAAGTCAGCCCACGAGATTTTTTTCCCGTACTTCTTTTTGATTGGCCAGAGCAGACGGCGCGCCTTGTCGAGGTTGACGTTGTCGGGCCAACTGTTGAGGGGTGCAAAGCGCTGACTGCCGTTGCCGCCGCCGCCGCGGCCGTCGCCGGTGCGATAGGTGCCTGCGCTGTGCCACGCCATGCGGATCATCAGACCGCCGTAGTGACCCCAGTCAGCGGGCCACCACTCCTGCGAATCCTTCATCAGCTTGTAGAGGTCCTTCTTCACCGCCGCAAGATTCAGCTTTTTGAATTCCTTACGGTAATTGAAGTTCTTGTCCATCGGGTTGGACTTGGAGGAATGCTGGTGCAGGATGTCGAGATTCAACTGGTTTGGCCACCAGTCCTGGTTGGTTGTCCCGCCGCCGGCAACGTGACTATGAACCGGGCATTTGCTTTCTTCGCTCATGATATTTTCTCCTTTGGTTGTTTGAATCGTTTGTGGTTTGCAGAAAAAAGATGGTATTTACGTCAATAATGGGTAAGTAAAAATTGGCGTGTCGCCCTGAGGAAGCGTGTTCGTCGCGACCGAAGGGTCTCTGATTTATTGTGATAGAGATGCTTCGGGACAACGAACGTCCCTCAGCATGACACAATCCCATTATTCATACTGTTCCCTTGCCTCAGAAATCCTTTTCATAGGGATTTCTAAGTGATAATGATTATCCGGTATTTGCAAAAAAGAGAGGACTAACTCTCTTTTTTACAATCCGGACATAATCCATAAAGTGAAACCTGGGGACGCAAAATTGTATAACCCGATTCTTTCTCCATCCTTCTGATCAATTCCTGATCGAGAGATACTTCCCCGTCGACGATCTTGTTGCATTTCACGCAGATCAAATGCGGGTGGGGCTGGGGCCGATTGCCATCATAATGGCTGTCTTCGCGCAAATCGATTTCCAACACCTGATTCATTTCCTTGAGCATCGCGAGCGTCTTGTAGACCGTGGCATGACTCATGGTTGGGAATTTCAGTTTTATCTTTTCATAAAACTGGTTCGCGCTGGGATGTCCTTCACTGGCGGCGATCAAGCGCACCAACTCGACTCGTTGGGGGGTCAGCCGGAAATCGCGTTCTTTCAGTGCGGCAATCAGTTCATTAAAACGGACATCTGGATCGGTCATGAGGTTTCTTTCGATAGTAAATATCTTTGGATAATTATTATTGATTATATCACAAATTATTTGGAAAACGAAAAAACGGCTCTGTGTCAGAACCGTCATTTCGTTATAGGATCATTTTTCAAACCCAACACTCCAAACCCTTGACATTGCTATTTATCGGTGGCTGGCTTTTTTGTGCCAGACTCATTGCCTGAAAAAT
>DAOUAS010000092.1:0-9062 GCA_034433295.1 Anaerolineales bacterium | reverse complement strand
AAATCCTCTCGCCCCGACAGAAATCGTCCTTGTGAAAGGGCGATTTTGTTTTAATTCGCCATCCACGAAGGGAAAAACAATTGCGT
Organism: Anaerolineales bacterium; assembly: GCA_034433295.1. Classification (GTDB taxonomy): domain Bacteria; phylum Chloroflexota; class Anaerolineae; order Anaerolineales; family Villigracilaceae; genus Villigracilis. The sequence continues at coordinate 8,976 of DAOUAS010000092.1, read as the reverse complement.
AAAATCCTTTTGGGGTGTTTAATTGGTGAAAATTTTCCGTCAAGTCATCACGAGGAGACAAAGATGAATATCGTTCATGTCCATGCGCATGTCAAGCCAAAGTTCGTCGAGGCGTTCAAGCAGGCGACCATCGAGAATGCGTCCAACAGCGTGAAGGAGCCGGGCATTGCGCGGTTCGATGTCATTCAGCAGGCAGACGACCCGACGCGGTTTATTTTGGTTGAGGTTTACAGGTCGGCGGAGGCTGTGGCGGCGCACAAGGAGACAGCGCATTACGCAAAGTGGCGCGACACCGTGACCGAGATGATGGCTGGGTCGAGGCAGGGAATCAAGTACACGAATATTTTCCCGGAAGATGCAGGTTGGTAGCGGAGTCCGAAGGTAAAATTTATGTCTTCTTTTGAATTTGCCACTGCAAACAAAATCATTTTCGGGGCGGGAAAGGTTCGGGGGTTGTCCGATCAACTGTCGGGTCGGGCGAAGCGTTTGCTATTGGTGAGGGGAAGGTCGTCGCCCGCGATTCCGCTGGTGAGGAATATCCTCTCCGGGCTGGACATTTCCCATATCGAATTCGAAGTTCACGGCGAGCCGACGGTCGATGTGGTGCGCGAGGGGACGAAGCTCGCCGCAGGCTGTGACATGGTCATCGGCTTGGGCGGCGGCAGTGCGCTTGACGTGGGCAAGGCGGTTTCGGCGCTGGCAACCAACCCCGGCGACGTGTTGGATTATCTCGAAGTCATCGGCAGGGGACAGACGCTTGCGGTCAAACCGCTGCCGTACATCGCCATCCCGACTACCGCGGGGACCGGCACGGAGGTGACGCGCAATGCGGTGATCGAGTCGCCGGAACATGCGGTGAAGGTGAGCCTGCGAAGCCCGATGATGCTGCCGAGCCTTGCGCTGGTGGACCCCGAGTTGACCTATGACCTGCCGCCCGCGATCACCGCCACTTCGGGGTTGGACGCGCTGACCCAGTTGATCGAGCCGTTCGTTTCGATCAAGGCAAACCCGATGACCGACGCCATTTGCCGCGAAGGGATTCGGTTTGCGGCGGGGTCTCTGCGACGGGTTTGTGAAAACGGCGCGGACGTTTCGGGGCGGGAGGGAATGTCGCTGGCGAGTCTGTTTGGCGGGCTGGCGATGGCAAATGCCGCGCTGGGAACCGTGCATGGATTTGCGGGTCCGCTGGGCGGGATGCTGCATGCGCCGCACGGAGCAATTTGCGCCCGGCTGCTTCCACTGGTGATGGAGGCGAATCTCAAGGCGTTGCAGTCGCTTCAGGCGGGGCATCCTGCAATTTCAAAATATGACGAGGTCGCGCAGATCGTGACCGGGAATAAAAACGCCGTCGCGCAGGATGGTTTGAAATGGGTGACCGAACTCGCCCGTGACTTGAACATCCCCCCACTTGCGGCGCACGGCATGACCGCGTCGCGAATCCCGGAGGCGGTGGAAAAGGCGATGAAGGCGAGCAGCACCAAGGGCAACCCGATTGTGCTGAACAAATCGGAGTTGACGGAAATTTTGGAGAAGGCGATGTAAGCGACAAAGGCGGGAGGCTTGGGAATTATTCCTTCCCGCCCTTTTGTAGTTCTTCCATTTTTTTGCGAAGTTCTTCCATCTCATCGGTTTTCTTTTTTGTGGATGCGTTCATGGCATTGCCGAAGGTTTCCCAAAAGCCTTTCCCTTTTGACCGTGTCGCGCCTCGCACGATTCCATACATCACGAAGTTCGCGCCAATGACCATGAGAATGAAAAACAATGCGCCGAGAACCGCTTTATGTTCTTCCATAAAAATTCTCCGTAGGGCGGGTTTCCAACCCGCCAAAACAAGCGTCAGGCTAAAAGCCTGACCTACGAAATCCTTTCCAAAATCCCGCGCAACTCATTCCAATCTGAAAGGCTGGCATCCGCGTCGCCGTTGACCGCAATCCCGCCGTACAAAATACTGGACAAGCCAACCTGTTTTGCAGCGCGGGTGGTTCGCGCCAGGTCGTCGATCATCACACAGCGAGAGGGATCGGTCTCGCCTGCCGTCTTCATCGCAATGTTGAAAGATTCGGGCATAGGCTTGCAATACGGGTCGATGGCGTTCACATCCACGATGGCTGAAAATAAATCGCGCAGGTTGAGCGTGGCGAGGACTCTTTCAGCATGGGAAACGTCCGCGTTGGTGAAGATCAGCTTGCGGGTTGGCAGCGAGGCGATGATCGAGCGCAAGGCAGGGTCGGGGGTCAGGTAGTCGCCGAGGGGCAGGTCATGCACATAAGCCAGGTAATCCTGCACGTCCACGTTGTGATGTCGCTGCAAGCCATGTAGCGTGGTCCCATATTGCAGGTAATATTTTTCGCGCAGTTTTGGAATCTCCTCAACTGGGATATTCATATGCTTGTTCATGTAATCGTTCATGCGCGCCTTGATCGCGCTCCACAGCCCCACGTGCGGGGGATACAAGGTGTCGTCGAGGTCGAAGAAAATGGTTGTAAATTTCATGGGGAGATTATAATGCCCCCATGCCTATTCGTCTTTTATCCTCCGAGGTCTCTTCGCAAATCGCGGCGGGCGAGGTGGTCGAGCGTCCCGCGTCTGTGGTCAAGGAATTAACCGAGAATGCGCTGGACGCTGGCGCGAAAAGCATTTCCATTTCGATTGAAGATGCAGGGCGGACTCTGGTCGAAGTGGCGGACGATGGCTGCGGGATTCCAGCCGACGAATTGGAACTGGCGGCCGCCCGCCATGCGACCTCGAAGCTGGTTCAGTCCGATGACCTGTTCCACATCCAGACTTTGGGCTTTCGCGGCGAGGCGCTGGCTTCGATTGGCTCCGTCTCGCACATGACCATCACCTCGCGTGTGGCATCTGCAAAGGAAGGCGCTCGTCTGCGGGTGGATGGCGGCATTGCGGGCAAGGTGGAAAAAGTTGGCGCGCCCGTGGGCACGGTGCTGCGCGTGGAGAATTTGTTTTACAACGTCCCTGCCCGTTTGAAATTCTTGAAAGCCGATGTGACCGAACGCCGCGCCATCGACGCGCTGGTGACTCGCTATGCGCTGGCGTATCCAAACGTGAGATTCAAAGTCACCGACGGCAAGCAGGTCACCTTGCAAACTGCGGGTGACGGCGACCGTCGCGCCATTCTCGCCGCCCTGTACGGCGTGGAAGTTGCCAAGCAGATGCTCGAAGTGATGGATGTAAATGAAGGAATGACTTTAACAGGTTTCATCAGCCCCACTTCGTTGACCCGCTCCAACCGCAAGGAAATCACCTTCTTCGTCAATGGTCGCTGGGTGCAGGAATTCTCGTTGACCACCGCCCTGCTGCAAGCCTATCACACCCTGCTGATGGTCGGACGGTATCCGCTCACAGTGTTGTTCCTGGACCTTGCTCCCGAAGATGTGGACGTAAATGTTCACCCGACCAAAGCCGAAGTCCGATTCAGAAGTCAGGACAAGGTTTTCAGCTTCGTCCAACGCGCCGCGCGAAAAGCATTGCTGGCTTACACACCCGTCGCCTCTGTCTCTCCGCAACTGTGGGGGGGGCGAAGCGCTCCAGAGAAAAGAGAAATTGGGATTGACTGGAGTATTGGGCATTCGAGTGATCAGTTATCAGTGGACAGTGGTCAGTTGCCGAATGCGGGAGGCGAAAGTCAAAAAGCAGAAGAAATCGTCAATCGTCAATCGTCAATCGAAAATTCTTTTGCAAGCGTCCCCCTCCTCCGTCTCATCGGTCAAGTCGGCTCGACCTACATCGTTGCCGAGGGACCCGATGGCTTGTACCTCATCGACCAGCACGCGGCGCACGAGCGGGTTCTGTTCGAGAAGTTGATGGCGCAGCATGATAAAAAGAGCATCCCGTCGCAGGCTTTGCTTGCGCCCGAAGTCGTGACCCTGCCGCCGCAATCTGCAAAGGCGTTGACATCGCAACTGCCGTTTTTGAATCACTTCGGATTCGAGGTGGAGGAGTTTGGCACGAACACCTTTCAGGTCCGGGCCATGCCGGTTTTATTTTCAGGCGGCGACCCATCGTCCGCGCTGAGGGCTTTGGTCGAAGACTTCGAGGAAGATGAATCGCCCCTGCAAACCGAAACCGAAGCGAAACTGGCGGCGCGGGTCTGCAAGCGGCTGGCGGTCAAGGGCGGACAAACCCTCACCACCGAAGAGCAGCGCGCCCTGCTCAACGACCTCGAAGCCTGCAACTCGCCGCGCACCTGTCCGCATGGCAGACCGACGATGATCCACCTTTCGGTGGACGCGCTGGAACGTCAGTTTGGGAGACGGGGCGCGAGGTAACGCCGGGTCAGATTGTTCTAAATTTGCAAGGTAAGCGAAATTTTCCAAATGGTAAAATCGTCCCATGAAACAACTGGCGGACCTGATCACAGCAAATGATATGGGAGAAATCCTCAAGCATGTCCACGCCATGATCGCGCTTGTGGAAGGTGACGGCGCGCTGGTTTGGTGGAATCCAGCCTTCGACGCTTACAAGGAGAAAAGCCCCGAGGCGGGGAAATTGCAGGAATGTTTCCCGGAAAACGAGAGAGCCAAGGTTCACGATAAATTGAACGCGAAACGACGCGATCCATTCGTGGTTGAACTGGGCCCCGACGAAGAGGAAAAAACCATCTTCTGCGACTGCGCCTTTATTCCACTTGCCGATGAACGCCAGGTTTTCGTTGCCGAACGCTTCGATACGGACAAATCTGTGCATGAAATCATCCAGCGCCTGAACCGCCGGGTGACCATGTTCCAGGTGGAAAGCGAATCCGCCAAGAAGATCGCCAGCAACAAACAGAAGGAAGTCGAGGCGGTGGTGGCGCAAGTGGACGAACTCTCCAATGTGGACGCGCTGACCTTCCTGCCCAACCGCCGCATGATCGTCCGCAAACTCCAGGACGAAGTGCTGCGTTCCGAGCGTTACAACACCCCATTTTCCATTTCCGTGGTGGATGTGGACTTTTTCAAGAAGGTCAACGACGCCTTCGGTCATCTGGTGGGGGACGAGGTACTGAGGCATATCGCCTACCAATTGCGCGACCACATCCGTCACCCCGACGTGGTGGGACGTTATGGCGGCGAGGAGTTTTTACTCCTGTTGCCAAACACCTCCTCCTCCGAAGCCTCGGAACAGGCTGCCCGTCTCTGTAAGTGGGTGCGCGAGACCGAGGTGCCGGTAAACAGGCATGTCCTCAAAGTCACCATCAGCATCGGCGTGGCGCAATTCCAACCCGGCGTGGATACGTGGGATAGCCTGCTCAATCGCGCAGACACAGCCATGTACGAGGCCAAGAAAAGAGGCCGGGACTGTTGGTTCGTGGCGGGTTGAAAGTAAATAACGAGGGAAGTCACAGGCAAAGCATGACCTGTGACTTTTTTTATTTTCCAAATTTGTGCTAAACTATTCAAAATCCGTCATTTTTCGCCATCCTTCATCATTGCAAAGGATGGTTTGTAGTGACATTCATAGGAGACGCCATGCTCACACTCGTTGAAAAGGTCTTGTTTGTCCTTGCCACAATCGCATCGTTGTACTACACCTACCGTGGCTTTGCCCGCATCATGGGTCACATCAACAGCGGACACGGGAAAATAGACTGGACGCTGGTTTACAAACGGGTCTGTGAACTCATCCTCAAAGTGGGATTGTTCCAGCCCGTTTTTCGTCTCCGCCTGTGGACGAGCATCCTGCACGGGCTGGTTGGCTGGGGCTTTCTCTCTTTCCTACTGATCAACCTCGCGGACTTGATCTACGCCTTCACGGATTTCAAACTCCTCGATAACACAGGCTTGTTCGGCGAACTGTACCGATTGCTGGCAGACATCGTCAATGTGCTGATTATCGTCGGTATCGTGGCGCTGGCAATCCGCCGTTTCATTTTGCGACCCGCCACCCTGACCACGCGCGAGACGACCCTGCTGAATCCAAAAGCGCGGTTTGGCATCCTACGTGACTCGGCGATTGTGGCGACGTTCATCTTCATCCACAACCTGATGCGTTTTTTGGGCGAATCCTTCTTCCTGGCTTTGCACAACCACACTGACAGCTGGCAGCCAAGCATCTCGGTTGTGTCCCAGCTTTGGGCGGGGATGAATCCCACAGCCCTCGTCGTGGGTGAACACGTTGCCTTCTGGCTGTCCATCGGCGCAGTCGTCGCATTCCTTCCCTATTTCCCGTACTCGAAACATATTCATGTCTTCTTCGCCCCGATCAATTTTGCGGTGAAGCCTGCGCGGAAATCCATCGGGGAGTTAAGTTATATCAATCTCGAAGATCAGTCTATCGAGCAGTTTGGCGCGGCAAAGATGAAAGACCTCGGCTGGGAGCAGATCATGGACAGCTACGCCTGCATCATGTGCTTCCGTTGTCAGGAGGTTTGCCCCGAATACAACACGGGCAAGCTGCTTTCGCCCGCCGCGCTGGAGATCAACAAGCGCTATCATTTCAACGGCGGCGGCACGACGGACGTGGCGATGACCGAGTTGATTTCAGAAGAAGCGGTTTGGGCTTGCACGTCCTGCGGCGCGTGTGTCGATATCTGCCCCGTGGGCAACGAACCGATGCGCGACATTCTCGACATTCGCAGAAATCTTTCGATGATGGAAAGCTCCTTCCCCAAGCAGTTGGAGTCTGCATTCAAGGGCATGGAACGCAATATGAACCCGTGGAATGTTTCGCAGGCTGACCGCATGAAGTGGGCGGATGGATTGAAGGTGCCGGCCATCGAGCAGAACCCCGAACCTGACATTTTGTGGTGGGTGGGATGCGCTCCCGCAACCGATGTCCGTGCGCAGAAGACAGCGCAAGCCTTCGCCAAAATTTTGAACACGGCGGGAGTCAGTTTTGCGGTGCTTGGCAAGAACGAAGCCTGCACAGGTGACTCGGCTCGTCGCGCGGGACGCGAGGACATCTTCTTTGGCTTGGCGACACAGAATGTGGAAATCTTGAACGAGGTCGCGCCGAAGCGCATCGTGACGACTTGTCCGCACTGTCTGCATACGCTCAAGAACGAATACCCTGCGTTTGGTGGAAACTACGAAGTCATCCATCACACGCAGTTGATCAATGAGTTGGTTGGGGCGGGGAAGATTCAGTTGCAAGTTACGAGTGACACTTCGACTGGGCTCAGTGCAGGCGAGTTGAAAGTTACGTTCCATGACCCATGCTATTTGGGACGGCATAATCAAACGTTTGAGGCTCCGCGCACAACGTTGAAGTCTGCGGGCGCGTTGACGATTGAAATGCCGCGCAACGAAGCCAAAGCCTTCTGCTGTGGAGCAGGCGGCGCGCAGATGTGGAAGGAAGAAGAGCCAGGCTCGGCGCGAGTCAACGAAGCGCGCTTCGCCGAAGCCAAAGCGACCGGCGCTGGCACGGTTGCGGTGGGATGTCCATTCTGCCTGACGATGATGAATGACGCAACCAAGGCGGACGGCGGGACTATCCAGGTCAAGGACGTGGCGGAGATTGTGGCGGAGAGGATGAAGTAATTTCGTTATAGAGAGTGCAGGGGCGGGGCAATCTTATCTCTCAAGAATGAAAAGGCTTTGGAGAAAATGTCCAGAGCCTTTTGTGTTGTCTGGCAATTTACGCCGCTGTTGACTTCACCTTGACCACATCCCATATCACTTCGGGATGCTTTGCGGCAACCTGCAACAAGACCCGCGCCGAGCCTTCGGGCGTGCGGCGTCCCTGCTCCCAATTGCGTAACGTGCTTACGCTGATTCCCATCAATGCGGCAAATTCGATTTGCGAAAGTTTATAGTCTGCGCGTATTTTCTTCACATCGGGCGTTTCGATCACAAACTTGCGGGATGGACTGGCTTTTCCGCGTAAAATCCTTCCGCCCTCGCGGACGCTGGATACCAATTCGTTGAACAGTTCGTCTTTCATTTGAACTCCTTCTCTACAATCTCACGTAAAACCTTTAATTGTTGCGGCGATAAATCGTCCTGCACATTCTTGGGGTACATAAAAAGCATCAGGATTTGATTTTCCTTTGTAACCCAATAGTAAATCACACGTACCCCGCCACGCTTTCCATGTTCACCCTTCGACCAGCGTATTTTTCGCAGACCTCCGCTGTGTTGAATGATTGCGCCCGCGTCTGGATGGGACACCAACGCAATTTGCAATTGACGATATTCTTCGTCTGTTAGCAAAGATGTGACCTGGCGGGTAAACACACTGGTTTCGATGAATTGCATGGTAGAGGTAGTATACGCCATTGGCGCACTTGCGTCAAGTTTGATTTTCCCATCATTTCATTCGCGGATATAATGCAAATATCCTCAATATCAAAAGGCTTTTTATCCATGAACGAATTTACCTTGAAAGAGATTGTGCCCGCTGAAGAGCTCCAAGTTAAGGAAGTGGCGGAAAGATTGAGGTAATTCAGCACCAAATAAGAGTGAGGTACTCGCCTCTACGCTCAAGACTGAAAAGGCTTTGGAGAAATTGTCCAGAGCCTTTTGTTTTGGAATATTCTTCCCAAATCTCGTTATTGCTATTTATTGTGGGAAATGCCCACTTAAGAGGCAGTGCGTTCGGTTATATCCAAACACGACACGTCCTTCTTTCAGTAAACTACCACCGCCATAGGCGGTGGCTTTTGGAGAGCGTTCCTGCCATGATAAATTCAAGATTGAGAGTCTGTAATTCAAAGTAACCACTTTTTTCGACCGCTTTTGTAGCTGATAAAATTTTCACGACTTCTCTTTCAATTACTCATCACGGTAGAACCTTTTCACCCTACCACTGCCATAGGCAGTGGTTTTAGGAAGACAATAAAGCAGCTGCAATAGTGTCTATGATTGCAGCGTAAATCGAATCAGAGATAGAAGAATATCCTTTAATACCAAAAGAAAGAGCAAATACTAGGGTGTGTATGCAAAATCCTTTATGAGTGTCATTCTGAGGAGCGAAGCGACGAAGAAACCCGGATTTTGCTCGAAAACACCCTGAAAACGAGACTCTTCGCTGACCCTT
>DAOUAS010000091.1:0-5547 GCA_034433295.1 Anaerolineales bacterium | reverse complement strand
TCGGAACCTGTGAGATGGAAAACCGCCTCGACAAAAGCGGTATCCGCGTCGGTGCGGACGAAGGTGGTGTCTGCTTTGCCGCCGATGAGCATGACCATCGCGTCGAGGATGATTGATTTGCCCGCGCCGGTTTCACCCGTGAGGATGATCAGACCCGAATCGAAGCGCAGGTCGAGTTTGTCGATGATGGCGAAGTTTTGGATGTGAAGTTCGGTAAGCATAGGTTATCGAAATAGTTGAATTCCGGAGAGTCGGCTGTAGACAAGCGGCACGGCAATCACGAGATAAATGGCTTGAAAAAGAATGCCAAATAGATTCATGGATAACAATTGGACCAAAGCAATGGGCAGCGCGCCAATCACGACACCGACAGCCACCGTGATGAACAGATTTTTCGAGCGGCGACGGCGGGTCACAAAACGGACGCTTTCTGCGATGGCTGTCCCTGCGACTGGCGCGCCCGCCGCAATCAGAAACCAGCCGAAGAAGCCAATACCGCCAATCAACGTGACAAGGAATGCCGCCACCCCGGAAAGAAGCGAGGCAACGACAAAGCCTGATATGTAATCGTACCATTCAGCGGTATCGAAGGATTTCTGGTGCGACTTCACGCAATCCTTGCATAGATAACCCGTGGGGGTGCGGACAGAGCAGGAGGCGCACATGTAACGTTCGCAGCGTTTACAACGCAGACTGGTCTCGCGGGTGGAGTGGGCATAACAATAATTTACAGTGGAAATGGTTTCTGAATCTGTCATTGTGGGAATCCCAAAGAGTTTTCGTTCATGTGCGCGGTGAGGTTGCGGTAGAAATAGCCGGGGTCGCCAAAGCGGACGAATTGCGCGGTGACATCGGCAACGGTTACATCCACCTGATCGTCCTCCATCAAGAGGATGGGCGGCTGACCGTCCACGCTGAGGACGGAGTTTTCGCTGTTGACGACGATGCTGACCGACGAGCCTTCGGAGAGAACAACGGCGCGGTCCACAGAAAGATGCGGGGCAATTGGCACGAGGAGGATGTTGCGCAACTCAGGAGGCAGGATGGGTCCGCCCGCGGCGAGCGCGTAGGCGGTGGAGCCTGTGGCGGTGGAGGCGATCAACCCATCCACAACATAACTGGTGAGGCGACGTCCATCCACCGAGGCAACCAAACGAATCGGGCGCAGGTTCTGTCCGCGCGCGACCACGACTTCATTCAAAGCATTCGATGTGCCGAGACTCTCGCCAGAACGGATATGTTCCGCGCGCAGCATCATGCGATTCTCGATCCAGGCTTCGCCGTTGAGCAGTTTTTCGAAGTACTCGCGCCACTCGTGGCGTTCGATCTGGATCAGGAATCCCAGCCTGCCGAGGTTGACGCCCAAAATGGGGACTCCGCTGGGAGCGCACAAATGTCCGGCGCGCAAAACACTGCCATCGCCGCCAACAGCGATGAGCATGTCATACTGTCCATTTTTGACACGCTTGCGAAGGTCACTGTCATACAGGGAGCCGAAGGGCGCATCGACACCTTTTTCCTTGAGAAAGGCAGACATAGCCTGCGCTTCCGCAAAGGCTTCGGGCATTCTGGGATACGCCGTAATCACGGGACGTTTTGGCAGGAAGGATTTGGACATCGCGACAATTATAAGAGCAAAGGAGGAAAGGAAAAGGATGAATTATGAAGGATGAAATTCTGTCAAAAGTCGAAGGTTGAAGGTCTGCTGAATTTTGACCTTTGACTCGCTTTCAAGTCAGCTTCTGGTCGCATACATTTCGATAGCCGCATTTGGCACAACGACCGGGTTGTTCATGCGAGCGGGGGACATCCTTTTTGTGTTCGTCGCGTTTCATATCCACAAGCAGGTCAACCAAGGATTGTTCCAGTTCATGGGTGTAGTCCACGGCAAAATCGCGGTTTTCGTAGTGGATGATCCCATACGGCGGGCGGAAATGATAGGTCTTCTCGACCAACAGACAATACGCCGCAAGTTGATAGATGTGCGAGTCATAGGGCGCTTCGGGCGCACGTCCAGACTTGACTTCGACAGGGATGATTTTGCCGTTTTGTTCAACAAGATAATCGGGCTTGCCTGTCAAATCCATTGCGGGATAAAACAGCGGCTTCTCCAATTTGCCCCATCCGCGCGTATCGGTGTAGATAATCCGTCCGCCGGGCAAACCTGCTTCCTTCCGCTGGCGGCTGGATTGGCGGAAGAAGTACAGGGCAATGAGGAGCAGGAGCAGGGCAAGGGCGAGGTAGAGCATGTTCACAATTGGGCGGCGCAATAAGCCGTCAGCGTGAGGACAGCCGCCAGCAGCAAAATCAGCCCTACGGTCCGCAAGATGGAAGCGGAAAGGGTCTTGAGTCCATGCCGTCGATGGAGTTCGGTCCCGGCGGCAAGTTCCGCCTGGTTCTCCGATTCGACTCCGTTCCTGCGATATTTCCAGGCGCGGCGGCAGTAGAGATAATTTCCGATGTCGGATGCGCGGGTGATGGACATGGGCAAAGTATAGCACAAATTTTCTATATCAAGTTATGATAAACTTGCCCCGCCAGATAATTTTTTGTGGAGAATGCTCATGTCCAACCATCAGTATTATTCGATTGAAATCGCAGGCGTAAAACGCGACCTGCGTTTGTTCGAAATTAAACCGGGGCTGAAAATCGCCATCCTCAATATTTTGGGCGATACCGAATTGGTACAAGCCAGTGCGCGCGAACTCGCCAAAAAACTCGAAGGAATCGAACACGACATCCTCGTGACGGCGGAAGCCAAATCCATCCCACTGGCACATGCGTTGTCAGTTGAATTGAAGAAGCCATATATCATCCTGCGGAAAACGTACAAACCATACATGGGCGACGCGGTGCGGGCGGAGACGCTTTCGATTACCACCGGTCAGCCGCAGGTATTGATTTTGGATGAAAAGGACCGCGACCTTATCCAGCACAAGAAGGCGATCATTCTGGACGATGTCATCAGCACCGGCTCCACCCTGCAGGGGATGCGGATGATTTTGAATAAAACCAACTCGACGGTGGTGGCTGAAGCTTCGATCCTCACCGAAGGTGACCGCGCCAAATGGGCTGGTGTTGTTTCACTGGGACATTTGCCATTGTTCACAGATTGAGCAAGTAAACAAGTACGCAGGCAGCACAAGACCCTGAGAATATTCAGGGTCTTGTGCTTTTATCGTCTTTTCTTCTTTTTCCAGCCTTCGGTCAGCTTATTTTTCTGAATCCGCTTCATCTTCTTGATCGCAAGTTCTCGCTTCATGGCGAAGGTTCGATTTGGATGCTCCTCCAAATAAACCAACTTGACTGGGCGGCGGGCGCTGGTATATTTTGCGCCGATGCCTTTGTTATGCTGAGCCACCCGCCGTTCGGGATCGGTCGTCCAGCCGGTGTAGAAGGTTCCATCACTGCATTGGACGATGTAGCAGTAACAGGTCATTTCTTGCGGGGTTTCCTGGCAAACAAGCTGCCAAACATCCTTTCAGACATCGATGGATAATCGGGTTTTTCGTCCCGTTTGGAATTTGTCCACTCGGCGGCAAACCGCTCGTTCATCCAGCGCTGACGCCCCTTCGATGCGGATTCCAAGCGCAGCGCTACACCGTCATCGTCTTCCTTTTCGATGTCATCGCGCAAACCGCGCAGGGCGGCGATGGTTACATCCAGCGCATGGACAACATTCGCGCGGTTCTGCAAAACAGCCATCCGCAGGGAATCAATCTCATCCTGGTGGTCTATTGCCGAAGTGACCGTTGCATAGGTGCGGCCCGCCACCTTGCGCGCATCCAACCAGCCGGGCTGATCGATGGTCGCGTTGAGCAGGGACGCGGCAACCAGTTGCGGAAGTAAATGCACGACGGACATCAAGCCGTCCGATTCAACGAAATCAGCAAGCACAGGCTCGGCACCCAGCAGGCGGACAAAATCCATCGCCAGAACCACAATCTCTTCAGGCGTGTTGGGAAGGGCATCCACCAGGAAAAGACCCTTTGAAAACAGGTCAGGACGGGCGGCGGTCAGACCGGTCTCAAAAGTATGCAACGCATCGGGTCCAAACGCAGGCGCGAGTCCCACGTAATATCTTCCATCGGGTAAAACTTCCTTTGCCCATTGTTGCACGCCCGCCTTGATGGGGGATGTATCCAAAACCACCGCGCCCTCCTGCAAATCAGGGGCGATGAATTCCAAAGTCTCCTTCACCTGGCTGACAGGTATGGACAGCACCACCAGTTTTGCATCCCGCACCGCCGCAGGCAGGTTGTGTTCCATTTTATCCGCCACACCTTTTTGCTGGGCTTCGCGTTCCACTTCGCGTTTTTTGTCATGACCCACGCGCAAGATGGAACCCTTGTGAGCCGCGAGCGCCAGTCCCATCGAAGCGCCAATTTGTCCAAGACCGATGATCGTAATTTGTACAGGCATGTTACCCTCGCAAGAGTTTGATAACGCGATTATACTGCCATAACTCCCTTTTAACGCCGAGAACCGCGGACGCCGACCGCGGTTCCCTTTGAAAGGAGGAGAAGAGAAATCACCTTACAGCGCCAAATTTATCATGATTGCCCTGATACTACTTGACGCTAAACCTACGACTGCCCTACGATTGTCCGACAATTAACAAGAATGTAAACGATTCGGATGGAGAATGGCAAAAATGAACTTCCCTTCCCTCAAAGTTTATCTTGGAGAGTTGAATCGCACTCCGCTTGGGGACTTGCGCTTCGCAGTCTCCGCCCTGGGGCTGGTTGCCGTTGAATGGGCCAAGTCCCAACGAGAGTTGGACGCCTACCTCCTGCGCCTGAAAGCCGAGGTTGCATCAAACCCCAAAGTTACCCGCCCCTACGCAAAGGAAATCGGCGAATATCTGAAAGGCAAACGGACGGCTTTCACCATTCCCGTTGACTGGACGCACTTCACCCCGTTCCAACGCGAAGCCTTGCAGGCGGTATTTCGCATCCCTTATGGAGAAACGCGCACCTATATCGACATTGCCAGGGAGATTGACCGTCCGCATGCCTATCGCGCCGTCGGACGAGCCAACGCCACCAATCCCATGCCGCTGGTGATTCCCTGTCACCGGGTTATTGGCGCGGATGGAAAACTCCACGGCTACGGTGGCGGAGATGGATTGCCTACGAAGGAGTGGTTGTTGTTAATGGAGGGGGCGGTGATGGCGTGAAAAACACTACATTTCACTTTTTTCTGTTCCAGGTAATACCATCGGCACTTACAATTTGATCACTGGTTCTATTGTATGTGAATTGATATTCGACGTTTCCACTATTACCGCCGGAATCACACACGAACTCGAAGGCGCCCGCGGCAATATTCGAAAACGTACCAGCCTTGAACTCAGCCTTTCCAGGACCGCCATCGCAAAAATTGGCTGACTCGTCTATTGAGATAAAAGTATATTGACCTGCCGAAACGCGCTTGATCGACATGGTTAAGTGACTCTTGTCATTTTTATCAATGGCTTCCCATTCACCCATTGCCCAAAAGAAAAGCTCCTTGTTTGCGGGGTCATCTTCAATTGCGCCCATGCGG
>DAOUAS010000090.1:0-2935 GCA_034433295.1 Anaerolineales bacterium | reverse complement strand
GGATATTGCCAGTTCTTTCGGTTTTGAATATGTTCGTTCCACCGCCTGCGAATTAATTCGGGTTTCAGGTATCCCTCGCTTTTGATTCGGTTTTCATCCAATAATGCCTCAGCCCAATCGCGCAAGGGACCGCGCAGCCATGAGTCGATTGGGACGCCAAACCCCATCTTTGGGCGTTCGATAAGTTCTTTGGGGATGTAACGGTACAAGACCTGGCGCATCAGCCATTTGTTTTGCCCGTTCCTTATTTTCATCCCAAACGGCAGACGCCATGCGAACTCCACAACGCGATGATCGTCGAGGTAGGGAACGCGTCCCTCCAGGCTGACGCCCATACTGGCGCGATCCAATTTGACGAGGATATCATCGGGAAGATAGGTCACAAGGTCGAGGGACATCATTCTTTCGATGTAATTCAACCCGCGTGGAGATGGGACCTCGAAAATCGTTGCGGATTCTTTTCCATCCCTCACAATTCGATCCGGGTGTTCCCACTGCGAAACGAGCCGCAGGTATAAATCCTGCGGATGTTCGGCATTGAGGACTTCGGACAGGAAAAAGAATTTGGTGCTCAACGCGGCAAGGTTTTGGATGTTGTTTTTCGCGAACGATTCGGAAATGCCGCCGCTCAACCCTCCCAGTGCGCGCCGCAGCGAAAATGGAATCCATCCCATGGAATTCAAGGCATTTTGCGCCCGGAAATAACGCGAATAACCGCCAAACAATTCATCGCCGCCATCCCCCGAAAGCGAAACGGTGACATGCTCCCGCGCGAGTTTCGAAACCAGGTAGGTGGGGATTTGTGAAGAATCGCCAAACGGCTCATCGTACAGGAACGGCAGATTGGGAATCACGCCCATGGCTTCATCCGGCGTAACATACAACTCGGTGTGATCGGTCCCCAAATGACGGGCGACTTCCTTCGCATAGGCTGCTTCATTGAATCTGGCTTCATGAAAGCCAATGGTGAACGTTTTGACAGGGCGATTGCTCTGCACCTGCATCAACGCAACGATCAGGGACGAATCGATTCCGCCGGAAAGAAACGCCCCCAGCGGCACGTCTGCGATCATTCGGAAGCGGACGGATTCGCGCAGCAGCGCATCCAATTCATCCACCGCTTCAGGTTCTGTGCCGTCAAACGGGTTCTGTTTACCAGATTCGATAACGTCAGTGGCAGACCAATATGCGCGCATGGATTCCAGCGGCTGTGCTTGATCGAACGCCACGCGGAGAAGGTTCCCCGGCGGGAGTTTTTCGATACCGCGATAAATGGAATGCGGCGCAGGCACGTAGGCGTATCGCAAATATAGCGCCAGCGCGTCGCGGTCAACTTCGGCGTGGAAATTGGGATGGGCACGGAGGGATTTCAACTCCGAGCCGAAAAGGAACACACCACCCTGCCAGCCGTAATACAAGGGTTTGATACCCAGACGATCCCGAATCAGGTAAAGCGCGCGCGCCTCTTGATCCCATAACGCAATGGCAAACATGCCGTTCAAACGGCGGACGGTTTGCTCCACACCCCATTCGACGAAGCCCGCAAGGATGGCTTCGGTGTCCGACGTGCCGCGAAACGAATGCCCACGCCCAATCAGGGACTCGCGCAGTTCGCCGAAATTGTAGATTTCGCCGTTGAAGACAATGACATATCGTTCGTTCGCCGAGAGCATGGGCTGATGACCGGTGGGCGAAAGGTCGAGGATGGCCAGGCGGCGAAAGCCGAGAACCACGCCCGCGCCGGCATCCACCCATGCGCCTGAGTCGTCGGGACCGCGATGCCCGATGGAATCGGTCATTTGCCGTGCAATCGAACGCAGTTCCTCTTCTGTGTTTTGCTTTTTCGGAAAAATAAATCCTGTAATTCCACACATGCCATCAACCTTTGTTTTCGAGTAAATCTTCCAGTGCTTGCAGCGTACGCCCCACCAGAAGGTCCATGCTGAAGTTTTCGACGATTCGCTGTCGAACGCGGTGTTTAAGCGACGAGTCTTCCGATAATCTTTGCAGCATCGAAAGAATCCCGTCCTTGAGCGCCGCCGGGTCGTTTGGAAGCACAACCACTCCCGCACCCCCAACGATCATGGCGGCATCTCCCACATCGGTCACAACACAAGGCGCGCCACAAGCCATGGCTTCGGCGACCACGTTTGGAAAACCTTCCGAGCTCGAGGGAAGAACCAATATGTCGAGCGAATTATAAACGGCGGTCATATCGGCAAGTTCACCCGCCCAGATGAGACGATCGCCCAAACCCAGTTCTTGCGCTTTCCTTTTCAATTCCTCTTCATGATGCTTTTCCGCACCGCCTACACATACAAAGCGCAAATCTTTATGTGACTGACGAAGCAAAGAAACTGCCTGCAAAAAAAGTAAATGATTTTTTATCGGATCCAAACGTCCAACCATGCCAATCAACTTGTAGGAGGGGGAAATTCCCCATTGGGCGCGCAAACTGGCGTTTGGTGTTGGTTGAAAGCGTTCAAGATCGATGCCATTGGGAATGACTGTGATTCTACTTTTGGGGTAGCCGCGTTCCTGAATATATAACTTTCCGGCATGTGAGTTTGCGAATATCCGGTTTACTTTTTGGGAAAGCCATGTCTCGATAACACGATTCAGCCGCGCCCACAAGCCCTTCCTGAAGAAGTCCATCGATGCCCGTATTCCCCATGCCACTGTCAGCCGTGGCATGTGAATTTTCATTAAACCAGACCAGATGTTCGATGCCGGGAGAAAACTATATAGAATATCCGGCCGCTCATCGATTAATATTGTCCGCAGCTTTAGGAAAACCGCCGGCAGGTCCTTATATCCCCTCCTGCCAAGATCCAGGATGGGAATATTGTTTTTTCTTAATTCAGGCTCCAGCATACCTCCTGTTTTGAATACAACAACTTTTACGTCACAGCCTTTCCAAAGCAGTCCCGTGGCA
>DAOUAS010000089.1:0-22144 GCA_034433295.1 Anaerolineales bacterium | reverse complement strand
GACTTTGGCATACTGCTTTTCGGAACTCGCTGATCAATTTGTTTTCGCTCACTCAGAAACTTTATCAGCAAGTTCCATTTCTTGTTAAGGTACTTTGATCTCTAAACTCAAGTAAATAATAAGGGTGACAGTCACATACAAAATGACTGTCACCCTTATTGGGTTTGCGCTTGTTATGCTTCCACAACCTCGTAGTCGAAGGTGATTTCAACCGCATCGCGCAGGGTGACATAAACCGAGCAATACTTTTCCTGACTGAGCAGAATGGCCTTCTTGAGTTTTTCGGGATCGATTCCCTTGCCTACAGCCTTGTAATGGACGTGGATCTTGCGAAAACGCCAGGGCGGATCATCATCCTGAATGGATGTGGCGGAAACTTTCAACTCGCGCAAATCCATTCTTTGCTTTTTTAGAATATCAACGACATCATGGGAGGAACATCCAGCCAGCGCCATCGAAAGCAGGTCGGAAGCGCTCACTCCTTTCGGTTTCATCGGGACAACATATCCACTGTTGTCTTGCAGGGTGAACTCCTCTTCGGGGTTCCAGTTGAGCTTTACGGTTTTGGTTGCCATGTCCGCAGTATAGCATTAAATTACTTGTCATTATGAGGAGGGCTTTCTGCTCTTTCCGACGACACCTGCACTGCGCCGAACGCGGTGCGGTGCAAGTGAGCAATCTCATGTTTAACGAGAAGATCGATTCGCGAAGTGTGCTCACAATGACATGCTGAAAATTATGGTACGATTTGCAACAGGAGCACAATAAACATGTTTTGGATCGTTGCGCTTGGTTTCGCCGCGCTTGAGTCGCTGGCTCTGTGGAAAAAATGGGGACGTTTGGAATGCCTTGCCAAACCCGCCGTGATGGTCGTTCTATTTCTTTGGCTATGGACATCGACAGGATCGAGCGGAGCTACACTTTGGTTCGGGCTGGGCATCCTTCTCTCACTCGCGGGAGATGTGTTGCTCATGATCTCGCTCGATCGGTTATTCATGGCGGGGCTTGCCGCTTTTCTGCTGGCGCACGCGGCTTATTTGATTGGATTCAACATCTCCGTCCCCGAAGTTTCCGTCTGGAGTTTTTTCATGGCCATCATCATCGGGTTGGGCGGGGCGCGCATCATCCGGCTCATCGTTGCCAAACTTGATGAAAATGGGCAGGCGCGAATGCGGATCCCAATCATCGTTTACGGCACAGTCGTTTCATTGATGCTCCTGTCCGCGATGATGAAGTTAACCGATTCAAACTGGAGCGCAGGCGCGGCGGTTTTGGTCAGCCTGGGCGCATTCCTTGTCTATATTTCCGATATCATCCTTGCGTGGCATAAATTCGTTGCCTCCATTCGAAATGGACGCATTTACAATATTGGAGCGTATCATCTCGGTCAAGTCATGTTGATTGCCGGGGTGATCGCTCATCTTGGAAGTTGAATAATTACGCAAAGTCAGCAGACTTTGCAATCCCGGAAAATCAGGAGAAATCATGACCCGCGATGAAGCAATGGCAATTGTGCGTGAATTTGTAAAGAACGAAGGACTTGTCCGACACATGTTGTCTGTGGAAGCCGCCATGCGTTTCTATGCCGAAAAGTACGGCGAGGACATGGAACAATGGGGACTGCTCGGCTTGCTCCACGACTTCGACTGGGAGATACACCCCACGCTTGAGCAGCACCCGCAGGCTGGTTCAGCCATCCTGCGCGAGCGCGGCATAAGCGAAGACATTGTGCAGGATATTCTCAGCCACGCCGATCATACCGGTGTTCCGCGTGATACGCTTCGCAGAAAAGCCATTTCCGCCTGCGACGAAGTGACCGGCTTGATCACCGCTGTTGTGCTGGTCCGCCCCTCCCATTCGTTGTATGACCTCGAAGCCAGTTCCGTCAAAAAGAAGTGGAAAGACAAGGCCTTTGCTGCCGGGACAGATCGCGGCGAGATGGAGCGCGCCGCCAAAGAATTTGGCGTTGACTTGTGGGAGCATGTGCAAAATGTCATCCTGTCCATGCGCCGCATCGCGCCGGAGCTGGACCTGGTGGGAAACATCCGTCCCCTGCCTGAGCGCGGGGTTGGGCGATGATGTCTCTCTGCGTTCATTGCGCGCGCCATCGGCAGTCGACATAACAATTTCTTGCTCGATCTGCGCCGACAAGACTTCCACGGCTTCGCCACCTCTGATGTTGTTGTCCTTCAAAAGCGCAACATGGATTTCACCGCCTGCAGGGCTGGCGTTTCTATCCGCCAATGCGATCCCGACATGTAAACCCTTTGCGCGGATCCAGAAAAACGATTAAGATAAAGTCATGCCAAATCTGCAAATCAACTTTCGCCGTGTCGCTGTCTTTGCCGGAATCTTTATTTTGATTCTGCTGGTCATCGAGTTCAACTCCCGCCTCGAAGAGTTGAACCGCCTGAACGACCAGCGGGACCAGACCCGCATGGCGGCAACGCAGGCAATACAGACCCGATTGGCGCTGGAAACCCAGGTCGCTTATGCAAGTTCCACAGCGGCGGTTGAAGAATGGGCGCGTACGGAAGGTCATTACGTTCTGGAAGGAGACCAGCCCGTTGTCCCCCTCGTCCAACCTGGAAGCCAGCCTGTCATTGCTCCAACCGTACAGCCCACGCCGACTCCCATGCAGAATTGGGAGGTCTGGTGGGAACTGTTCTTCAATCAATAGCAAATAAGTCGGGATGATTATCCCGACTTATTTTATGAAAGGAACCTTCGTGAATCGCCTTGCACTCTTTCCCATCACTGCCAAAACCAAAAATGATTCGCTGACTATCGCCGGACATTCGCTTACCGACCTCGCGGACAAACACGGCACGCCACTTTATCTCTATGACCGTGCCACAATGGATGCCGCTGTAGCGGATTACAAGTCTGCATTATCAACATACTACCCCTCTCCCGCATTTGTCACATACGCGGGGAAGGCGTTTTTGAACCGCGCCGCCGCCCAGTGGACTCAATTTCACGGCTTGTGTGTGGATTGCACCGGCGAAGGCGAAATCGACATGGCGCTGGCAGGTAGCGTTCCGCGTGAGCATATCCTTGTGCATGGTGTCAACAAATCCAACGCAGACCTGAAATCCACCGTTGATCATGCCGGTACAATTGTTGTTGACAACCTCACCGAACTTCATCGCATTGCAGATCAATTTCCAGTCACCAAGTGCCAGTTACCAAATCTCTGGCTTCGCCTTCTGCCCGGAGTCGCAGTCACCACCCATCACGCGCACACGCAGACCGGTCAACATAACAGCAAGTTCGGCATGACCAGCACAGAGATTCTGGAAGCAGCTCGGTTTTGCAAGGCGAACAACCTGCCACTGAATGGGATTCACTTTCACCAAGGATCAAATTTCCGCGACCCCAGTCCGCTCAAAGCGGCAATCGAACTCGGGCTTGATCTTGCTGCGGAGATCGGTCTAGCCGACGACTGGCACTTCAGCCCCGGTGGAGGCTGGGGCGTGGCTTATCACGAAGATGAACTTCCCCAACCCAACGCAGACGAATACGTGCGCGTGATCGCGGAAAGCATCATCGGCGGGGTGCAGGCGCGGAGATTGTCACTCCCCCACTTGCATTTGGAGCCGGGGCGCAGTCTGGTGGCGCGGGCGGGCGTGGCGGTCTATCGCGTGGGAGCAATCAAACGTCGCGGCGAAAAGGTCTGGATTCTCACCGACGGCGGCATGACCGACAATCCGCGTCACGCGATGTACGGGGCGAGATATTCCTGTCTGGCGGTGTCAAATCCGAATGGGGAAAATGTCGAGAAGGTCTCCATCGCGGGACCGTACTGCGAATCTGGAGACGTGATCATTGAAGATTTGCCAATGCCCAAACTCGAGGTCGGAGATTTGGTCGCCATCCCCGCTTCGGGCGCGTATCACCTCAGCATGTCGTCCAACTACAACGGCTCGCGCAAACCCGCCGTCTTGTTGCTGGAGAAAGGTCAGGCGCGGCTCATTCAACGGCGCGAGACCATCGAAGATTTACTGCGGCGGGATTCAGGTTTGGAATAACCCGTAGGGGCGAAGCATTGCTTCGCCCCTACTTTCGTTTCACGTCTAAAATAGCGATCTTGGTCGAGTGGTTGAACGGCGCGGGATCGGTGACTGGCTTGCCAACGGGGTTGTAGCCCGTGAAATCCTGCGGCACAGGAATCAACTCGCGGATTTTCAAATAGCCATCTTTGCACAGGGCTTCGA
This sequence comes from Anaerolineales bacterium, assembly GCA_034433295.1. Lineage (GTDB taxonomy): Bacteria > Chloroflexota > Anaerolineae > Anaerolineales > Villigracilaceae > Villigracilis. The sequence continues at coordinate 17,927 of DAOUAS010000089.1, read as the reverse complement.
GAGTCTGCATGTATTCCGCGCCGCTGATAAAGAGCGCGTTATTGATTACGACCAGGTATCCGCCGTCTTTAATCAGCGGGCGGACCTTGTTAATGAGCCGCGCACTCTCGTGGACCTGGTCCACCCTGCCTTTTGAGGTGGTCGAAAAAAACGGTGGGTCGATGAAAACGCAATCGAAGAGCCGGTTCATGCGCTTCATGTTGCCAGCCTGCTCGAAAAAATCGCGCGAGATGAAATCCCCTTTTTGAATCGGAAAGCCGTTGAGGGTGTATGACTCTTTGGCAAGATCGAGGAAAGCGCGGTTCAAGTCCACTTGCACAACCTGACTGGCTCCGCCTTTCAGCGCGGCAACTCCCAGACTTCCCGTGTAGGCAAAGGTATTCAAAACCGATCTGCCTTTCAAATTCTTGATTGCCCACTGGCGGAGATTCCGCGTGTCGAGATAGAGGCTGGCATCGCGGTTGAGCGTCAGGTTGACGGCATACCAGGTGTCATGCTCTTTCACCTTGCGGTCTGCTTTTGTCCCGAACAAGAATGCGCCGCGCTTTTCGTCCTGAGTTTTGCCGTTGCGGGTTTTGACAATCCCCGCCTGCAACCAACTCGGTGAAGACCTCAAAAACCGGCTTGCTTCTTCCACAAGAGCCGCGCCTAAATTCGGGTCATTGGCATAGTTGTGGATGACGGCTGTGGCAGCATACACATCCACGACAATGTCGGGGCAGCCTTCGATAAATCCATTGAAAAGGCGGAATGCGGATTCGTGAGCGGGATCGATCAATGCGGTGCGCGCAGACAAGGCGCTTTCGAGCAGGGGAGTCAACGAGGTGGTCATTGGACGATTGTATCGTATTCATAGTCAGTCTGCTGGAGCAGACCAATCATATCTTTGTTCTTTTACCGATTTTCCAAACGCTGTTGATTCTTTCTCCTCAGTGAGTTTGAATCCCACTCGCTTATAAAGAGATGCCGCAACGGGCAGTTCATCCGTTGTCCACAAGTAGGATTCCTTATAGCCGCATCGCCTGAGAAAATCCATGTACAGGCTCATAAGCCTGGAGCCCAGACCGATTCCCCTATATTCTGACTCGATCAAAAAATATCGCAATTGGGCAGCCTTGCCGCGATCCATCAACAACAGAAATCCCACCATTCTTCCGTTGTGCTCGCACGCCCAAATTCGATTTCTATCAGGATTGTATTGCTCGGCAAATTCACATAAGCCTTTTGCAACGTAGATTTCAAACTGACGCTCATATCCATACTCTTCCTTGTAGAGCTTTCCGTGAAGGTAGGTCACATATCCAATGTCGCCAGGCTGAAATTCCGTACGGATCACAATATCCTCAAGCCGAATATCCTTTTTCATGCTGCCTCCTCGTCACAACAGATGACTCTCAAAATGCCATGATCAATCCCTGTACAACAACTCATGAATTCTTTCCATTAATCCCGTAAGTTCATTCTGTTCATCATCAGATAACTTTTCGATCATTTGCAAAATCAGACGATCTGAATTCTCGTTTAACTTGAGAAACTCCTCCTGCCCTTTTTCTGTGAGCAGGATGATATGCCTTCTTCCATCCAATGGTGACGGACTTTTCTTAATCAACCCCCGGCTTTCAAATTTGTCCACAATTCTGCTTAAGTATCCTTCATCAATATCTATGCTTTCCATGATCTTCCTGGCAGAGCATTCATCGGTATGTCGTATCTCGTACAAAACCCGGCCTTCCGTCAACGAAAATGAGGTATCCAGAAAATGACGGTCGAGCAAACCGATGATATTTGTATAAAAGCGATTGAACCTTCTGATTTTTTCAACGCGTTCCAGTTTTTTGGTCATAATCTCATGATAGCCAAAATACTTGACTTTGTCAAGTATTTTACTCACCGCTCCGCCCTTGACAAATAGACGATTATCTATATAATAACGCATAGAAGAATATCAATATGAAAGTCAACCCTGTCCTGTTTGCCAAAGCCATCGCCGATGAGACGCGCCAGAAGATTATGAGTGCGTGTTGTTGCTGTTGGCTCTCCGTCAGCGAGATTGTGGAAAAGATGAACGTGTCCCAGCCCACCGTTTCGCATCACCTTGCCATTTTGCGCGAAGCGGGGCTGGTCAATGTCCGCGAGGAAGGCAAGCAGACATTTTATTCGCTCAACCAGGAAAACATTACCGTCTGTTGCGGACAGCTCATGTCAAAGTTCGCGCCCGAAGAGGAAGCCACCGAAGCCGTGCTCAAAGTTATCAATCCGTAACACCTCTTTTTTTACATAAATACATAGACAAGTGTCTATATAAAGGAGAAACCAAATGACCCAATCCCCCACCCCCATCCATGAAGCCGTCCGCGAGCATTACGCCGAACGAATCAAAAAATCAGCCTCATGCTGCGGAACCGATTCCTGCTGCGCGCCCGAAAACGATCTGTACCCTGTGGATTTGCTGACGACTGTCCCGTCGGATGTTGCCAGCACAAGCTACGGCTGCGGCGACCCGATCACTCTTGCCTCGCTGCAAGCGGGTCAGACCGTCCTTGACCTTGGTTCAGGCGCGGGCTTGGATTGTCTGCTGGCGTCGCAAAAAGTCGGCGCAGAAGGACATGTCATCGGCGTGGATATGACTCCCGAAATGATCGAACGCGCCCGCGCCAACGCGAAGCGGGTCAACGCGACCAATGTGGAATTCCGCCAGGGCTACCTCGAAGATTTGCCTGTCGAGCCAAACAGCGTGGACGTGGTCATCTCGAACTGTGTCATCAACCTCTCGCCCGACAAAGCCAAAGTGTTCGCTGAAATCTTCCGCGTGCTCAAACCTGGCGGACGACTCGCCGTCTCCGATATCGTCACCGACGGCGAACTGCCCGAGAAAGTCAGAACCAGCCTGAGCGCGTGGGCGGGTTGCGTGGCTGGCGCAGTGCAGGCGAATGAATACGTCGCCATGATGGAAGCGGTTGGCTTCACCGATATTTCCATCCAACCCGTGTACTTCGACAAGGAAACCGTGGACGACGCCCTGCGCGACATGAAATTGGATGTGAGCGCCCACCCGAAAGAGTCGATTTACAAAGCCGTGTACAGCGCAAAGATCACGGCGCGCAAAAATTAGAAGGCCTAAGCCGACTTGATCCAGCGAAACTTTGCGTATGTGGGCAGATTGGCAAATCTACCCCTGTGATGCGACGTGTCTTTATACGCTCCGAAAATGCGATGGCATAAGCCAACCTGGCGATGAGACTCGCCAAAACCACCCTTTCCGCTGAAGGCTCAATTGATCGAATTTGCGCGGTGGGGGATTGTCTGCCGCGGACAATCTTCGTCAGTGCTTTACTCGCCACGGTGGATGATATCCCTGCCGTACTTCTCCTGTAATTGATCCACCACTTCCTGTAACTTGCGCGACTTTTCGTTCTCCCCGCCCGCATCCCACAGACTGAGTTGACGAATCGGGCTCCCGATTCCGCTGACGCCGACCCCAATCAACCTCACAGGCTGATTCTGCTTGCGGACGGTTTTCATCAACCTGACGGCTGTGTGGAAGATCTCGTCCTCGTTGTCGGTGAATGTGGGCAAGGTGGTCTGACGGGTGAGCGTGGTGAAGTCCGGCCAGCGGATTTTCAACTTGACAGTTTTTCCCGCCAGGTCGTTTTTTCGCAGTTGACGCGCCACTTCCCGCGCCTGTTCGCGCAGGGTCTTTTCGAGAGTCTTCTCGTCGCGAACATCCACTGTGAAGGTGGTTTCCTGGCTGACAGATTTGGTCTCCGACTCGGTGGTCACAGGGCGGTTGTCGATGCCGTTGGCGTGTTGCCACAGGTCGCGTCCGTTCTCACCGAAAAGCCTGACGAGTTCCGCCTGAGGCCAGCGCGCGATATCACCGATGGCGTAAATGCCCAACTCGGCGAGTCGCGTCGAGGTTTTTGGTCCCACTCCCCAAAGCATGTCCGCTGGCAGGGGAGTGAGGAACTTTGCTTCCTCTCCGGCAGGGACGATGGTCAGTCCATATGGCGGCTCGTTTTTCTTTTTGCCCGACTTCTTTCCGACCTCGCTCGCAATCTTCGCCACGAGTTTATTCGACGCAATTCCGATAGAGCTGGGTAAATGCAAATCGTTTTTGATTCCCGCTTGAAGGTCGCGCGCGATTTTTTCTACGGGTTGAGACATGTCCGAGATGTCAAGGAAAGCTTCATCGATGGAAATCTGCTCGACCAGTCCTGTCAGATTGTGAAGTTTTTCCATCACTTGCGCCGAGACTTCACCGTAAAGATGATGACGGCTGGGAACGATGATTAAGTCCCTGCACAGTTGAATCGCGCGTGACATGGGCATGGCACTTCTCACACCAAACGCACGCGCGGCATATGAACAGGACGCGACCACGCCGCGTTCGTTTGGCTTTCCTCCCACCGCAAACGGCTTGCCGCGCAGAGCCGGGTTTTGGTTTTCCTCCACCGAACAGAAGAAGGCATCCAGGTCAATGTGCAGGATGGTACGGGACATGTTTATATTATAGCCAAGACCTGATGGGTTGCCTAAAAACCAGTCAGGCCTGCCTGCGTACAGGAAAAAAGAGTCATGAAATTGCCCTATTAATAATATTGAACATTCTCTTAAGAAAAGTTATACTAGAGACGGCGTATAGTCAACAGGAACTTTTTCGAATTTGCCGTCGTCATTATTTAGCATTTGATTAGTTCGATGGAGGAAGAAATGAAATTTGTATCAAAGTTCGCCACCGCCTTGTTATTACTCGCTTTGATGCTGTCCCTTGCGCCTGCGTCCATCCAGACGGCTCACGCTGCCACTTGTTACTGGGCGCAGTTCATCGCCGACGTGACCGTTCCTGACGGCACGAATTTTTCGGCGAATACCGCCTTCAAGAAGACCTGGCGCATCAAAAACATTGGTTCCTGCGCATGGAACACCAATGATGTCTCATTGATTTTCGACAGCGGCGAGCGGATGGGCGCGCCAACCTCATCCGGATTGGGTACCACCGTGAATCCTGGTCAAACGGTGGATATCACCGTGGACATGACCGCGCCCAGTTCAGCCGGACACTACTTCGGCTATTATAAGTTCAAGAGCAATTCGGGCGGTGTGTTTGGCATCGGATCGACCGCCAACAAATCCTTCTGGGTTGAAATCTATGTGGCTGGCTCCGCCGGCACAGGCTATGACTTCACCGCAAAAGCCAACGAAGCCGCATGGACAAGCGGCGCAGGGTCGTTGACCTTCCCCGGTACTGACGGCAACGCGAACGGCTTTTCCCTGAAGCGGGACAAGCCCAAGCTCGAGAACGGAATCGAATCTGCACAGGCAGGTTTGCTCTTTGCGCCGAACAACGTAACCAATGGTTACGTCCAGGCGGCTTATCCTGCGTTCCGCGTGGAACGTGGCGACCGCTTCCAGGCGACCATCGGTTGTGAGTACGGCTCGACCAATTGTTACGTTGCCTACCGACTCGATTATCAGATCGGTTCCGGCGCGGTCAGGACCTTCTGGACCTTCCGCGAAAGATATGAAGGTTTGAGTTATAACGCGAACCTCAACCTGGATTCACTGGCCGGTCAGGATGTGAAGTTCATCCTGGTCGTCTCCGCCTACGGCTCACCGGCGGGTGACCGCGCCTTGTGGGTCAACCCGGTCATTTCGCGTTCGGGCGGTACTGTGGCGACCCCTACCTATACTCCCACTGTAACCGGCACGCCGCCGACTCCCACGCCGACGAAGTCTGTCACCCCGATTCCAGCCGCATGTGACCGCGCTCAATTCGTCTCCGATGTCACCGTCCCTGACGGCACCGGGTTTGCGCCTGGCATTGCTTTCAGCAAGACCTGGCGCTTGAAGAACGTGGGTACCTGCACATGGTCGAACTACAGCCTGATGTTCGACTCGGGCGAAAAAATGGGCGGACCCGATTCCGCAGTGATTCCAACCTCTGTGTCCCCCGGCCAAACCGTGGATATCACCATCTCATTGACTTCGCCGAATACCGCCGGTACTTATCGCGGTTATTGGAAGCTGAAGAACAGCAGCGGCGTCCCGTTTGGCATTGGCTCTGCAGGGACCAAATCCTTCTGGGTTGAGATCAGAGTGACAGGCACAGGGACTGTTCCTCCCACTGTCACACCCGGCACGCCGGTTACGCCAGCCACTCCCGTCGCGGGAACGGTCTATGACTTTGCCGCAAATGTCTGCGCTGCCACCTGGTTCAGTGGGGCGGGTCAACAACCCTGCCCTGGCACCGATGGAAATGCCAACGGTTTCGTCTTGATTGCCAATCCCTCGCGGCTGGAAAACGGCACAACCGATAACCGGACCGGACTGATCACTTACCCCCAGAATATCAACAATGGATACATCCAGGGTATCTATCCTGCCTATAAAGTGAAGAGCGGCGATAAATTCCGCACCATTGTCAACTGCGAAGGTAATGCGCCCGCTTCCTGTTATGTTGTCTTCCGCCTCGATTATGCGTTGGTGGGCAGTTCCAACATCCAGACCTTCTGGGCATTTGTGGAGCGTAAGGAAGTGCCAGGACAGTTTTACACTGCCGACATCGACCTCACCCCGCTGGCCGGGCAGGATGTCAAGTTCATCCTCAGCGTCAGTTCCACCGGTTCCCCCGTGGGCGACCGGGCGCTCTGGGTGGGTCCCATCATTTACAATGCGGCCGGGACACAACCGACTTTCACTCCCACGCCAACTCCCACAACTACAAGCGTCCCGACGGCCACCTTTACGCCGACACCTACTGCTACACAAGGTCCAACCGCCACGCAGACTCAAACCCCGACCCCCACTGCGACGACGGGCATTGTAATTCCCACCACTACATCCACAACAACTGCAACACCGACTTCCACCCCGCAATAGTAAGTGACTGATGAAAGTTCCCGCTGCTAAAAGACAGCGGGAACTTTTGATTCTGGTAATCGTCCTTTTTTGGTAGACTGTGGAACAGTTGCAGTAATTTTGCCTGTGTTATTAAAGGAGATTTTGAATGAAACGATTCCTTCTGCTGGCGTTTGTTTTCCTCGCAGCCTGTTCTGCCGCAAGGCCGACTTCCGCTTCCTATTTTGAAAACCTGCCTGATGTCATCATCCTGCGAACCGATTTCAGTTCCGGACAGCTCCAACAAGTCATGATTCAAAGTGCAACAAAATGGATGTCGCTGCAGATGAGCGGCACGATCACCTGGTTCGGCGCAGACGGCTCCACACAGGCGTTTGAAGAGCGGACATGGATCGACCCATCCAACAACCGCTTCAAGGTCGAATTGGACGGCGTGATCAATGCTGCTGATAGAATCGTCAAGTTCAGTGACGGGATGATGATTTACAACCTCAATCTGAATTCGGGATTGGTCGAGAGCGCGAGTTTTCCTGATTTTGCCCGCGTAGGGCAATATGTCCCACCTGTCGGCGAAGGCGTTGCATATCCAAATCCAATTTGGGGACAGATGGGCACGCCGCTTTCCGAGATGGCGTTCTCGTCCAATTTTGCCCAGGGTGGTGGGACGTTCAAAGCCGTAAGCCTCGAAACGATTGCAGGACGCGAGACCCTGATCGTCGAATGGACTCCGCCTTCGCAGACTCAGGTCGCCTACAAGTTTTGGCTCGACACGCGGACAGCGGTCATCTTGAAGATGCAGGAATTTGGTGTCATGGATGGCACAGGCGCTTTGCAGGGTGAGCGGGTTGTAGCTAGGATCGCCTACAACCAGATTTTCGACGCGAACATCTTTACCATGCCTTCCGACTTCCAGCAGGCCGTCATACCAACCCGGGTTGGTTCACAGCCCATTGAAACAGGATCAGACTCGATGTCGGACAAAGAGGCCGGGGAGTTGTATTTCTTCCTGATGCCGCACCAGGCCGGGAAGTCGATCCAACTGGTGAAGGTCTCCGGTACCTGCATATTCGAACCTGTCAACTGTCCGCCGATGCAGATTGTGGATGTCCCGTTCCCATTCAACTTCACCATCAACCCCCTGAGTTGGTCGCCGGATGGAATGTACGCCGCCTTCTCCTATTCGGACAATGTCAATGGAACACCGACCAGGTTATGGTTATTCGATCCTGCTGCCGGAAGTTGGACTTCGCTGGCCGAGTTTCCGTATATCGACCCGCCCTTCTGGTCGCCCAATGGGATGTGGATCGCGTTCCGCACACAGGACGGACTTGGCGGCGAGGATGTGTATGTCGTGCGCCGCAATGGTTCAGAGTTGAAGAGTGTCTCGACGAATTTGCCCGCCGACGGATGGCCTTACATTATGGACGGCTGGCTTGGCGACAGCATCATCATGCGTTCCGCCCTGCCTGGCGCTGGCAACACCTATCCGTCTTATTTTGTGCAGGTCGCCGATGGCTCGGTTCGTTCAACGTTTGAGGCGGGGGCAAGCAAAGAACAGTTTGTCGCCGCGCCCGATACCAGCCTGCTTGCCTTCGATGATTATGATTCCACCACCCAGACTCATGTCTTGAAAATCATGGACGTGGACGGGACAAATGAAATCGCGCTGGCAAACTTCAAAGGCGGGAGCATCTACCCTGTTGTCTGGTCGCCAAACAGCCAGTGGATTGCCTTCAACTATTACAGCGATTTCAACAACGGACTGCCATCCGCTGAAGTGTACATCGTCAACCGCAACGGGCAGACCTTGTCTTCGATTTACAAAGGGACAACGGTCGGGCGGCTGATTTTTTCGCCGGACGGAACATACCTGCTGGTGGAGGAAACCACCTCCGCTTCGGGCGGGCACCTGTTTCTGGTGAACTTATCCACGCTGGAGACGAACATGCTCGCGGCTCCGGGCTTATCCGCCGACTACGACTGGTACGCGCCTTCATGGAGACCGTAGCGATTGCTGCTTTATCGAATGGGAATCATGCAGACGGCAGCCACAGGCTGGCATCCATCTCGACAGCCATTGCCCCCGCCGACAACATGTCTGTTGCGTCCTGCTCCGTCCACACTCCGCCCGCCCCAATGATCGGCACGTTTCGCGCAAGCGCCGCCACCGAATGGACAACCTCCAGCGAGCGCGGAAACTGTGAACGTCCAAACAGTCTGCCCGTGACCGGTTTCCCTTCGCGCATCAACGCCCCGCGCGGATGGGACATGCTGACTGCCGCTGCTCCGCCTTCGATCAAGCGCGTGCCAAGCCGCAGGATTTGATCTGCCGACAGAGAAAAGATCAACGGGAGTTCTCCCACGCACAATTCCAAATTCAGCAAAATAATGTCATCCGACGGAAGCGGAGCAAAACCAAGTTCAACCGCCATCACGTTTTCGATGTCTTCGAGCATCTGAATCATATAACGGGTCTCTTCGGGATGGTCAGCCATCAGGTGGACGATGACGGGGATGTCGGCGCGGTTCCAGCGCGCGGCATGTTTCTTGACCACCGCTGCTAGCCCGGGGTTGGGCAAGCCCGAATGCAGCAGAAATCCGCCGGGGAATTCGATCACCGCAGGGTGAGCCGTCGGCACGCGCGGACGCAGACTGATGGGGTTTGTCACGAATGCGCCGAAACCTTTGAAAACTCCGAGATTTTCAAAACTTCGAAGGTCTGGGCTGAATCCCAACAGTCCCGCTGTATTCATGATTGGTTTGCTGAAATAGAGGTCGCGCTTCATAAAGGTGTGAATATCCCTATTGTACGATGGTTCTCGATGGCTTTGAATAGAAATGGGCATTGCTGGTATTACGGGGATGCCGTATATATTTTTGCTCACGTCCTTGCGAGCGCGATCTACAGAAAGTAAATGCATGGCGGAACCCCTTGTATCGACCCTGCTTCTGAATTACTGACTTAAATCACTTGACCAACCTTTCCACACCGCATACAATCCAATACACAATTAAATACGACCAAAAGCGGCGAAGCCGGTGCAATTCCGGCGCTGTCCCGCAACTGTGAATTTCGTCTGATCGTTACATCGTTTGATAGCTTCTTCGTCAGTATCTGAACTATCAAACGATTGAACCAGCATATTACCAAACGAAATGAGTCAGGTCGCCCGCTCCGGTCGGTCCCAACACACTCTCGTGGAAAGGAGGTGGAGGACGGCTTGAACGGATTGCCTCTCCAAAACCTCCCCAGTCATCGGCTGGGGATTTTGATTCTCATAATGAAAAGACCTGACAGGTTTTCAAAAGGAATTCCTTAAACTCGATCAACATCGAAACCCGTCAGGTCCACCCCAAAATTGGAGAAAATAATGTTTCGCAAACCCCTCATCTTGACTTTACTCCTCGCCCTGCTGATTGCAGGCTGCACCCCCGCCGCCGCCCCGCCGGCTGTTCCCGTTGCGACGGAAGTGCCTGCGGCGACCGAAGCCCCCGCCGTCGAAGAAATCAAATTTACCGACGCCCTCGGCAACGAAATCGTTTTGACCGAAACGCCCCAACGCATCATTTCGCTGGCTCCGTCCATTACTGAAATTCTGTTTGAAATCGGCGCGGGCGGACAGGTGGTCGGGCGCACCGATTACTGTGACTACCCCGAAGAAGTCAAAGACCTGCCGAGCATCGGCGGCTTCTCGGCGGAATCCATCAGCCTCGAAACAATCATCTCGCTCGAACCCGATCTGGTGATCGGCGGCTCCATTTATCAGGCGGAAGTTATTAAAGCCCTGACCGATTCAGGCATCCCCGCCTTTGTCAGCCAGCCCGCAAATCTGGCAGAGATCAAGGACTCGCTTGCGCTGATTGGGCAGATAACAGGTCACGTGGATGAAGCCCAAGCCTCCGCCGACGAAATGCAGTCACGCATCGACGCCGTCACCAAAGCCGTGTCCGCCGTCCCTGCCGACCAGCGCCCGACCGTTTTTTATGAAGTCTGGCATGAGCCGCTCATGTCAGCCAACGGCTCAACCGTTGTCGGCGAGTTGATCGATCTCGCGGGCGGAGTCAACATCTTCGCCGACCTGCCCGACGAGTATCCCACCGTCAGCGTGGAGCAAATTGTCGAAGTTGACCCGCGGTTCATCATCGGTCCCAGCAGCCACGGCGACCAGATGACCGCCGAAGTCATCGGCTCGCGCGAAGGCTGGGGAAGCCTGTCTGCTGTCAAGAACAACGCCGTCTACATTGTGGACGCCAACATTGTTTCCCATTCCAGTCCGCGCATTGTCATCGCTCTGGAAGATTTCGCAAAAATCCTGCACCCCGATTTGTTCAAGTAAATTATTTGTGTGTCGTTCTGAGCGCAGCGTAGAACCTCTAAGTTAGTCTCAGAGACCCTTCGCTGTCGCTCAGGGTAACACGGTAAAGAAGCATTTATGTCCCGCACCGTCTCGATTTTCACTGGCTTGACCGCCCTGCTCCTCGTCCTCAGCCTGCTCAGTTTGGGCATGGGCGCGGTGAGCATCAGCCCGTCTGAAACGCTGTCAGCCTTCAGCGGGAATCCCGTCAAGGAATCGCACGCCACCATTCTTTGGGATTTTCGAGTCGCCCGCGTTTTGCTGGTCATCCTGTGCGGCTCCGCCCTTGCCTCGGCTGGGTCGGCGTTTCAGGGACTTTTTCGCAACCCGCTGGCTGACCCGTACATCGTCGGCGCTTCGGGCGGCGCGGCGTTGGGCGCGACTTTGGCGGTGGTCTTCCATCGGGCTGTGCCAATCGGCATGGCGGGGTTTCTCGGCGCGTTGGGCGCGGTGCTGATTGTTTACGCCATCGCCGAAGCCAGCAATTTTGGCTCGGTGGTCTCCCTGCTATTGGCGGGCGCGGCGATGAGCACCATGCTCTCGGCAATCGTCTCGCTACTGCTGATTTTGAGCGACGAAGTCCTGCACGAAATTTTTGCCTGGCTGATGGGTGGCTTTGCGGGGCGCAGTTGGTCACACCTGACGCAATCGAGCGTCGCCGCCCTGCTTGGACTTACCATCACGTTGCCGATGTCCCGCTCGCTGGACGCCCTCTCTGCTGGAGAATCCAGCGCCGAAGCTCTCGGCCTCGACCTGCGCCGCGCCCGTTTGTTGATTGTGATCGGCGCGAGTTTATCCACGGCAGCGGCTGTCTCTGCCAGCGGAATCATCGGCTTCGTTGGGCTGATTGCCCCGCATTTGGCGCGTCGATTGGTTGGCGCGTCGCACGCGGTGGTCATCCCCGCCTCGATGCTGCTTGGCAGTATTTTGCTTCTCATCGCCGACGATTTGGCGCGGACGATTGCCGCTCCGCTTGAATTACCCGTCGGTGTGTTTACTGCTTTACTTGGCGGGCCATTCTTTCTGTATCTCTTGAGAAACCCTAAAGGTCTTTAGAGGAGTTTGCCATGTTACTTTCTGCCAATTCCCTCTCGCTCAGTTACAACGGACATAACGTGGTGGAGGGTTTCAACCTGTTCATCCCGGAGCGGACCATCGTCGGGTTGGTGGGTCCCAACGGCTCTGGCAAGACCACCATTTTGCGCGCACTGGCTGGTTTGATCGAACCCCGCGCAGGGACTGCTTTGGTGCAGGGCAAACACGCCTCGCGTTTGGACAAGCGGCTCCGCGCCCGCAAGATTGGCTGGGTTCCGCAGCAGGAAAGCGCCGCCTGGCCTCTGACCGTCTCCGAAGTTGTCCGCCTCGGGCGCGCCCCGCATCGCGGCTGGCTCATGCCGTTCACCACCGAAGACATGGAAATCGTCGAATGCGCCCTTGCCCGCGCGGACTTGCTTGACTTGCAACATCGCCCCGTCAACAAATTATCGGGCGGTGAATTCCAGCGTGTATTAATTGCTCGTGTGCTGGCTCAGGAACCCGAAGCTCTGCTTCTGGATGAACCCACTGCCAGTCTCGACATCCATCACCAAATCCAAGTCCTCGACCTCGTGCGCGGACTGGTTCACGAAAAAGGTCTCTCCGTCGTCATGGCAATCCATGACTTGAATCTGGCTGTGAAATATTGCGATCAGTTGGTTCTGCTCAATCGCGGAAAACAAGTCAGCGCGGGCACGCCCGAAGAAGTTCTCACCCCGCAAAACCTACACACCGTCTTCGGCGTCAACGCCCAACTTTATCGTGACCCGTGGGGCGCATGGGCGGTCAGCGTTCAATAAAATATAGACCTGACAGGTTTCAAAAAGTCAACTCAGTCAAACGGGTTTTCGTGGAAACCTGTCAGATCTTTTTCAAAAGGAAAAACTATGCCTGACAAAAAAGGTTTACTCATCGTCAACACAGGCGACGGCAAGGGAAAATCCACCGCCGCGTTCGGGACTCTGCTTCGCGCCTGGGGACGGGGGATGAAAATTTGCGTCGTGCAATTCATCAAATCGGAAACAGGCGCGTGGGGCGAAATCAAAGCCGCGAAGAAAATGGGCATCGAATGGCTCACCACCGGCGACGGCTTCACATGGCTGTCCAAAGACATGGACGAAACCACCGCCCGCGCCCTTCACGGCTGGAAGATGGCGCAGGAAAAAATATCCAGCGGAAATTACGATTTGATTCTGCTCGACGAGTTCACCTACCCGCTTCACTACGGCTGGCTTGACACCGCCGAAGTTTTGGACTGGCTCAAAGTCAATCGTCCGCCAAACCTGCATCTCATCATCACGGGACGTTCCGCCCCCGAAGCCTTGATTCAGGTTGCTGATTTAGTCACCGAAATGAAACTGGTCAAACATCCCTATGAGCAGGGAATCAAAGCACAGGCGGGGATTGAATTTTAGATGAACGCGCCACGCTTTGTGCTGGCTGCCCCATCCAGCGGCAGCGGCAAGACCACGCTTGCCACAGGCCTGATGTCTGCATTTGCCGAGCGCATGACCGTGCAAGCCTACAAGGTCGGACCCGATTACATCGACCCTGGCTACCACACCGCCGCCACGGGTCGCCCCTCGCGCAACCTCGATGCGTGGATGATTCCCACTGAGCGCGTGAAAGAATTATTTTCGTGTAACGCACTCGGCGCGGACATCTGCATCATCGAAGGCGTGATGGGACTCTTCGATGGCTACGACGGGCGCACCGAATCAGGCAGCACGGCGGAGGTTGCCAAACTGCTGTCCGCGCCTGTGGTGTTGGTCATCGACGCAGGAAGCATGGCTCGCAGCGCGGGCGCGATTGCGCTGGGATTCAAAACCTTCGACCCGCACTTGAATCTGGCGGGCGTCATCCTCAACAACGTGGCGGGAGCGGCACACGCCCAATGGCTGACCGAAGCCGTGCAATCTGTCGGCTTGACCGTTTTGGGCTGCGTGCCCCGCGACCAGAATCTATCCGTCCCCGAACGCCACCTCGGACTTTACATGGCGGGCGAACGCAGCGCGGCAACGCAAAAGTTTATCGAAGCCGCGAAGGAAGTTGTTCGCCAGAACATTGATTTATCCGCGCTTGAAAATTTAGCTCGAAGTGCGCCTGAAATTGAGGACGGAGTCCAAAGCCCCCTGACTTTGGGAAATGTGCGGATCGGTGTTGCCCGCGACGAAGCCTTCTGCTTTTACTACGAAGACAACTTCGACCTCATGCGCGAAGCGGGCGCGGAACTAATCTTCTTTAGCCCGCTGCATGATTCATCGCTTCCCCCCAACCTGAGCGGACTCTACCTCGGCGGCGGCTACCCTGAACTATACGCGGCTCAACTCGCGGAAAATGTGTCCATGCGGACGGCGTTGAAATCCGCCATCGGGTCGGGCATCCCAACCTACGCTGAATGCGGCGGGTTGATGTCGCTCGCGGAATCCTATTTCGACGAAGCGGGAAACGAATACCCGATGATGGGCGTCCTGCCTGGCTCCACCCGCCTGACGGGCAAACTCAAAATGGGCTACCGCGAAGTTGTCGGGTTGGAATCCAATCTGCTGCTTGAAAAAGGTCAAACCGCACGCGGACATGAATTCCATTATTCCGAGTGGCTTCGCCCCGAAGAAAGTAATTCCTTCGCTTATTCCATCCAATCGCGGATGGGCGGCGAGTCTCAGCCCGAAGGCTTTGCAAAAAATAATTTACTCGCCTCATATGTTCATTTGCATTTCGCATCCAACCCAACCCTGGCGCGAAATTTTGTCAATGCTTGCCAGAAAACATAATTACCACAAAGGAACAAAGGGTCACAAAGGTTTTTCCTTCGTGTACCTTTGTGACCCTTTGTGGTTAAAAAAACAAAGAGGATAACCATGTCAATCGCAACCACCATCACAGCCATCGAGTCGCTCAATCAAAAAGCCATGCAAGCGGCGCAGGAACGTCAGAACATGCTCACCAAGCCCGCTGGCAGTCTTGGACGTTTGGAAGAACTTTCGATTCAAATTGCGGGGATTACGGGCAAGCCGATTCCCGCAATCAAAGAAAAAGTCATCATCACCATGGCAGGCGACCACGGAGTCGTCGCCGAAGGTGTCAGCGCCTTTCCGCAGGAGGTCACGCCGCAGATGGTGATGAACTTCCTCATGGGTGGCGCGGCGATCAACGTGCTGGCGAAGCATGTCGGCGCGCGCATCGTTGTCGTGGACATGGGCGTGGCAAGCGACTTCGAGCCGCATCCGTCGCTCATCGTCAAGAAGGTTGCCAAAGGCACAGCGAACATGGCGAAGGGTCCAGCCATGACCTATGCACAGGCGGAGCATGCGATCCTCGCGGGTGTGGAAGTTATCGAAGCGGAGATCAAGCGCGGGCTGGACATCGTCGGCACAGGCGACATGGGCATCGGCAACACCACCCCGTCCGCCGCCATCGCCTGCGCGTTGATGGGGCAATCGCCCGAAAAAATCGCGGGGCGCGGCACAGGCGTGGACGACGAAGGACTCAAACGCAAAATCTCCGCCATTCAGCGCGCGCTCGACGTGAACCAAACCAATCCCAAAGACGGGCTGGATGTGCTGTCGAAAGTCGGCGGCTTTGAAATCGGCGGGCTGGCGGGCGTGATGATTGGCGCGGCGGCGAACCATGTCCCCGTGATGGTGGACGGTTTTATCTCCACCGCAGCCGCGATGATTGCCGTCACCCTTGCGCCGCAATGCAAAGATTACCTCATCGCCGCGCACCGCTCGAAGGAGTACGGTCACAGTGCCATGCTCGAATGGCTCGGTTTGAAACCGCTCTTCGACCTCGACCTGCGACTCGGCGAAGGCACAGGCGCCGCGCTCGGCATCAGCATGGCGGAAGCCGCCTGCAAAGTGCTGGCTGAAATGGCAACCTTCGGCGAAGCGGGCGTGAGCGGGAAGGAATAACTCGGAGTCAAACGCTTCGCGTCCAGACTTTTGACATAGCAAAGTCTGGAGACTTTGCAGTCCCAACTATGAAATATTTCCGAATTGCCTTTGGCTTGATGACCACCCTCCCGTTCCGCCTGCCCGATGACTGGCAAGCAGGCAACAGCGGACGCGCCTCGGTTTGGTATCCATTTGTGGGATTGGTCATCGGCGGACTGACTCTACTCGGCTGGATGGGGGCAACGCGATTCTTTGTCCCGCTCGTGGCTGGGATTCTGACCCTCATCCTTTGGGTTACGCTGACAGGTGGTCTGCACCTCGACGGTCTCGCCGACTGCTGCGATGGTCTGTTGGCAAGCACAACCATCGAGCGCCGCCTCGAAATCATGAAAGACCCGCGCCTCGGCGCTTTCGGCGGCATTGGCTTGATTTTAGTTTTGCTCCTCAAAGCCGCCGTGCTTTCTTCGCTCACTTCTCAATCTGCTTTGGGAATCCTGCTCGCCGCCAGTCTCGCCCGCTGGTGCATTTTGCCCGCTGGTTTGCTGCCGCTGGCTCGTCCCTCAGGAATGGGCGCAGACTTCAAAGCAGGCTTCAAACGTTGGTTCATTTTCGTCGGCGCAATCGTTCCGCTTGGTTTGGCATTCGCCCTCGGCGCTCGCGGACTCATTTCATTGCTTGCTGGTTTGATTGCCGCCGCCTTCGTCCTCCGCCTCGCCAAATCCCGCATCAACGGTGTCACAGGCGATGTCTTCGGCATGATGGTGGAGGTTGTTGAAGTCGTTTCACTACTGGCGTTTGTAACAAATTTTTAGAGATTTTCACCACAGAGAACACAGAGTTTTTAAAAAAGATTTTCTCAGTGAACTTTGTGCCCTCTGTGGTTTAATCTTTTAGGGCAACATGAATATTCCAATCCACAGCATCACGATTTCAGAATCTCCCGAAGTGATTCACGTCCGCAGCAAGTCGCCGCTGAACGTGCTTTCGTCCGCCATTGTTGGCGGCGGATTTCGGCGCGTGTCTCACATCCTCAACGCCCACGTGGATAAGGACTACAACTCCACCCATCCCAAAGCGGATTTGCGCTCCCTCGCCCGCCGCTGTGGAATCGAAGGCTCGTTTGTCGGCTTGCTCACGGCGGTCCATCTCCGCAAGGCGCGGCTGGCTTTCTTTGAAGAAGACGGCTTATCCGTTGGCGCATTAATCACGGCTGGAGTCGGCAACGCCGCCAGCGCGGGAATCACTCAACCGTATCGTCCCCAGGTTGGGACCATCAACATCATCCTCCTGCTCGACGCAAACCTGTCCCGCAACGCCATGCTCAACGCCTTCATCACCGCCACCGAAGCCAAGACCGCCATCATTATTCAATCCCGCCGCATCCGCACACCCGATGGCGACCTCGCCACAGGCACATCCACCGATACCATCACGGTTGCAACAACTGGCAAAGGCAAACTCCAAAATTATGCTGGCTCAATCACCGTCCTCGGCTGGCTCATTGGGCGGGCGGTCAGGCAGGCGTTGAGCGAGTCAATAGATGCAGAGTAAGCCCTTCGACTACGCTCAGGGCGGAACTTCATCCTTCATATTTCATCCTTTATCCTTTCTCCCCCATGCCTCTCCTCGCCATCCTATTTGACCTCCTCCTCGGCGACCCGCCGAATCGTTTTCATCCCACCGCCTGGATGGGAAACCTGATTGCCTTCCTTCTGCGATGGCGTCCGCGCGGGAACCGTTTTGCCGAGTTGGCTTACGGCGTCTTCATCCTTCTCGTCGGCGT
>DAOUAS010000088.1:0-5917 GCA_034433295.1 Anaerolineales bacterium | reverse complement strand
GCATGGTTTGGACTCGCCAGAAATAAGCCGCAATCGCAAATGTCACAGGCAGGGCGACGACGCAGAAAAAAATCAACGCGAGAAATTCCTGCTTCAATAATTTCGCTTGATAGAGTCCAACTCCACCGATTAGCAGAGACAAGCCTAACGCTGCCGTCAGTCCGCGCAGGGACCAGGTCAGGGCGCGTTGCAGGCGCATCCAACGAATCCAATGTCCGAGGGTTTGGGTGAGTTGGTTAATGGTGGTCATTTTATCGGTCGGGGCGATTGACAAAGCAAATGCTCATGCTGACCAGAACAAAGGTCAGGACGGTGTAAAAAGCCAGGTAGATGATCCATGGCGAGGGCAGGGGGAGGGAGGTGTTTCCGAAGAGCGAATTGGTTGTGAGATACAGGCTTTGCTCCTCGATCAATATGACCTCACTCACAACCGCCGCAAAGAGCGAGTTGGTGGAAAATAAGACCCAGGTTGCAATCGTCATGATGTTTTCAAACAGCGTGGATATGGGGTTGCTGTAAGAGTAAGAATCAAAGATGCTGATGGAGAAAAGCAGCAGGATGAACAGGATGAACGAAACCAGGATGGTTGCGTAGGAGTAGACCGTGGCAATCAGGGTGCGCTGTGCAAAACTCGAAAAGAACATTCCCAGCGCGCAGAAGAAGATGGCGGTGACGACCAACATCAGAGTCGAAATCACGATTTCAGCCATGCCTACGCCGCCAAGGAAAAAAGCCAGGCTTTGCAGCGGAATCGCCGTGAAGACCAACAGCAGGAGGAATGCTGTCGCAGAGCCAAGTTTGCCGAAGACGATGGATCGTGCTGAAAGCAAGGAGGTCTTCAGCAGGTCGATGGTTTTACGCTCGCGTTCCGAGGAGATCGCGCCCGAGGTCAGTGCAGGACCGATGAATGCAAGCATCAACAATTCCATTAGCACCACCGTGCTGAAAATGATCTTGCCTACTGTTTGCAAAAAACCAGGGTCGCTGTTCGAGAGACTGCTATCCAGTGTGAGCAGGAAATAGATCAGGAAGATGAAAAAGCCAATCAGCGAGAGATAAACACCGATGATGATGAATCCCTGGCGTCCGCGCATCCTGCCTTTCAGTTCCTTGGCAACGATGGGATTGTTCATAATACGGCTGACGAGGTTGTTCAGCGCGGAAGGTTTGGTTGTTGCTGTTTCGGCGCTCATGACACAATTCCTTTTGTGGTTCGCATGAACACTTCTTCGAGGTTGTTCAAGTCCTCGCTGAAATGGATCACGGGGAAACCCTGCGCGAGCAATCTGGCAAGCAGTTGATGCAGGGACTCATCGCCGCCGGTGAAGTCCACTTCGAGCGAGATGCGCCCATTTTCCACCATGCGGACTTCGGATACGCCCGCCGTGGATTGCAGCATGATTTGTGCTTCTTCTTTGCGATCCAACAACCCGATTTGGATTTGGCGGTGCGGCATGACGTGCGCGCTCAACTGTTCCAGCGTGCCGAGCGCCACCAGCTTGCCGTCTTCGAGGATGCCGACGCGGGTGCAGAGTTCGCCGACGTCCGCAAGGATGTGGCTGGAGAAGAGGATGGTCTTGCCGAGCCGCGCCACCTCCAACAGCAATTCACGAATTTCGACTCTGGCGCGCGGGTCCAAGCCCGAGGCGGGTTCATCGAGGACGAGAATGCTTGGGTCGTGAATCAGCACGCGGGCGATTCCCAGCCGTTGTTTGAGGCCGGTCGAAAGTGTGTCCACCATGTCGTCGCGGCGGTGTCCCAAATCCACAAGTTCGAGCAGGTCGCTGATCAAACGCGCGCGCTGTTGCGGATGGATTTTGAAGCAGGCTCCGAAGAAGTCCAAATATTCCTGCACGGTCAAGTCGCCGTAAACCCCAAAAGAGTCGGGCATGAAACCGATCTGGCGGCGCACCTCGCTTGGTCTGCGGCGGATCGAATGTCCGCTGACGTAGATTTCGCCGTGGTCGGGTTTCAACAGGGTGACGAGCATCCGCATGGTGGTGGTCTTGCCCGCGCCGTTGGGACCCACCAACCCGAAGATTTCGCCGCCTTCAATGTTGAAATCGAGGCTGTTGACGGCCACGCGTTGCTTGAAACGCTTGGTCAGGTTTTTGAATTCGATGATTGCGCTCATGGCTGTACCCTCAAGACGAAGTCAACGGACGTGACATCGAAATAGCTGTTGGGGTCGCCTTGAATATTGATTAGCATTTCACCGTCCATGCCGACGTATTGCCCTGCTTCCGGTACGGTGACACTGCCAAATGAGCCAAGCGCAAGGGATTGCCAGGTTTCGGTTTTGAAGTTCCAAATCGAGGGGCGGATTTGCTGGGGCGCGTTGCTTGTTCCGATGGTGAAGGTCAACGAGTCCACTTCGCTGAAATGGATGGGCACGCCCAGCGTGGGGCGGAAGTCGATGTTGTAGCCGTTGCTGGGAAGGTTGTAGGAACTTGTCAACACCGTGTTTCCGAGCGAAGATTCCCAGCTGTAGACGCTGGAGGTGAGTTTTATTTTTCCCGTCTCCACCTCGACTTTGGGCGTGAGTTTTTCGATGTGGAATAGCGTGTCGGTGACGTTTGGTTCTTCACCCTGCAAAGTGACTGGGACGGGAATTCCGTTGTCCGTCCATGCCATCAGGTAAACGCCGGAGTTTACGCCGAGACTGTCGTTGTAGGTTGTGACGACCGAATTGAAAAATGCCGAACGACGCCTTTCCTCGATCTTGTCGCTTGGCAGCGCGTCCCACCCAAGCGCAGATGTGAGCGCGTAACGACTTAGACTGGCGCTGTTGGGGTTGGACAAAATCAGATTGATTTTCCTGCTCTCGCCTGACGCCACTTCACCGAGCGCCTCCCACCCGCTGGAGGTGATGAGCACGGCGTCTTTCAATATATATCCGCTGTCATTGGTGATACTGCCTTTGAGGACGGGCGTGTTATCCGAGAGAACGTATGTAAGGTCGTGTTGAATGGACAGCGCAGAGTACAGATACCCATCCATGCCCAGCGATTGCACTCCGCCGATCTCCACGCGGACGCCTGGCACCACAATCCCCGAGTCGGTCTTTGTGGACAGCCAGCTGTTGTTTCCCTGCAAACCATCATCGATGGCAGGGAAGGGATAGAGCAGGGTCTGCTCCCGACTCTCCAGATTGTATGTCGTTCGGGTGGGCGAATACACACCGACCAACGCGGTGGTCTGCGCCTTGTCCACGCCCTGCCAGCCCTGCGAAAGCATGATGCGGTTCAGGATGGGTTTTGTGCCACGGTAGGCGTAACCAGAAAAATACGCCATGCAGGTGAAGATGATTACCAATACCGGAACCGTGACCCACGCCAGTTCCGTCCGCTTCTTGCGGCGCAGGACGAAATAATTGACCGGCGCGATGATGACGATGTATAGTCCCAGCCAACAACAGATGTAGACAAACGATGGAAGCGATAGTTCGGGCAGGGTGGAAAGCGCGGTGTTTGCCTGATAGATATCCCATGAACCGCCTGCCCATGAAGGCTTGGGCGATTTGAATGCGAGCAGGTGTTCGTAGATTTTTTCCATGCCGTCCCAGTCATTGAGCGGACTCAAAGCCGGGTCGGCGGTGAAGTAATAGACCTTGCCGAAGCCGATTTCCTTTTCGACCAGTACGGGGGTGCCATCCTGTTCAACAAGGACATTTGCATTCGCTTGCAATTTCCCGGTTGCCAGAGTTATTTCTGATTCTGCCAGGCTATCCGGTTCCATTGCATAGGCGGATAACGCAGTTATCCTCGCCTTTTTTGTGGACGATGGTTGAAGTGGCAGAAGGTCGCCAAGCCCGGCCGCAGTGGACTGCCACTGAATTCCACCTGTGACGAACAATTTTCCTCCGCCCGCCAGCCACAATTCAAGGGCTTGTTTTTGTTCGGCAGTCAATGAACCCGTGTCCATGTTGGAGATGATTAGGGCATCCAACATTCCCCAACCCTGGGCGAGGTCTGGCAGGTCGCCAACTTCCAGTTGGATAGTTTGTACATCTCCCATCATCGGTTGGACGTTGTTCAGCACAATATAATTCGACGGCACATCCGCCAGAACACCGAACAGCATGGTCGAGCCAGCGGCACTGCTACTGCCGCAACTGATATTCAGGTTTGTTTTTGCGAGGGTTTTGTCCCCATCCAGCACGCTGACGGTGAAGTTTCGCATCAACCCTTCGGGAGTGATGTAGAGGAAAAATTCCTTACGTGACGTGGCAGGCAGGGAAACATCCATGCCGACGGCGGTTTGTCCGCTGGCGCTGTTTTTGTAGGAGGCTTGCGCACGCGCATTCACATCCGCCCCCTTATTTTCCACAGTCACATGGACGGGCAGCCATTTATCGGACTTGCAGAAGCCGCGTAGTCCGGCCTGCGCTGAGACCGTAACCGCAGACTGACCCTGCGCCCAAGCATTATCTCCAGCCTGTGAAACGAACAGGGCGCAAAGCATTGCAACAAAAAGGATTTTCCGAACGAAACCGTTAGCCAAGCCCATCCTCCGTCTGTTGATTCGATTCTGGAATCATATCATAATTGACGCAGGCGGCGTGTTTTGAGTTCCCCACCCATCGGTAATACATACAGCAGTCCCCGGCGGTGGGGATACCGTCTAAAAATGAAACTCCCCTCCAGAATTGAAGGGGAGTTTGCTGATTATTTTGGCTGTTGCTGGGTGATGCAGTGGATGTTGCCTCCGCCGAGCAGAATCTCGCGGGCCGGGACGCTGACGACCTTTCGATCTGGCAGCAGTTTCTGGAGCGTTTCCAGCGCCGGGGCATCGTGCAGATCGCCAAAGGCGGGGATAACTCCGCCGCCATTGCAAAGATAGAAGTTGATGTAAGAAGCCGCCATGCGGTCGCCTGCCTCGCGAGGGAGTGTGCCGTTCACTGCGTCCACACCTTCGGCTTCTTCGGGCTGGATCAAAATGGGATTCGGCTGGTGAATCTTGTGGACTTCGAGTTTGCGCCCCTTCGCGTCGGTCTCGGACATCAGGTAATCATATGCCTCGGCAGAGCGTTCATACTGTGGGTCGGATTTGTCATCCGTCCAAGTCAATGCAACCACGCTGGGGCGCAGGTAACAGAGGATGTTGTCCACGTGCCCGGTGGTTTCATCGTGGAAGACTCCACGCGGAATCCACAGAACTTTTTCCACGTTGAGATAATTTTTGAGATGGGCTTCGATTTCATCTTTGCTCAAATCGGGATTGCGTCCCGGGCTGAGCAAACATTCGGCCGTGGTTATACAAGTCCCTTCGCCGTCCACATGGATCGAACCGCCTTCGAGGACAAGCGGCGCTTTGTAGCGGTCAACCCGTTCCATTTCGAGGACTTTTTGCGCGACGGCGTCGTCCAAATCCCAGGGGAAGTACAAGCCGTTGTAGAGTCCGCCCCAGGCGTTGAAAATCCAATCAACGCCACGCGCACCGCCCTTGCCGTCAACGACAAAGGTCGGTCCGCAGTCGCGCATCCACGAGTCGTTGTTTGCAATTTCCACCACGCGGATGTGGGCGGGCAGCATCTGGCGGGCATTGGAATACTGGTCTGCATTGACGCCCATCGTGACCGGCTCGAATTGGGCGATGGCCGTTGCAACCGCCGCGAAAGCCTTCTGTGCAGGCTTGCCGCCCAGCCGCCAGTTGTCGGGACGCTGGGGCCAGAGCATCCAGGCGCCAGCATGAGGTGCGAATTCGGCGGGCATGAAGAAGCCGTCGGCGCGGGGGGTGGAGTTCAAAGTCAGAGACATGGCACTCCTTTTCTAAAGATGGTTTATTTGCTCAATTTTGGATCATTCAAAAAGGCTTCGATCTGTCCTTTGTGATATGCCTTGAGTTCTTCGGAAGGTTGTTTGAGGCGCGGATAGACGAAGTACGCCAGCAGGCCCTTTTCAGTGTGCAGGCGGTT
>DAOUAS010000087.1:0-3757 GCA_034433295.1 Anaerolineales bacterium | reverse complement strand
TCGCGGCGGAGAGAAAGGTGCGGTTAATCAACGCGAGCAGGTTTTGTACGGCTGGAATCAGCGTGCCAAGCAAAATCCCATAGAAGAAAATGGCGCGTACGCTTGCCGTCTTTTCCTCGTCGTCCTTTGCGGATACGCGCTGTGCCCAAAGCCAGTGAATGAGGAAGATCGGCACACCGACAAAGATGAGCGCAAGTGCACCCGCCAATGTGGATGCGTCGTTCGTGATTTTGTCCGCGCTGAAGATCGAGCGCAGTAGGTTGATGACGCCCCAGGTCACCACCTCGATGCTGATGATGGCAACGGCGTAAAAGTAAAGTCGTCGAATGGTTTTCATAGTCATATCCTTCGTAACAAAAACCTTTAAACACAAAGGGCACGAAGTACACGAAGGTTTAAGGGTTTTCCTTTGTGACCTTGGTGTCCTTCGCGTTTGAGTCTTTGGGTTACGGCTTGAACGGTTCCTGATACCAGTCGTAGCCCCAGAAGTTGAAGGGCATGGCGCTCAACTTCCACGCGCCGTTTTGTTGGACGAGCAGGGCGCGGTCTTCACTGGCATAGCGACTGGAGAACGGGTCATTGACCGAGTAATAAACCGAGAGGGTCACAATCGCCTCGTCGCCGTTGATCTCCGCCGCGCCGACTTCCACGCCCGCGTCGGTGGGATTGACCGACCCGTTGAAGAAGGATTGGCGGAATTGTTCGTAGGTCGGCTTGTTTTCGAGGTCTGCAAGGTAGCCGTAGGCTTTTTGATAATCCTTGTTCAAGACGGCGAGCACGTAATTGTGCGCCACGCCTTCGGGAGTGGCGTCGGCAACGTATTCGGCTTGACCGTCCCGCCGCATGAAGAACAACACCAGCGCCAGCACAATCAACGTGCCAATGCCGATGAGGATTCCTGTTAGAAATTTATCCTGTTTCATAAAGTACCTCCAACTCGATTTTATGTGTTTCAGGTGGGAAAAGCAAGCAAGGTTTTCTCGAACCCTACCTGAGTAGGTGCCTGCACTTTCCAATCACGGTATACTTATCCCATCTTTTTAACAAGGAGATTCCCATGACCGTATCCGCTCCCCGCTGGGATTTGACCAACGTCTATCCCGCGCTTGATTCAAAGCAATTCAAAGCAGCCGTCAAGAAATACAAATCCATGCTCGACGAAATGGAAGTATTTTTCAAGAAAGCCAGCAAGGCAGACGCCAAGACCGACCCGAAGAAATTGGGTAAACTGCTCGGCGAATCGGTGGACCGATTCAACGCCATCTTCGAGCTGTCCAATACCATTGTGCCGTACATCGAGTCCTTCGTCACCACCGACTCGCACAACAAGGAAGCCATGCGCGCCCTCTCGCAGTTCGAGCAGATGTCGGTGCAGGCAAGCGTCTTGAATACCAGGTTCCAGGCTTGGGTTGGGAAGCTGGGCAAAGCCGCCGTGAAGAAAGCAGCCAAGTTCCATCCGTCGGCAAAATCCCATGAGTTCGCACTCAACGAAAGCGTCGAGCAATCCAAATACATGATGAGCGAAGCCGAGGAAGTCCTCGCCGCCGAGATGACCCTGAGCGGAGGCAACGCCTTCGACAAGTTGCAGGGCACGGTCACTTCGCAGTTGTCGGTGGATTTCGAACTCGACGGCACCATGCAAAAACTACCCGCGCCCGCGCTCATCAACCTGCGTTCCCATCCCGACGAGCCAACCCGTCATCGCGGCTACGACGCGGAGAACATTCTCTGGGCTGGGGTGCAGGAAATTCTTGCCGCCTGCATGAACGGCGTCAAAGGCGAAGCCATCACCCTCAACAAAAAGCGCGGACGCGAAGACGCGATCCACGCTTCGATTGACAACTCACGCATGGACAGGGCAACACTCAACGCCATGCTCGGCGCGATGAAGGATTCCTTCCCGATGTTCCGCAAGTATTTCAAGCACAAGGCGAAACTGCTCGGCAAGGAAAAGCTCGCCTGGTGGGACATCTCCGCGCCGATGGGGAAGACTGACAAAGTCTATTCGTGGGATGAAGCCCGCGACTTCATCGTGGAAAATTTCAACCAGTTCTCGCCCGAGCTTGGGACGTTTGCCCGTCGAGCCTTCGACAACGGGTGGATCGACGCGGAACAACGCGACGGCAAGCGCGGCGGCGCGTTCTGTATGGGCGTTTCGCAAGTGAAGGAAAGCCGCATTCTCAGCAACTTCGACGGCTCGTTCGACCAGGTCAGCACGCTGGCGCATGAACTCGGTCACGCCTTCCACAACGAATGCGCCTACCAGGCGGGCAAGACCGAAATTCAGCAAGCCACGCCGATGACCCTCGCCGAAACCGCATCCATCATGTGCGAGACAATCGTGACCCAAGCCGTGCTGAAACAGACCACCGACCCGCAGGAAGAATTGGCGGTGCTCGAAGCGCAAATCAGCAACGCCGCCGCCGTCATCGTGGATATTTACTCGCGCTACCTGTTCGAGAGCGAGGTCTTCACACGCCGCGAACAAGCCGAACTCTCCGCCGACGAACTGAACGACATCATGGAACGCGCCCAAAAAGCAACCTACGGCGACGGTCTGGACGAACGCTACCTGCAAAAGTTCATGTGGACGTGGAAGCCGCATTATTACTCGCCCAACCTGTCGTTCTACAACTACCCCTACGCCTTCGGTCTGCTCTTTGCCACAGGCTTGTACGCCGTCTATCAAAAACGCGGCGCGGACTTTGTCCCCGATTACAAGAACCTGCTCGCCTCCACAGGCGAAGAACGCGCGGCGGAACTCGCCGACCGCTTCGGCATCAACATCCGCACCAAGAAGTTCTGGGCGGATAGCCTTGCCATCATCGGCAAGCAGATCGAACGGTATTGCGAATTGTAAAAACGTAGGGGCGACGCATTGCTTCGCCCCTACCCATAAAAACCATGTCAAACAAAATACCCTTTATTGTTACCATCGTTTTACTTGTACTTCTTTCCGCATGCGCGCCGCAAATCCCACAGACCGAAGCAGATGTCCCGCGAGTGACGGTTGAAGAAGCAAAGGCTGCACTGGAAAACGGCGAAGCTATCATTGTGGATGTACGGAGCGCAGAGGCGTATGCGGCAGGCCATGCGACTGGCGCAATTTCTATTCAGCTAGCCAACTTTGAAAATAATATCGAAAACCTGTCCCTCGACAAAGACCAGTGGATCATCACCTACTGCACCTGACTGAATGAACACACGAGCGCCCGTGCGGCGTTCCTCCTCCTGCAAAACGG
Organism: Anaerolineales bacterium; assembly: GCA_034433295.1. Taxonomy (GTDB): domain Bacteria; phylum Chloroflexota; class Anaerolineae; order Anaerolineales; family Villigracilaceae; genus Villigracilis. The sequence goes on along the minus strand of DAOUAS010000087.1, from coordinate 515 downwards.
TTACGCCAAAGCCACGCCCGTCCTCGGTGGATTAACTGCCTGGGTGGAGGCGGGATATCCCACAGAACCATGAAAACCCCGACTCTCACCCCTTGGGCTGGTTCTGACCCTCCGACCCAATCCATGCTCTGGAAGCTAATGGCGGCGGAAGGACTCGACCCCTACGGCTGGTCGAACGAACCGCTTTATACCTACATTGCCCACGCGCATCCGCGACACAAGGTCTTGTACGTGGTGCAGGGCAGCATCACTTTCGGTCTGCCCGAATTGAATCAAGAAGTGACCATGAAAGCAGGCGACCGCCTCGATCTCCCAGCGGATACATTGCACGATGCGCAGGTAGGAACACAAGGTGTGGTTTGTTTGGAAGGGTATAAATGATTTTCCACTACAGAGATCACAACTTGAGTTTAGAGATCAAAGTACCTTAACAAGAAATGGAACTTGCTGATAAAGTTTCTGAGTGAGCGAAAACAAATTGATCAGCGAGTTCCGAAAAGCAGTATGCCAAAGTC
>DAOUAS010000086.1:0-1578 GCA_034433295.1 Anaerolineales bacterium | reverse complement strand
TCGTCCACGCTGTAGTTGAATTTGCTGAGCCGCACGTAATGGCGGACAACATCCACTTCGGCGAGTTCGGGTAGGGGAAGCTCGGAACGGAGCAACTCTTTGGGAGGCAGGTCAACTGTCGGCACATCGGGAGGAGGCATGGTCACGCCGGTGCGTCCCGGGGAGGAAAGTTCAAAGATGGTGGGTTCGACTACGGTAGCCATTATTCCATCTCCTTCAACACTTCCACGAGCGTGTCAATTTCCTCGCGGCTGTTCATTTCGGTCACAGCCACCAGCAGGTGATTCGCCAGCGACGGATAATCCTGTCCCAGGTCGTAGCCGCCGAGGATGCCGTTTTCGAGCAGGTACTCGTTGACTTCGCTTGCGGGGCGCGGACAGCACAACACAAACTCATGGAAGAACGTATCGTTGAAGCACAGACCGAAACCGTCGATCTTGCTCAGTTCGGCGGCGGCGTAGTGCGCCTTTTGATAGCAGAGATTGGCGACCTGCTGCAAGCCCGTCTTTCCAAGCGTGGACATGTAAACCGCCGACGCCAGTGCCAGCAGACCTTGGTTGCTGCAAATGTTGGACGTGGCACGTTCGCGTTTGATGTGCTGCTCGCGGGCGGTCAGGGTGAGGACGTAGGAGCGTTGTCCGCGATTGTCGGTGGTTTCGCCAACGAGCCGCCCCGCCATCTTGTGGACATAGGATTTCTTGGTGGTGAAGAAGCCGAGATAGGGTCCGCCAAACCAGAGTGGAATGCCGAACGGTTGCGCTTCGCCGACGACCACGTCCGCGCCCATCGAGGCGGGAGTCTTGAGCATGATCAACGCGGTCGGGTTGGCAACGATGCAAACCAGCGCTCCCTTGCCGTGCGCGTCTTCGATAAGTTTGGTGTAGTCGTAGATTCGTCCGAAGAAATCGGGATACTGGACGATGACCAGCATGGTATTGGCGTCCACTTGCGAGGTCAACGCTTCGGGACCTGCTTCGAGGTCGGCGGCTTCGCCATCGCCTGTGATTTCCACGCCCAAGCCCTGGGTGTAGGTGCGGATGACTTCGCGGTACTGTGGGTGCAAACTGGGCGAGACGACGATTTTCTTGCGCTTGCCGCGAAACTGGGCATACGCCAAATTGACGGCTTCGGCAGCGGCGGTTGCCCCATCGTAGTGCGAAGCGTTGGAAACGTCCATGCCCGTGAGTTGGGTCATCAGCGATTGGTATTCAAAAATCGCCTGCAAGGTTCCCTGCGAAATTTCGGGCTGGTAGGGTGTGTAGGCAGTGTAAAACTCACCGCGCCGCAGGATGTGATCCACGACGGCGGGGGTGTAGTGGTTGTACGCGCCCGCGCCGAGGAAGGAAATGAGATGCTCGCGCACGCTCTCGTTGCTGGATGCCATGTCCGCAAGATGGGCGGCGGCTTCCATTTCGGTCAGCGCGGGGGGCAGGTCAAGTTCGGGGAAGCGATGTTTCTTGGGGACGGCGTCGAAGAGGTCATCGAGAGTCTTCACGCCGACTTTCTCAAGCATCGCATCCCGTTCACTGGGGGAGAGTGGGATATAGGTCATATGTTTTCTACCTCGTCATTGCGAGG
>DAOUAS010000085.1:0-26047 GCA_034433295.1 Anaerolineales bacterium | reverse complement strand
TTGAAGCGATCCACAAGCGGGAGCATGTAAGGGGCAGTCATGAGTACGGTTGGCATTTATTCACCTCGAGCAAACGTCCCGAAGGTTTTCTGTAAAGACCTGATTAGACAAATCAAACCTTCGGGACGGTGCTAATTAGTTATTCACCACAGGTATTTGGGATTTCGGAAAAATTGTACAATTTCGGGACGGGCGAGAAGTAACTGACATCGTCAAGAATATCATATTTGCCGCCAAAGTATGCATTGAAAATCAGGCGGAAGGTGTTGACAGGCGTAATGGTCGGATACAACTCGTCGTTGTGTCCGGGCAGATAATAGGCGTTGAAAATCCACATGCGGCGTTCCTGCGTTTGCATCCAGGGACCGTGGTCACCTTGGATGACAATGATCGGCGGCGTGTCGGATTCCGCGAGCAGGGTATCGATCGCATCCAAAATCTTTTTGTTGAGCCAGGTTAACTGGCTGGCGTACCCTTCGGCAAATTTATCGGCATGATAGATCGGCTCGTAATCGGAAGAATCGGCTTGAAATTTTCGCTGGTCGTCCCAGAAATCGGCGGGATACGCTGGCTTGCCATCGGCATCGAACACAAAGGGCGGATGCGGCGAGATCACATGGATGTACGCGAAAGTGGGTTCAGGCATGTTTGCCAGGCGACCCATCCGATTGAAGACATTGTTGAAACGGTCGCGGAACAACTGCCCCAGAACTGCGTCGGAATCGATCCAGCCAAGTTCCTCGGCAAGGCGTCCAAGTGTTGTCCGCAGGAAAAGCGTCTCGAACTCGGTCATGCCCGATGTCAACGGCGGAGGTTCGAAGAAAATATCGGCGTCCCGCAACTCGTTCCACGCAAAGCCCGTCGCAAAGTTGACCGTCTTGTAGCCCATGCTCTCGAAGTTGTAACGCGCCGCGCTGTGCTTGAGCGAATCCCACAATTTGCGACGCGCCGTGCTTTCGGGCTTGAAGGCGGGATCGAGGTCCTGCAAGTACGACATATTCAACGACGACGCGAGTGAAATCTCCGTGCGGACGTAATTGCTCATACTGCACTCGGCAATGTAAAATCCGCGCTCCCTGAGGGCATTCAAAAATTCGGTGTTGTCGTAGTCGAATGCCGATTGCAGCAGATCCTGGCGCGTGTACATGTCGGGGATGATGTAATAGACATCGGGCGGATTGGCTGGCGCGACGAGGTCGGCTTGAACGGGAGCGTTATCCGCGTCCAAAGCGCGCGCGCTTCGCGTCCCGCCCCCGAAGCTGATCTGCGACCCGGACATGATCAACAGGGACAGCGCCACCGTGTTCAACGTGGAGGCGGATGAGGCAAAGGTCAACTTGGGGCGAGTCACCCAGAACAGGGTCAGTGCAAACAGAATCCCCCAGCCGAGAACCAGCCAAGATTCATAGTTGGCATCGGGGTATTTTTCGTCAACGTAGATGTAGGCATGTCCGAAGGTGAAGAACAACGCCAACCAAAGCGCGGTCAAAAAGGCAGCTTTGTGCGGTTTTCTAAAAATCAGCCAGAGGACGAAGTATAAAAGTCCGCCAAATACAATTGAAGCCAATAAAGGACGAATGACCGCCGTTGGTTGAACTTCGCCTGTGTTGGCGTTGAGCAAAGCCAACGCAGGATATGCGCTGATGGCAATGGGATACCAAGGGAAATTGAAAATTTTTGAGAGGGTCTCTTTCATACGCGCCTTTTTCAAGTTTAAGGCTTGCATCGCCAGATTCATCAGCCGTAAAAGTAAAGGTCAGCATCAATTTTCCCTTACGAATAATACCAACTAAAGATCCTGTTATACACCGCCAACAACATCTTCTTGATCGGAGCCAATTCGAGCAGGCGCTTTCCAAACGAAACGCGTTTCTTCTTCCCCACCTGCTTCAGTTCGCCCCGCAAATACCCCAGCGTGTTGGACATGTTCATTGCCAGCGGGTCGGAAACCATCAACCTCAGCAAGCCCGCGTCGTTCATGCGTTTGTCGAGTTGGCGGACTTGCCCCATGGGTTTGTCCATGTCAAAGGGCAGGAATTGCTGAAGCGTGGATTTATACGCCGTGAACTGCCAATGGCTCGCACCCGCCATCGCCGTCACACCTTTGTAAACTATTCTCCAGTCTCTAGTCTCTGCGTAGACTTTCTTGTTTTCCTCTTCGGTTTGTCCGAGTGAAAGGTTGAATTCGAGGAAGGTTTCCCACGGGATGAATTGTCCATCTTCCAGTTTGGCGTTGTCCTGCGCCCATTTGAGCGTGGACTTGTAAAACTCAGGCGGCGTGCGGAAGGGACGGGCAGTCACCATGCCGACATTTGGGAATGTTTCGAGAATCTCCACCGAACGCTTGAGCCAGTTCGGCGAGAACAGCACGTCCGCATCGGTGTAGGCGATGATCTCGCCAGGCGCTCCAGCCAGCATCACATTCCAAGCGCCGCCCTTGCCCATGTTCTTCTCGGAGAGAATCAAATACTGGATTCGTCCCTCTTCCTTTTCGTTGACAAGGTACTCGCGCACGGCTTCGCAGGAACCGTTGTCAAAGACCATCAGGTCAAACGGCAGTCCCGCATCTCTGCGCATGGACTCCAACGAGGCTTTCAGCACATCGAGGGTTTCGGCATAGAATCCGCTCAGGAAGGGAATGTAGTTCAACAGTGCAACGGTGATCCGCTCTGGACGGGCAACATCTTTGACAAACTTGGCGGGGTTTTGGCCTTTTCGCATGATTCGATTTCCGATTTACGATTTCCGATTTATGATTTTTTGAATTCGTTTCTTCCACCGTTTGGGACGGGCAACGCTTTCAAGCATGTTTTCAGGAAGGAAGAAGAAAACCGCGCGCAGGAACAACTCCAGTTTACGCATGAAACGCAACGATGTCATCCGCGGGCGGACAAGTTTACCATCGACCAGGCAGTAAGTTGAATCCAAAATGGTATAGCGGATGTGAGCGTGTCCGCCTGCAAGACGAATGTTTATATTAGTGTCGGGATGATCGTAATGGATTTTGCCGCCGGGCAAATGGCTGTAGTCGTGGTTCTGATGGACAATCATCAGCGACGGCGTACCGTCGATCACCGCCCAGCCTTCCCTGCGGGCTTTGTAGATCATCCAGTTATCCCAGCCCGCGCGTCCGATGGTGAAGTTGGGAATGTCCTGATAGCAGGCTTTGGGAAAGAGGAAGAAGTCACTGCCGGCAGGACGGTGGAGTTGTCCCTGACTGTGGACGGTGGATCGCAGACGGTTGACCCAATCACCCGAAAAATCAAGAGGTCGGGTGACGTCCAAATCCCATCGCTGACTGAGAAGGACGAATTGGTCACGCTGAAAGCGTGACCTACGGGCGGCTTCGACAAAATCGGGCATGAGAATCATGTCCGCGTTGACGATGCATAGCAAATCGCTGTTGGAGTTTTCACGCGCCAGTTTGAACATGGACGAAATCAGCGGGATACCGCCCGCATTACATTCCACATGAGGGATGTGGTTTACGCAAAGTTCCTGCGCGGCTTCGGCGAGGCCCACTTCCTCGCCAAGCAGAATGACTTCGACATCGGGGAGCAAAGTCCAAGACTTGATGGCGTTGCGCTGGATCGTCGCGATATGCGTGTTGGTAAAAGGTTTGGGGGCGGAAAATAAAGTTATCAGTGGCATTTGATTCCAACATGTCACCCTGAGCCGCTTTGCGGTGAAGGGTCCCATATTCTTGCATGAGACTCTTCGGTCGCAACAAACGCTCCCTCAGAGTGACACAAGTTTATTTTTTCTTCAACGCCTTTTTATCAATATCTTTGAGCGTCTTGTGCTCCACGCCCGCATTGATTTTCATCAAATCAGGCTCGTCGTGGACCAAATCCAAAATTTCCTTCCACGAAAAGTCATCGCGTCCGTTGAAGCGGCCGTACACCTGACGCATGAATTCGAGGTCTTCGGGAGTATCCACCGTCCAGCGGTAATCGCCGAAGTCGGTGGTGTGATGCAGGAGCGCGACATTGAATCCGTGCGGGGAGACACCTGCTTCAAGGGTGCGGCTTTGACGGGTCAGTTGAACACCTTCATAAAAATAAGGCATGGCGTGTTCGCGGTGCTGGGGTTCTTTGGCTTCTTCCCATGCCCTCTTCAACACTTTGAAAGTACAGGCTTCCACGTCCAAACCGATGGGATAGGTGCGACTCCACGGCGGCGGGAGGCGGTTGCAAACGAAATCATATTCACCCTCGAGCAAGGTATCGACCACGTCGTCGATCAGGTCAGGGTCAATGACGGGGCAATCCGCCGTGATGCGGACAACCACGTCCGCTTTGGCTTGGGATGCGGTTTGATAATATCGGTCGAGCACGTCAAAGAGACTGCCACGGATGAAGGGAATTCCAGAGAAGTCGCAGTATTCAGCCACGGGGTCGTCGGAAGAATCTGTCGTGGTGGCAAAAACCACTTTGTCGAGCGTCTTCGCCCGCGAAGTCCGCGTAAAGACACGGGTCAACATGGGCTGACCGGCGACCTCGGCAAGGATTTTCCCAGGCAGGCGCGAGGAGGACATGCGTCCCTGGATGATGGCAACGATTTTTGGTTTCATAATTTGTACGGGCGGAGCGCCACTCCGCCCCTACCCCTCTTGCGCTTCGGATGGAATCGGTAGCGGGGTGACAAATCCCTTGGCGCGGAATTTTTCGACGTAATCGCGCACCATAAAATAATCCAACCCGACCTGCTCGGCGATGTCGAAGACGGAGTGTTCGCCCTCGAAACGCATCATGATCTTTTCGATGGCGCGGTTGAGCGCCCAGTTCTCGCGCCAGTCCACCCAGAGACCGTTGCCGCTGAGGAAGACAGGTCCGCGGAAGGTGCGCTTCGGGATGTAGTTGGTGGCGTAGATGCGGATGATCTGTTCCGCCGTTTCCGCCGCGCCGACGAGCATGTCCTCATCCATGATGTCAAGGTTGTCATCGGTAGTGTGATACTCATCGTAGGGCCAGCGGTTGATGGAGATGCATGGCACATTGACCCCAGGCCCGTTGATGACGCGCTCATCGTTGGCGGGAGCGGCGGCGAAATCGCGTTCATCGTGAGCGACGTTCTTCACCACATGACGCGTGATGCGGTCGAGCAGGTGACTGTGCTGACGGGTGTGATGCCAGGCAATCTTATTCTTGTTACCCGTCATTTCCATGAAAATACCGCCACGCAGGTTCTGGATCAAATGTTCATTGTGCGAGAGGTAAACAATGGTTCCAATGGTCTCAGGTCCAAACCAGAAGCGGACGCTCATCGAGCCAGCGGGCAACGGCTTTTCTGCCAGACGCCGCGCCAGATCAATCGCGCTGACCACGCCCGCGCCGTCGTCGTTGGCTTGCGCGGGGTGACAGGTGTGCGCCTGCACGATGATCTCTCCCGCCGAGGCGCTCGCTCCGCCTTCGGGGTGGATGACCGCCGTCGCCATCTTGAATCCCCGCTTCGGATCGGTGATAAATTCCGACTTGATGACCGCTCGATATTTTTTGTCACGCGGAAGTTTATCGAAGAGATTCTTCGGCAGGCAGAATCCCCAGTCGCGGTCGTAATATTTGAAGACCCAGGGAATCGTGTGCGGGCGTTTCTCGCTGAAATACAGATGCGGCTGGAGTTCGTCGAAGCTGAGGGCCTTGTCTACTGGCAGGGAGTACGAAACGATGTGCAGTGGATTGTTCTTGAAATCCACCACGCGCTCGCCGCCGACGATTTCAAGATACGCCTCGTGGACTTCGTAACGTTCTGGCACAAACCAGGTCCACGCCTTTTCGAGCGGAATATACGACTCGATGGTGTAGTTGGACGAATCGGGCATGTAACTGCCGATGATTTCCAACGTCTTGTCGTGGTCGGCGGATGCAAGGGTTCGGTGAAGCGGAAAGAATTCCGCGAGAATGGATTTTAGAGAAGTGTAAGATTTCATAGATTTTCTTCTACCTTTACTAAAAATGAGCTGGTGACAAATCGATCTGAGGATGATCAGCAATTCTGTCTCTGAAACATGCCGCATGACAAAACCAAACCTGCCAGGCACCTTTCAGGGTTTCAACCGTTACTCGACATGGGTCTACATCTGAAGGCAGAATATTTTTTCCACAGAAACAGCAAGGTCCTAACTGGACTTCTGGGCTGCTTGAATTTTCTTCCATATAAAATCCTTACGAAAAAACAGCGATGAACATATCGCTCGTTCTTACCACTTATTAGTACTTCGGCTCTTCGACATAGTGCAGCTTCTCAGGGTGTTCGCGGACAATGACCGACATGTTATCGTAAAACTCGTTTGCCGTCAGGAAATGCACCTTCGCCGCGCCAACCTGGATTTCTTTGATAACGCCTCGCGCCAGCAGTTCATTCATACCCGGCACGATGTACGTTTTGTAGCGGTCATTCAAGCGGACAAACATCGAATACATCTTGATCTGCGGCTTGCGGTCATAGCCCATGTAAATGCCCGCAAACTCCTTCACGCGGCGATAATTGCAACCGACATTGTATTCGATGTAATGGTGCATCGAAAACGAACTATTGAAATCCAAGCCGATGCTGATGATGGTGGCGTTCAACTTGTGGAACAGTGCAAACGCGGAGTTCGGTCCGTAGGCTTCCACGTCCTCGGTCTTGGAGAACTCTTCCGCGAGCGCGCCCGAAACGGAAAACGAATAGATCGGGTGCGGCGTCCGCTTGGCGTCGGGGCGCAGGCGAGCCAACTCGGTGATCATCCCCATTTTCGACGGCGTTTCAAGCACATCGAAATAGTGCGTCTCTGTCCACGACTGGAAGTTGAAGGCGGGGAATAGCACTGTCCCTTTGGGTCCGACCAGTTCGCGCAGCGCATCGATCACCGTATCAGCGCCGCCCTCCACCCCGCCCAGCGACTTATATGACGTATGCACGACAATAATCCCGCCCTTGTTCACATTGGTTTTCGAGAAACCATCCAGTAAATCTTTTTTGGTTAGCATTTGTTTTCCTTTCGCAGCCCCTAAAGGTTTTTGGAAACCTTTAGGGGCTCTTTATTTCAAACCTCGATAGACCTTCATCAACGCGTCGGCATTCTTTTTCCAGTCCGCTCGAAGTTCCGCCACCCGTCGGCTGGATTGACCAACCTGGGGCAGAGTCTCCCTTTGAGCGATTGCCGTCAGAATCTTCTCGGCGAGGTGATTCGCATCCCCATCGCGGAAGAGCCAGCCGTTCTCCCCTTCCGTCACCCATTCCTTGTTGGCTGGAATATCCGAGACCAGACAAGGCAGTCCGCAAGCCAGCGCTTCCATCAACGACACAGAGGAGCCATCGACGTGCGAAGGCGAGATGTACAAGTCAGCCCGATGATACCATTCGGGCAGGACGGTTTGCGAAATCTGACCCGCAAACGCGACCCGATCCAGCACATCGCCGGTCTGGAAAATCTGTCGCAGAAGATGTCCCTGCGAACCGCCGCCAAGTAGAAGCAAGTTGACATTATCTTTCTCCTGCGCCACCTTCACAAACGCCCGCGCCAGCACATCCACGCCATACCGAGGCTCCCAGGAGCGATTGCAGAAGAGGGTAAACGTTGAACGTTGAACGTTGAACGTTTGAGGAGAAAAGTGGTCAAGATCAACACCCCAAGGGAAGACGATGGTCTTGTCGGGATTCATTCCGTAAGCAACGGCTTTATCCCGCGTGACTTTGGCATCGCTGGTGAAAAACGTGGAACGCCGTAACGTATACCTAGTAAACCGCTCCATCCACTTGCTTTTGTGGACATCATCCATCAAGTCGAATCCCCACGACATGGTGAGGATGGGACGAAATCCGCTCAGGACGGCGATGAAGGCGCAAGTTTGGATGGGTCCAGCGTGGATGAGGTCAGGCTTGATCTGTTTGGTCAAACGTCGAAAGTCGAAAGTCAACTTCGCGAGGCTGCTCCACTTGAAGGGTTCGCGTCCGCCCTTCCACAAGACCAATTGCACATTCGGCGGCACCGAACGGTCTTCCACTTGACGCGCATTTCCTTCCAGTTGGACAAAAAATACTTCATGCCCGCCTTCCGAAATGGCTTTGAGGAAGCGGTAGTCGTGCGTGCAATAGCCAAGGGAAAAATAGAGAATTTTCATAAATCCAGATCACGTCATTGCGAGGAGGGTGTTTTCCCCGACGAAGCAATCTGTAACCGAATTGGGGATTGCTTCGTCGCGAAGGGCAAGAGCGCTCCTCGCAATGACATTTATTTTTTTTACGCTCCCAAATCCGTCCAGCGCAATTCCTTGCCAAGGGGCATATCTGCCAGCGCTTTCGTACCGATTACATCTTGAATCTGGTCGGGTTTGATTCCGCCCGGCGTGGCGGGACGCAGCACGTCGATCATCTCGCGGGTGAAGACTTCGCCAGCCTTGATTTCGCGCGCGGCGCGCAGGCAGCGGCGTTGGACAATCTGGGTATCCTGTTCGTTGCCGCAAATGAATTTATCGGGACTGCCAAGCGACCGTTCCAAGAGGCGGGTTTCCTCGACCATCTTTGCCCAGTTTTCAGGATTCATCGCAAACTTGTGGTCGGGACCTTCGCGGTCGTTGCTGTCGGTGAAATGGCGCTCGATGACGCGCGCGCCCAACGTCACCGCGCCGAGGACGGGAGCGACCGAATGGGTATGGTCGGAGAGTCCCAGAATCACATCAGGGAACATCGTGGCGTAAGTCCTCAAAACGTTCAAATGGATATGGTCATAGTTATTCGGGCTGGCAGTGTAATTGGTGTTGCACTGCATCAGCACCAGTTGCTTGTTGATCTTGAGAATAGCATGAACCGCCTTCTGCACTTCGCCGATGGTGGATGCGCCCGTGGCAACAAAGAACGGCTTGCCCTTGCTTGCCATGCGTTCCAGCGCTTCGATCCAATCAATTTCGCCTGAACCAGCCTTGTAGACTTCGACGTACTGATCGAGGAAATCAATCGCCGTGAAATCGTAGGGCGAGGAGAAATAGTCGATGCCGACTTCCTTGCACTCCTCCACCAAAGTCATTGACCACTCGAACGGAATGGAAGCGCCCTTGTACACCTCGAACACGGATTTCTTCCAACTCGCCTGATGACTGACCTGTCCGCCGCTCATGGCTTTGAAGCCGTAGTCCGAGACGATCTTCGGGGCGTCGAAATTCTGGAATTTCGCCGCATCTGCGCCAGCTTCCTTGGCGAGGCGGATGAGCAGTTTCGCGCGATCCAGGTCGCCGTCATGGTTGGCGGCAATGTCCGCGATGAAATAGGTTGGGTGGTTCAGACCAATTGTCCGGTTGCCAAATTTGACGTCCATAACTCCTCCGAATTCTGTGGAAAAAGGTGGTGGAATCTGTGGATAATTAACTGATTTCTGTGGATATATTTTTATCTAAGAGCCAAAACGGTGGGAAACTTGGCAAAATTCGTGGAAAACAACAGGTGCGCAGTGGATAAACTGACGGCAAATTGTGGAAAAATCCTGTTTACCTGTTTACTTGTTTACCTGTTTCACCTTCCATCTGTGCATAACTCCGTATTTTCTGTGGATAACCCTGCTTAAACTGTGCATAAAACTCATTCAAACCTGTGGAAAACTCAGATGGAACATCGTCCAAATCTGTGCATAACTTGTTGATGGAAAGGCATAAATTGTTGGAGCGTTTGGCGATTAGGCTGGAGGTGTTGATGGATTTTGGAGCAATTTCGCCTTCCCTGAAACCAAACCTACGCGCAATCTCCACGCCGAACTGGTACTTGCTCATCGCCTGCGGACCTACCACATGGTACAGCCCGTGGAGCCCTTTCTCCAGCATCTTGACCAACATTCGCGCGGTATCGTTGACCAGCATGGGGCAAAACCGCACATCGGTAAACCCGGTCATGTATTTTCGTCCGCTCAAATTGTTGTAGAAAAACTCTGCCAGGCTTCGGCGTCCGCTCAGACTCCAGCCGTAGAAATTCACGCGCGCCACGATGGCATCGGGGTTCTCAGCAAGGACAGCCTGCTCCCCCGCCAGTTTTGTGCGAGCATAAACGCTCAAGGGATTGGGCGTACTTTCTTCCGTGTAAAATGCGACCGCGCGCCCGTCGAAAACCGCATCGGTTGAAATGTGAACGAGAGCAATGCCGCGCGCCTTGCAAGTTTTTGCGATCTGTGCGGACAAATCAGCATTGAGGCGTTGGGCAAGGACCGGGTTGTCCTCGCAGGCTTCGAGGTCGGCGAGTGCGGCGCAGTTGACCAGCCAGTCGGGTCGAACAGAGTCAAGGGCGGAGCCCACAACATCGGGCGCAAGCAAATCCGCTTTCAAAACCTTGAACGGCGCGTTGACCAGTTTGCCGCGATCCATCGCGACCACTTCGTGCGAAGACATGGTCTCCTGCGAGAAATTGAGTCCCAGCAGTCCGCTGGCTCCGGTGACGAGGATGCGCGCCATGATCTTTTATCCTTCGAGTTTGCCCTGCGCGAACAATTCCTCGAACGGCGCGATGAATTTTTTGATGCCCTCCACGTCGAGCCATTCGCTGTTATTGTCGCTGGAGTAGATATAGCCATCGGGCAACGGATTGCCTTTGTCCTGCCACGAATAACCGAACCAGATGGCCTCCGCAGGCTGGACCACAAACATGTCTTTCAGTTCGATTGTGTGACGCGCTTCATCTTCAGAGATGAGCGCCTCGTGAAGCTTCTCGCCGGGACGGATGCCAATCACTTTGATCTCTGCGTTGGGAGCGATGGCTTTCGCAAGGTCAACCACTTTGGTGCTGGGAATCTTCGGGACAAAGACTTCGCCGCCTTCCATCTGCTCGATGCAATGGATTACGAAACGCACACCTTGTTCCAATGAGAGCCAGAAGCGGGTCATGCGTTCGTCGGTGACGGTGACTTGTCCACTTGCCCGCTGTTTGAGGAAGAGCGGGACAATCGAGCCGCGGCTGCCAACGACATTGCCATACCTGACGCACGAGAAGCGGGTTGCCGAGCCCCCGGCATAGGCGTTGCTTTGAATCGTCAACTTCTCACCAGCGAGTTTGGTTGCGCCGTAGAGATTCGCAGGGCTGACCGCTTTATCGGTGCTGACCATCAAAACCTTCTTCACGCCCGCATCCAGCGCGGCCTCGACAACGTTTGCCGTACCCATGATGTTGGTCTTGATGGCTTCCATCGGGTTGTACTCGCAGGCGGGGACCTGTTTCAGCGCCGCCGCATGAACAACGATATCCACACCGTGCATTGCACGGACAAGACGCTCGCGGTCGCGCACATCACCGATAAAGTAACGCAGGCGCAAATCGGTAAAACCACCCACCTGCATTTCGTGCTGCTTTAACTCGTCGCGGCTGAAGATAATGACCTTCTTCGGCTGATGCTCTTCGAGCAGAATTTTTGTAAACTTCTTTCCAAACGAGCCTGTGCCACCCGTAACGAGTACCACTTGATTTTTCCAGTCCATGAATTCTCCTTTTTACTTTTTTACCACTATCAGCGGATACTGTCCGTTCTCGGCGAAGAATTTCGGGAAGACACCTTCGAGCCAGAAGACAAATCTCAGGAACGTTCGCCCGCCGAATGGACGCACAAACCAGCGCATGATTCTGGTGCTCATGCTGCGCCAGGGCTTGAGTTCGATGGTTATCTTCGAGCCGATCTCGCGTTTGAGCCATGTGGGCGTCATCTTCTCGACGAATGTCCCAGCAGGGGCATCTTCGTTCAGCCATTCCTTTTTTTTCTTTGCAGAACGCCCGGACATTTTTCGCATCAAGCCAATCAACGGTTCTGCCATGCGAATCAACAACGGATTATGCCAGCCGTTGACGATTGCCGCCGTGCGTCCTGCTGCAAGCACGCGATGAATTTCCGCGTAGGCTTTGGGGTGCTCGGGCAATGCAAGATGATGGATGGCATGCATCGAGACCGCACCATCGAAGGCATCGGTTTTGAACGGGAGGTTGGCAAGATCGCCAACAACGAATAGCCCATGGTCACCGATTCGAGTCCGCGCCTCGCGCAAAGCTTGAATCGAAATATCCAGGCAAATGCGCTTCTGATATCCCTGCGAGTAGGTCTTGTATTCCTCGTATTGCACGGGACCAGAACCCGCATCCAGCAAAAACCTGCCTGTGGGAATCAAACCATTCATCACGCGCAGGCGCGTCTTGTGGATGTATTCGCGCGAGACGGGACGCAGGTCTTCGTAACGGGCATTTTGATAATTGCCGTCGTCTTCCTGTTGCCAGCCAATCTCGTCGTAAAATTCGCGGACTTTTTGTTTGGTTTCGTTAGTCATTTAGCCACTAGTCGTCTAGTCTCTAGTCATTCCAAGTGAATGGCTCTCCGACTAGAAAGTCAAAAGTTTTCTTGAATCGCGCCATACCTTCGTCGCTCAGGACTTTCTCCAGCGGATGTTCGGCAAGATCATCCCAGAAGTTCATCAGACGCCACGGGAAGGGACGCGGATACTCAAAGAAGAAACGGTAGGCATAGTTCCAGGCAAATTCGATTTGTTTTTCGTTCAACTGATGGGCGGGGATATCGCTCAAAACTTTTTCAAGCGTTGAATAATATTCGTCCCATGAATTTGGATCAAGCGTGATTCCACGTCCGCGATAGTGGGTTTGTCCGCACGAGATGACTGGTCGCCCGTTCATGGCGGTTTCCAACCCGACAGTGGTGGTGTACGCCAGGCCAACATCTGCAATTTCAATAAGGTCATACGTGTTGACCTTGTCCAACGCGCCGATGACGTGAATGTGACTCGGCAGTTCGGGCAATGCTTCCTTCACCACCGTCCCCATTGACCTAGCTTGCGGCACCAGCTTCTCGCCGGGATGAACACGGATGACCAACTGCACATCCGTCCGCCTGGCAAAGTACTGGACGGTCTTCGTAATCCATTCGGTCATCGAAGCGGCAAAGATGTCGCGTCCGAGAGTCAGGCTGTCGCCCAAGACGTTCGCGGCAAGCATCACCACGGGACGGCTGTCCAAGCCGAGCATGTTGCGAGTCGTCTCCGCGCCTTGCGATGAGACATATTGCCAAAGCCGTTTGGATTTGCCCCACACGCGCGCGCCGCGTCGGGCGTTTTCGAGGTCAGCCACCCGCTCGAACATCTCGTCGGTGACGGGCAACCCGCAGCGGGCTTCGACGAGGTAATCCGTCTCCTGCTGCATGATGGACGAATTCTGCGCCAGCCAGATTTGTTCACGCTGGTCATTGAATTCATAGGTCACAGCGTCGATGCCTAGGTGACGCGCCACGCGGAAGACAATTCCCATTTCGAGAATCAAGCCATTGGGAATGAGAACCACGTCAGGTTTATTCGCCTGCATCCATTCGAGAGCGGCTTGAGCGGCAAAGGTGTTGCGCTGAATCCGCAGGTCGTATAACGCGCGGTCAGACGGTTCGTTCATGTCCACTTCTTCGCGCATCAGGGTGTATTGGGCGTCCCAAAGGGAAACTTCTTTTATATCCTTTTGAAGCGTTTCGGGGAGGGCAATCGAAGGTCGAAGGTCTAAAGTCGAAACATGTTTGACGAGCGGGTCTAAGATGGCAAGCGTATCGCGGGTGTGCAGCACGCGCTGTCTCTGCGTAAATTTATCTTTTTGCTTGTGCCATTCAGAGTAGGGCAAAGTGAGCAGGGTCACGTCATGCCCCATGCCTGCAAGGACAAGCCCAAGATACGCGGATTGTTCCACCCAATAATGCAGGGTGGCAAAAAACAAAACCTTCTTCGCGCTGAGCGTAGTCGAAGTGCGCGCTTTCTCTGCATACAGCTTGACCACATCCACAGCCGCGGGCAGGGAGTTTTGCAAGCGCGCAAGATTGTAGTGATCCTTGCGCGGACGATTCTTGGACCGAAGCATCCAGTCGATTTCGGCAGTGAAAGGCAGGTCGCCTAGGAATTCGCGGAGGAGGGGTATTTTTGCCATATGTTTCAGTTTGAAGGTTGGCAGGTCGAAAAGTTGGAAGGTCTGTTCGTGACTTGCAAACTTTCCAAACTTCCAACTTGTTAACCTATTTTCTCAATCTTCCAATTCAATCTTGGGCGCACAGGTCCAACCCGCGGCTCTCCCCATTGCGTGCCAGGCGCGCCAGAAATATCCACGTTGAAAGCCAGCGCGTTCTCGTCCATGAAGTAACGGCGCACGCCAAACGAACTCGCGTTCACGCCGACGGTGTAGCGTCCCTCGTTGAAAATATCAGCAGGCAGTTCGGCGCGGCTGATGTAGTGACCCGCATTCCGCGAGTCGAATTTTTCGTAGAGCGCGGGCGTATCTGTATCGAACGAAGTGAAGACATATTCGCCGCGCATCGTGCTGACGTAAAGTCCAATCCGCAAACCTGTGACTGGCGAACTGAGCTTGTATTCGAACTCGACCGTGACTGGTTCGGTGGAGCGGACAGTGTCCACGACCTTGCCGCTTTTTTCCTTGACCTTCAAACTGATCGGCGTAAACGGAGCGCTCGACGCGGGAACATCTTCCGCATCCCAAATTTTTTCACCCGCCTGAGACTGTCCCGACGAGAGATAAAAATCCACCGCCTGTTGCGAGGGCGCGCGCATAATCATCTGACCTTTGTTCAAGACGATGGCTTCCTGAGTCAGACGCAAAATGGCGGACATGTTGTGGCTGACGAATAGCACCGTGCGTCCTTGCTGCGCCACGTCGCCCATCTTGCCGAGACATTTCTTCTGGAATTCCGCGTCACCCACCGCAAGAACTTCATCCACAACCAGGATTTCGGGTTCGAGGTGCGCGGCAACGGCAAATGCCAGCCGCAGGTACATGCCCGATGAATAGCGTTTGACGGGCGTATCGATGTATTGAGTCACTTCGGAGAAATCCACGATTTCATCGAACTTGGAATCGATCTCTGCGCGGCGCATTCCGAGGATGGCGCCGTTCATGTAAATATTTTCGCGTCCTGTCAACTCGGGGTGGAAGCCAGTCCCAACTTCGAGCAGGGAACCAACCCGTCCGCGCACGGTGACAGTTCCCGTCGTCGGCTCGGTTACGCGGGAGAGAATCTTCAACAGCGTGGATTTGCCCGCGCCGTTGCGTCCCACAATGCCGAGGACTCTGCCTTCTTCCAAATCGAAGGAGACATCCTTCAACGCCCAGACGTAGTTCTGGTTCATGCGGCGGTCAGACCTGCCGATTGCCGCCTTTGCCAGACGAATGGGCGCGGAGACCGTGTCCACGATCACGTCACGCAGCATGTTATAACGGAACTTCGTCTCCGCCGCGCCGATCTTGTATTGTTTGCCGATGTTGTGTACTGAAATTGCTGTTGTCATAATTAATTCTGGTCAAAGGTTGAAAGTCAAAGGTCAAGAGACTTTCGATCTTCGACTTTGGACTTATATAGTATCCGCGAAGGTCTTTTCCATGCTTCTAAAATAGAAAAGTCCAGAGATGAAAATCAAAATCGAGATGCCGACGGAAACCCAGAGCGCGATGTCGGGACCTGCGCCTGTGCCGAGCAGCGCCCAACGGAAACCGTTGACCACGCCCGCCATCGGGTTAAGGGAATAGACCACCTGCCACTTTTCGGAGATGACCGAGGCGGAATAGGCTACGGGGGTGGCGAACAGCCAAAACTGAGTCAGAAACGGCAGGGCTTGATTCACATCCCGATATTGGACATTGATTGCCGAAAGCCAGAGCGCCACGCCGAGCGCGGTCACGATGGCAAGCAGAAGGAAGAGCGGCAGAGTCCAGAGCAGGTTCCAGGCAGGTGTGACCTGATAGTAGAACATCAAGCCAACGAGGATCACGAAGGCAATGGCAAAATCCACCAGCCCTGCAAAAACCGACGACATCGGCAGAATCAGGCGCGGAAAGTAGATTTTCGTCACCATGTTGTTGTGCGCCACCAGCGAACGGCTGCCCTGATTGAGCGCGGTCACGAAAAGCCCCCACGGCAACAAGGCGGTGAACGAAAATACAGGGTAGGGAATACCTTCGGTGGGAAGTTTTGCCACCTTTCCAAAGAGGAAGGTGAAAATCAGCATGGTCATCACAGGTTGAATCACCGCCCATGCCATGCCGAGCAGGGTCTGCTTGTATTTCACCTTTACGTCGCGCCAGACCATG
This sequence comes from Anaerolineales bacterium, assembly GCA_034433295.1. Lineage (GTDB taxonomy): Bacteria > Chloroflexota > Anaerolineae > Anaerolineales > Villigracilaceae > Villigracilis. The sequence goes on along the minus strand of DAOUAS010000085.1, from coordinate 9,970 downwards.
AAGAAAATCAACTCGCGGTAAATCCAAAGGTCGCGCAGATTAAGTGCGGCAAGTCCTGTAGACGGCTTGATGAAAACAGTGTGGGGTTCGTGGGTGGGGGCTTTTGTAATTTGTGTCATGCTTTATTTGTCAAAAGTCGAAGGTCGAAGGTCTGTGACTTTCGACTTTTGACCTTCGACTTATTTGATTTTATCCCGATTGGCTTTGAACCACTCGATGGTCCGCTTCATGCCTTCTTCAAAGGGGACCTGGGCGCTCCAGCCAAAAAGTTCCTTCGCGCGGCTGACGTCGAGTCCGCGGCGGGGCTGACCGTTAGGCTTGTCGGTCTGCCAGACGAGCTTGCCTTCGAAGCCAGTCATCTTGGCTATCATCTCGCTCAAATCCTTGATGGAGATTTCATAGCCAGAGCCGAGATTAACAGGCAGGTCGCCGTTGTATTTTTCGGCGGCGGTCACAATGCCGTTGGCGGCATCTTCGACGTACAAAAATTCGCGGGTGGGAGAACCGTCGCCCCAGATGGGGAGTTCCTTGTCGCCGCGTTCAGTAGCTTCGATGGCTTTGCGAATCAAAGCGGGAATCACATGCGATGATTTTGGATTGAAATTATCGCGCGGACCGTACAGATTGACAGGCAAAAGGAAAATGGCATTGAACCCATACTGCTGACGATACGCTTGTGCCTGCACCAACATCATCTTCTTTGCCAGACCGTAGGGCGCATTGGTCTCTTCGGGATAACCATTCCACAAATCATCCTCTTTGAAAGGGACCGGCGTAAACTTGGGATAGGCGCAAACCGTACCGATGGCAACGAACTTGCCCGCGCCGTTCTTGTACGCCTGGTGCATGAGTTCCACACCCATCATCAGGTTGTCGTAGAAGAATTCGGCGGGATGCGCCATGTTTGCGCCAATTCCGCCCACGTTGGCCGCAAGGTGAATGACCACCACATCCTTCGGGTCAATGCCCTGGAGCGAGTCCGCGTACATACGTTTGATGTCGGCGGGATCGACGAGGTTGTAGTCTTCGATGCGCGGAATGAAAATGTCGGCCGCGCCGCGTTCCTTTAATTTGGCAGTCACAAACGAGCCGAGAAATCCCGCTCCACCTGTAATGATTACCTTTTTGTTATGCCAGAAATTTTCTGTCATTTTGTCTCCTTGTACTATGTCATTGCGAGGGCGCTCCTGTTCTTCGCCCGAAGCAATCCTATGTCACGATGAGATTGCTTCGTCGGGAAGAGCGCCCTCCTCGCAATGACAAAAAATCATTGCACTATAAACTGCGCGTTCCGATAGCGGTCATCCGTCGGGTTGCGGATCAGACCGGATTTCAACGCGAACAAAACCTCGCGCACGCCGTCGTCCACTGTCAGCGTGGTTTCAAATCCAAGCGCGCGCTTGATCTTTTCGAATGAGACCGTGATGTCGCGCATGTCGCCGCCAAAGGTCAAATCTTTATATTCGACCACCGTCTCGGGCATACGCTTGAGGATGAAATTGACAATATCGTTCTTGGAATAATTCCCGTTCTCGGCGCCCAAATTGAAGACCTGCCCGCGGATTTTGAATTGCTCCGCCTCCAGACCCATGATGACACCGCGCGTCACATCGCGAATGTGGACGAACGAACGCGAGTATCCGCGCTGGTAGATGATCAACTCGCGTTTGGTGAAGGCGTCAAGGACGAACTGATTTACGATCAAGTCGAAGCGGGTGCGGGGGGAAATTCCGTAGAGCGTCGCAAAGCGAAAGAGCAACGGGGCGCAACTCCCGTTCTTTTGCGAAAACAGAAATTCCTCGGCCGCGATTTTGGTTTCCGCGTACAAAGATTGGGGATTGAGGGGCGTTTCCTCCGTGACGGGGCCGCCGTCGGGACTCAAACCGTAGTTGCTGTAACTGGATGCGAACACAAACCTTTCCACGCCCAGATCTGATGCCTGTCCATAAACGTTTTTCGTGGCTTCGACGTTATATTTCCAGGCCACCTGTTTTCCCACTGCCTGACAGGCGGGAAAACCGACTATGCCTGCCAGATGAACAACGGTATCGGGTTTTTGCCAGTCCTTGCTGATCGCGTTCCGCACGGCGCGCGGTTCGGTCACGTCCGCTTTGACGAAATGAAAGTTGGGATGGCTCAGGAACGGCAGGACGCTCTCGCCGCCGAACAGAAGGCTGTCGAGGATGCTGACTTTATAATTTTGCCGCAGCAATTCAGAGGTCAGGATGGAGCCGATATAGCCCGCCCCGCCTGTGATCAAAACATGACGTTCGGTCATTCCAAACCCTCCAGTCTTATCTTGTAACCATCCAGCACAAGCGCGGGAGTCGACCTGTCATTCACGACCGTTACGCCCTGTTCCATGCAGGTCAGTTTGCAAATATCCGCCACATCGCCCGACCCGACAATCCGCACGCGGTCATATCCGGCATTTCGCACTTTGACCAGGTAATCCTTCACGCGCTGACGGGTGCGGCGATAAACGGAAAAGGATTGCTCGACGTAATTGACAGCGAGACGGGCGCGCAAGGCCAGTCCTTCAGGGGTGATGATGTAACGCAATTTCTTGCGTTCGGCGCGCGAGACTTTCACCGCGCCTTTGGCAATCAGCCGCTTCAAATGCCAGTTGACCGTTCCAACAGCCACGCCCAGCTGCGTGGCAAGCGTGGACTGATTGACGTCGGGATCGTTTTCAATCTGTTCCAGCAGGGTAAGTTCGCGAAGTTCTTCGTTTGTCGATTCGAGGCTCATGCTTTTTAATCCAAAATTCAGTCGCTGAATTATAACCTCGAATCAAACAGGGTCAAGCAGTCCACTGTGAGATTGGATAAGCGTCCGCGCGGAGTTTTCATCGCCGGGCGCAAATATGAATTGATGGAACAGAGGTGATGGACAACCCCTGTCTGAAGTGAACCTACTCCGTGGGGATTTTCGGCGCTATCAGCAGGGCGTAAATTGGCAGATAAAGGACAAGCAGAAGGTTTGTGAGGTAGTAGAAGACCCGCCATCCGACAAGGATGATCGACAACTCGTCACTGGGCACTCCGAGCAATGAATACAGATAAAGGGAGGTGACCTCGGTGATGCCCAGCCCGCCGAATACGTTGACAGGGATCATGGAGAAGAGTTGCAGGATGCAGGAAACGAAAATGACCGACAGGGTATCGATGGGCATCTGGAATGCGTTCATGCTGACCACCATCCAGGCCATGGTGATGAGGTTGTAAATAAACGATAAGCCGAATGCCTTGTAGACAATATGAAACACCATACCCTGCGGCATTTCAGCAAAGGCGTCGAGGGCATTGATAACCTGGGCGAAAAACGAAAACCTGGTCAGTTTCAACGAGCGCATAATGCGGTTCGTTGTCGAGATGAACACCCTCCTCCAGAATAATGCCAGAAAGAAGACGACAAACCCAACCCCGACAAGGATCAGGAAGAAGAGAATCGCGGTATGCAATTCCTCCACCCTGTTCCATAGCAGGAAACTGCAAACGATGGAAAGCGCCCAGACTGCGAAGAGGTCGCCGAGCTTTATGATCAGGAACGTCAAGCCGGACTGGCGTATTTTGACATTTTCCTCCAGGCGCAACAATGCCAGATAGGAAGCCAGTCCGGCGCTGGTTGCAAGGAAGTTGGAGATGGAATTTTGCAGGACGACGATGTTGAGAACGCGCGGATATCTGGTTCTCTTTTCGATGAGTATTTGTCGATAAATGTATGCCTTGAAAAAAGTGAGGGCGGAATACAGCGCGACCGTAGCCAGCAAATGCGGCATCCGTATCCTGTTCCACAAATCATACAGTTCATCCAGGTCCACCCACGACAAAAAATATGCCACCAGGATAATGGCAAAAAGAATCTTCAAAAGATTCCAGGCAGTACCGATCTTGCGGTTAGACAGCATAGGGAAGATCCACCGGGGTTTTAAACGACTGCATTGAAATTTCTGCGTCCGATCTACGGGAGTTTATCGGCGCAATTCAACTCTCCCGGTCTGGGGGACAGCAATTGCACATTTGCATCCGAAAACGTTTGCCTGACTTCGTAGTAACATAACAACGGGTCCGCCACCCATTTGACCCAGGCATTGTTCTCCTCGCCGAATTCGTTATTGCTGCCCTTCCTGGGCGTGTTGAGCGGCTGTGAAACGATCAATGAAAAACGTTTATTCTCCAGGTCTCCATAGAAATGCCGGAAGTATTCCCGGTTGGATGCAAGCGCCCGTTCGATCAGCACTTTTTTGTCGTAATCCGGGACCAGCGGCACATTTTGCACAAAGCCGAAGGTAAGCAGTTGTCTCTGGTCGATGAAAAGGATTTCGCCGTCGTCGAGTGAATCGTTTATTTCCTGCCGGATGCCTCTCAAGGTTTCGTCGATTACTTTCTGCGAGGGATACATATCCAGCGCCCTTTCATTTGGCGCATCCGTCAGCCCGACGAGCCACGAAGCCTTGTCGCCGAAACTGTAGGAGCGCATTTCGAGCAGCGGAACGATGGCGGGAATCACAATCGCGGCAACGACCAATACCTTCATCCAGATGGATTCCCGTCCGGACGATTCCAGCCACTTCCGGCCGCCGCGATCCCACGCTGCTGCCAGTGCAAATACGAGGGCAATCAGGAACATGTCCAGGTTGTGCAGGTCGCCGCCGCCGCCGATCTTCGTGCTGACGATCAGCCCCACAGCCAGGAAGGCCAGCAGGGACGATGCAATTGCCAGCCCCTGCCACACATTGATTCTCCAGTATTTTCTGTTGACAAGATGCAGGAGGATGAGAGTCAACGGTCCTGCCGCAGCCAGCAAACCAAGCAAAATTCCCGGGCTGTAGGTCGAGTTGGGCAGGAGACGGTACCACAACAGCGATTGCTGGGATACGGTTCCCGACAAATCTTCGACCGCGACCTGGCTTCCTCCGAAACTGATATTAGCGAATGTGCCGGTTTGAAAAAACTTGATCATCACAGGCAGGAGCGCCCCACCCAATAAACCCGCGCCAAATAAAACGAAAGCCCGGAGCCAGGTTTCCTTTCGGAGTTTGCCGCCCGCTTCAAAGTCCGCGCTGGAAAGTTCGAGCACGGCCAGCCAAATTGCAGGGGCGAACATCCAGGTGAAACGGCTGATGTTTACGAAATAGCCCGCAGACGCTACAAGAAGGATGGACATCCAAAGCGGACTGCGCCATGCGAAAGCGACCAGAATCGTCCCCACCAGCAGGGATGGATTAATAGGCCCCTGGTTCAGGGTCAGATAGACCCACAGGGAAAGTCCCAGCCAGAGCCATGTTTCCCGCGCGGCCTGACGGAATAACGCCAGCCCCACAAGCAGATATGGCAGAATACCCAGCAGCCCGATCCAGGATCGAGCGCCCCGTATTGTGAGTCCCGGAAAAAGAAAGGCGACTCCTCCCACAAATTGCCTGCCCGTTTCCAGGAGGACGAAAATGTCCTGATCCGGGGGGTAGTTGTAGCGGCCGCGTCCAAACATTACCGAATAATCCCATAGGCGGTTCCCTTCGGACCATCCCAGCGAGAAGGGGTAATTGGAGACCAGCCGCATTTTCGAGGCGATCAGAAATGCGCCGGCGCTCAATACCAGCGCCGCCAGGAATCTTTCCCAATCGATCAATTGTTCGTTATCGGTAATGAATATCGAGAAGAAGAAAAGGGAAAACATCCACACCAGCAGGCGGATGAACATTCCCTGGAAGACAACGCCCCACACGGTAAACTGAAAGAACCAGACCGGAAAGATGAAAAAAATCAGCGCAAACAGCCAGCGAAAGCTCCCAACCCTGGAGCGGATCGACACCATTTTGGAAAAAAACACGGAATATGACCGGTCCCGCCAGATTAAATTCACCAGCGCCAGGATTGCGGACAGGCTTAGAACGCAATACGCCAAAAAGATGATTGCCCAGGTCTGGGCAAACCCATACCGCCAAACACCCGTCCCCTGGGCGATGTCGAAGAAATCCACACACGAACCAATGAATATCGAGGATACAAGAAGGGAAAGCGCAATTTTCTCAGGACGGCTGAGAGGGGAATTTTTCATTGATGTCTCTGTTTTCATTCGGGGTGGATTATAACCTCAACCATATCCCCCGTTTGGCGCGCTCGCAAATGGATTATTGATACATTCGCAAAACGCGTATTTCCAAAATTCAGCCGTTGAATTATAATCTCAATATAAAGAGCCTCATCATGACCTTTTCCCCTATTTTCGATCACGCAGGAAACATCTATCAGCAGACCCGTCTGGCGCATTGGGACGCCATCGCGAAAAAACGCGATCATTGGAACGGTATGGGCAGGTGGTATCACCGCCGCCTGGAGGACATTTACCGCTATCTGGTCAGTCCCGGACAGCGGGTGTTGGAAATTGGCTGCGGCTTGGGAAACCTGCTTGCCAGTCTGCAACCTGCTCACGGCGTGGGCGTGGACTTTTCGCCAGAGATGATCGCCCGGGCCAAAAAGAAGCATCCCCAACTTGAATTCCACCAACTCGACGCGCATGACCTTGCAAGCCTCGATGGCAAGTTCGATGCGATCATCCTTTCCGATACCGTCAACGACCTTTGGGATGTGCAGCGCGCCCTCGAGCAGGCGCGCCGCTTCTGCCTGCCGCACACGCGGTTGATCCTGAACTTTTACAGTCACCTCTGGCAGCTGCCGCTTGCCATTGTGCAAAGCCTTAATCTTGCGTCTCCCATGCTTCGTCAAAACTGGCTGACCCGCGAGGACATCGATAACATGCTGCGCCTTGCCGGTTTCGAGAGCATCCGTTCCTCGCAGGAGGTTCTTTGGCCGCTCCCGCTTGGCGGGTTGGCCGACCGCTATCTTGTCAAGTTGTGGCCCTTCCGCGAGTTTGCGCTCTCGAACTTCGTCATTGCCCGCCCTGCGCCGCCGCCCGTGGACAATCCCAGCGTTTCCGTTGTCATCGCGGCGCGCAACGAGGCCGGGAACATCAAAAATATTTTCGAGCGCGTGCCGAAAATGGGAAGCCGGACGGAGATCGTCTTTGTCGAAGGACATTCGCGCGATAATACCTACGAGACCATCGAGCGTGAGATTTCCCTCCACCCCGCGACCCCAAGCCTGCTTTTTCGTCAAACGGGCATTGGCAAAGCCGACGCCATCCGGCTCGGCTTCGAGAAGGCAACCGGCGACATCCTGATGATCCTCGATGCCGACCTGACCGTCCCGCCCGAAGACCTGCCGCGTTTCTACGATGCCATTGTCTCCGGCAAGGGGGAATTCATCAACGGCGTGCGGCTGGTTTACCCGATGGAAAAGGAAGCCATGCGGACGTTGAATTTCATCGGCAATAAATTGTTCAGCCTGACGTTCTCCTGGCTGTTGGGACAGCCCATCAAGGATACCCTGTGCGGGACGAAAGTCCTCTGGCGCGAAGACTATGCCAAGATCGCGGCCAACCGTTCCTATTTTGGAGATTTCGACCCCTTTGGCGACTTCGACCTGATCTTCGGCGCCGCCAAACTGAACCGCAAGATCATCGATCTTCCCATCCGCTACCGCGACCGCACCTATGGAACAACCAACATCTCGCGCTGGAAACACGGCTTGTTGCTGTTGCGGATGGTGGTCTTTGCCGCGCGAAGAATCAAGTTTGTGTAGGGGCGGATTGAATTCTCGCTTATGAAAGGCTTGTTACTGTAACCCAGACATTTCCCAATTTTTACGATCTTGTCGTTGAAGACAATCTATACCGAGGTTTTCGAACTCAGGTGTGTGGCTACCCGGGTCTTGATTTTCACCAGTAAGCCGAATATTCGGGGGGCATAAACCCAAAGGGAATACCAGTATTTTTTTATGCCAATGTCAAAATGCTGTTCCTGCATTACTTTCAAAAAACCAATAGCCATTTCCTTGTTCTGTCCTTGCAACAAGGATGACCGCACCGCATTGTAAAGGACGCGGGCCATGTATTTTCTGTAACCATCCGCGAACTTTTCACTGATTTTTCCATTTTTTTGTAAATCCAACAGGTAATATAATACTTTGTAATCGCTTTTTTTGCTGGTCGCCTGATTTTCAACGCCAAGACGGTATACAGCTTTCGATGAGTTAATGAAGGCGATCCTGAATCTCAGTGATAGATTGACCCATACGAAAATATCTTCTCCATGGGATATCCCCTCTGGAAAGAGTCCCACATCGAACAATGCGTTCCGTTTCACGACAATCGAAGTTGTGTTGAATATTTGCGACTGGGCGTTGGCAGAAAAATAATCTTCAACAATCCCGACCCAACCTTTAGGAAATTTGTGAACTGGCAGGCTGGTCGTGGTCCCTGTTTCATTATTGAAGCATTCGTATGATGTGGCGTAAACAACACATTCCGGGTGCTTTTCCATGAGCCATACGATGGTTTCCAGGAAATCTTTTTTCCACATATCATCGGCATCTAGAAATGCGATCCATTCATATTTGGCTTCTTTAATACCGCGATTTCGGGTAGCGGAAACCCCCTTGTTTTCCCCTCCAAGTATCAGCCGGATTCGCGAGTCTTTAAAAGATTTAACGATTTCCGGCCCATTATCTGTTGAACCATCATCGACCACGATCACTTCCCAATACGGATGAGTTTGACTCAAAATGGAGTTGATGGCTTCAGATATGAACTTCCCTTTATTGAACAGAGGAATAATAATACTTATGCGCTTGTCCAAGGCGCCTCCAGAAAGTTTTTCGCCGCCATTATGCATGCCGATTCATTTGAAGTTGACCAACTTGCGTCACGTTCCAGCAAGAGCATGATCTTTCCCGAGAGGCTTTCCACTGTGTCTTCATTTATGTCCACCCTTAGTTCCTGCGGATATCCGATTTCATTCAAAAAATCCGAGCATTTATTATGATACTCAACAAGCATAAAGGGAGTATTGGCGGCATACGCAAAAATCCCTGAGTGAAGCCTCACTCCAAACAATGCAGAGCATTGTTGAATCTCCTCCCAGGTTGATCGAGGGTCGGAATTATATTCAACAATCTCCACTTTTCTTCCGGTATTGATCAATCTATAGTATAGGTCGTGCGTGATTTGATGATCGCCAACTTCTGGATGCCCATTGAAAACAAAAAGTTTGAATGACAAATTCTCTTTTTGGGACAGGTACTCGAGAGCAAAGTTGATCAGGTCCTCCCTTTTTTTCTCCATCTTGGTATCTCCGTTGACATATCTTTCATAGTGGCAAATGGAAACGCCTAAAATCTTCTCCTTTCTTTGCTTGCTTTTCGGTTTACCATAAACATTTGGTAACAATAAAGCTAGGTCAAAGGCCCTGGTTATTTTTCCAGTTAATCCAAGTTGGAGAGCCGCATCATAAGATGTTTGATCGCGCAAAGAGATAAATTTGAAATTTTGAAGTTGCTTTTTCACCCATTGCAGAGCCTCTTCTGAGGCGAACGGTCCGATGGAAACACCTATCGCGGCAAACTCCTTTAATTTCAATCTGGAGGTCACATACAAAATCTTTTGCGCTGTGGTCTTGGGGGCGGACCAGAATACAGAACCACCGGCGAAAATGATTCGATCTGCTTGTAATATTGCCATGACAGTTCTAAGGGTATTACTGCCGGGAAATTGCGGCGATTTTTCCAAGACCGCTGTTCCATCAGCGACCAACCTTGGGAGGACTTTAGATAAATACATTTTCTTTCCGCCATCCCAGAAATGATCGATGCCCCAACCGCCAATGACACAAAAAGCATCATCTCCTGTGTTGTGTTGTCCATAATATCCAATCAGTAAATACTTTTTTCCCATTTTCGAGAACACTCCAATTTTTATTTCTTCTGTAATATATTCAAAATAACGGCCTTTTCAACTGGGTTCAAGAAGAAGACGTATCCGACAGCGCCATAGATAATGGAGATGCAGATTCCAGCTAGCAAAACCAGCAAGAGTGAATCCGAGGGAAGGATCTGGACAAATATCCAGCTGA
>DAOUAS010000084.1:0-2409 GCA_034433295.1 Anaerolineales bacterium | reverse complement strand
GCAAGATGTGTGCTTGTGTAATTGCCGATTGTGCAAATCAGATATTCTACGTACTGTTGCTTGGTTATCATGATCACATGGTATCATCTCGCCCCTCCAAGCGAAAGTCCTGATTTTATAAAACTGATTCGAACATGGAACGCCGAAAAGAATCCAATAGCGGGATGAAAATTCATCCGCCTTCACAAAAGAATTCTCGTTTTCCTCGTTTCAATTCATCTAACTCGATATGACATTAATCATAAATTAATATGACACACAGCACTATTGTACAAACCATCACAATATTATTATAAGGATATAAATATGCGTTTATACGAATATAGGTAATGAATATGATCACTCCCACTCTCCAGCAGGAAATCACCCAACTCGAAGCTAACTTTTGTGCCGCGCTCTCAGACCCGAACCGTCTGCTGATTCTCTATGCCCTCAACGAGAAGCCGCTTAACGTCACGGAGTTGACCAATGAATTGGGGTTGAGTCAGCCCACCATGTCACGGCATCTCAAGGTCCTGCGCGAGCGCGGACTTGTGACCGCCGTACGCACTGGCACGGTCGTTACCTATCATCTTTCAGACTCACGGTTAATCCAGGCGCTTGATCTTTTGCGCAACGTCATGCGCGAACGGCTTACCTATCAGGCAAACCTGATCAACGAAATTGCATAGGAGAATGTATGACGAAGAAACGCTTCCCGTTCTGGACGATTGGACTGGTCGGCATCTTTTTGCTGATCCTTGTCCCCGTCTTTTATTTTCTGCCGCGCGCCCAATCGAAGAACGATCCTGCGGCATATATTCCTGAAAAGCCCGCCCATGTTGACCACAAGGATATTATCAAAGGCGAATTCAAGACTGGACAGGACGTGACCCGCGCCTGTCTCGAATGTCACCCCGACGCGGCGGCTGACATCATGAAGACCACCCACTGGACCTGGGAATCGAAAGCCTTCGACGTGCCCTGGCGCGACGAACCTGCCACAATCGGAAAAGCCAACCAAATTAACAACTTCTGTATCAGCGCGCAGGGGAATGAAAGAACCTGCATGAACTGTCACGCGGGCTACGGCTGGGAAGAAGGACGGGAAGCCGCCCTCGCCAACCCCGAAAATGTGGACTGTCTCGCCTGTCACGCCGACGTTGGCGGCTATTCCAAAGGCACTTTCGGCAACCCCGGTGAAAAAGTAAACCTGCTGGCTGCCGCAAAATCTGTCCGTATGCCCACACGCGACAACTGCGGAAAATGCCACTTCGACGGCGGCGGCGGAAACGGCGTCAAACACGGCGACCTCGACGAAAGCCTCTACTTTCCCAATGAAAGCCTCGACGTCCACATGGGCGGCGAGAACGACATGCAATGCACCGACTGCCACTGGACGGAAAAGCATCAGGTTCTCGGACGCATGATTGCCGACAATTACACCATCGACCCGAAGGAACAAGTCACGTGTGAGCAGTGCCATGTGAACCAACAACACGAAGATGAACGGCTTAACACCCACCTTGCGGCTGTCGCCTGCCAGACCTGCCACATCCCGACCCTCGCCGTCGAAGACCCAACCAAGATAACCTGGGACTGGTCAACTTCGGGACAGGAAGGGCGCGAAGACGACCACTTCACCTATCTCAAGATCAAGGGCGATTTCATGTACGACAAGAATTTCGCTCCCACCTACCTCTGGTTCAACGGGAACAATGAATACCGCTACCTGCTCGGGGATCCGCTTGGAAAAGACGGCATCACCTACATCAACAAACCTGCTGGCAATATCGCCGACAAGACCGCCAAAATCTTCCCCTTCAAACTGCACATTGCCAGGCAACCGTATGATGTGAAGAACAATTACCTGCTGGCCCCCATCACCTCTGGCGAAGGCGGCTACTGGACAACCTTCGACTGGGACAGCGCCTTCAAACTCGCCGAGGAAAAAATGGGCTTGCCCTACAGCGGCGAATACGGCTTCACTGAAACCTACATGTACTGGCCCTCGACCCACATGGTTCAACCCGCCGAAGAAGCCCTGCAATGCGACTCTTGTCACGGCGAAGGCGGACGCATGGATTGGGAAGCCCTCGGCTATCCTGGCGACCCGATTGAGTGGGGTGGGAGAAAGTAAATGGTAATTGGAGATTGGCAATTACCAATCTCCAATCCACTAGGAATAACTATGAAACGATACATGATTTTCCTCTCGATTGGGATAATTGCCCTTGCTGTTGGAGTTGGAACCGTCCTTGCCTCGCCCGAGCCTCGCGTAGCGCCTGCCCCCCAAGCCTCTGACCTGCACCCGAACTTTGCCCTGCTCAACGCGGACGGCGCGAACGTCCTCGAAAGCGGCGGCGCGGTCTCGACCATGCAGACCTGCGGACAATGCCACGACACGAACTTCATCCAAAGCCACGCCTT
>DAOUAS010000083.1:0-3755 GCA_034433295.1 Anaerolineales bacterium | reverse complement strand
CATGGGGCTGGGGATTCGGGAACCTGTGGTGGCGAAGGTGAAATAATTCCCCTCATCCCCAACCCTTCCCCCCGCAAAGCGGGGGAAGGGAGTCCCCTCTCCTTTCGGGAGAGGGCTAGGGTGAGGGAGTGTGGTGTATTGGCGAATAAGGAATTTTTATGGATTGGACTATCTGGCTTGAATGGGTGATCAAAGGACTGGTTCTGTGCCTCGTCCTGTTGGTTGGATTCGCCTACCTGACCTGGTACGAGCGTCGAGCTTTGGCGCGGATTCAGGTGCGGGTGGGTCCCAACCGCGCGGGCTATCAGGGCTTGCTCCAACCGATTGCGGATGCGGTCAAGTTGATCTTCAAGGAGGAACTGACTCCGTCGCGGGTGTATAAAGTTGCGTTCCTGCTCGCGCCCGTGCTGACGGTTGTGCCGTCGCTGGTTCTCGCGGCGGTCATTCCGCTGGGAACTTCGTTCAACTTGTTCGGACGCGAAATCACTTTGTACGTTGCCAATCTCAACGTTGGCGTGCTGTACCTGACATCCATCGCTTCGATTGCAGTGTATGGAATCGTTCTGGCGGGCTGGTCGAGCAACAACAAGTACGCCATGCTCGGCGGCGTCCGCGCCACGGCGCAGATGATTTCCTACGAACTCTCGCTTGGGTTGTGCTTTGCAATTGCCGTCGTCATGGGCAATTCGATGAATCTGAACGAAATCGTGACCGCGCAAAAGGATATGTGGTTCGTTGTGATTCAGCCTGTGGGCGCGTTCATCTTTTTGATCGTCACGTTGGCGGAGGTCAACCGCGCTCCGTTCGACATGCCCGAAGCCGAGCAGGAACTCACCGCTGGCTATCACTCGGAATACTCTGGCATGAAGTTCGCGCTCTTCTTCATGGCGGAATACCAGAAGATGATCGTCATTTCGATGATTGCCGCCACGCTCTTCTTCGGCGGCTACCGCGAGATTTGGTTTTTGAAGGATACCTTCCTCAGCGTTGACCGCGCCTGGTTCCTCGGTCCCATCTATTTGCTGTTGAAAGTCATCGTTTTGTTGTTCGGCATGATCTGGATCCGCGCCACCTGGCCCCGAATCCGCTACGATCGTTTGATGTCCTTTGGCTGGAAGGTTTTGCTTCCGCTGTCTTTTGTGACCGCTTTCATCACCGCGACTGGAATTTTGCTGGCGCAGGAATTCGGCAACCAACTTTATCTGTATTCGATTCCCGCGCTTTCCATCGTCAGCGCATTGGTGGCGGTGGTCTTTATTTATCGTGACTTGAGGAGAAAATCCCATGGGCGTATTTGAACCCGTCATCGAACTTGGGCGCGGACTTGCCGAAACGCTGCGCTCCTTCCTGTTCGAGCCGACTGTCACCATTCAATATCCCGAAGAAAAACGCGAAGTCCGTCCGCGCTATCGCGGACAGCATATTTTGCACCGCTATGAAAACGGACTCGAAAAATGTATCGGCTGTTCGCTCTGCGCCGCCGCCTGTCCCTCGGATGCGATCTTCGTTGAATCCGCTGAAAACACCGACGAGAAGCGCTTCTCGCCTGGTCAACGCTATGCCTCGACCTACGAGATCAACATGATGCGCTGTATTTACTGTGGCTTCTGCGAGGATGCCTGTCCCACCGAGGCGATCACCTTGGGAAACAACTACGAACTCGCCTACACCGATCGCCGCGACTCGATCTATCCCAAAGAGAAGCTTCTCGAACCCGCTCCCTCCGCAGACATGTCCACGCCGCGCAAGGTGGAGCCTGGCGTGTATAACCGCTCGGTGCCTGAGATGCAGAACCCAACCGATTGACGATTTTGGATTTACGATTTTGGATTGGCGTCAATCGCAAATCGTCAATCGTAAATCGGAAATGAACTTGCCCATGACCTCTGAACTCCTCGTCTTCCTCGTCCTCTCCCTCGTCGCTATCGCCAGCGCGTTGGGAATGTTGTTCAGCCGCAACACCATCTACTCGGCGTTGTTCCTCGTTCTGAACTTCGTGACCGTGGCGGTCTTCTACCTGATGCTTGGCGCTCCGTTCATCGCCATGTCGCAGATCACCGTCTATGCGGGCGCGATCATGGTCTTGTTCCTCTTTGTCATCATGTTGCTTGGCGCGGAAAGTGTGACCTCTCCAACGCAGGGCATGTCATGGCAGAGACCTCTGGCTTTCCTGCTGGCAATCACGCTGACAGTTGAGTCGGTCTATCTCATCTTCGCCCGCGCCAAGCTGGATACGGTCATCACCGCGCCAGATGCTGCCACAAATTCAATGGAATCCCTGCGCGAAATGGCGATGACCCTCTTCGACAAGTTCCTGCTGCCGTTTGAGGTCACGTCCATTTTGTTGCTGGTCGCAATGGTCGGCGCGATTGTCCTGGCAAAGAAAGAAAGGGCAGGGAGCAAATCATGATCTCGGTGAATTACTACATCATCCTCTCCGCCATCCTGTTCACCATTGGCGCGTTGGGCGTGCTCATCCGCCGCAACCCGTTGATTATCTTTATGTCCATTGAGTTGATGCTCAACGCGGCGAACCTCGCCTTCGTCGCCTTTGGGCGTTCGTGGGAGATTGCCAAGGGTGTGCCGTTTTTCAATGGACAGATATTCGTCTTCTTCGTCATCGCCGTCGCCGCCGCGGAAGTGGCTGTAGGGCTGGCGTTGATCGTCGAGATTTTCAAGACGAAGAAGAATATCAATATCGATGAGATGAATACTTTGAAGGGATAAAAGCCATGTCACACCTGCACTTGCGCGCGGTGCAAGTGTTGCGAGCCGCGCTCTTGTTCTTTGCGGCGAAGCAATCCCCACATCAACACGGAGATTGCTTCGTCGGGCTGTCGCCCTCCTCGCAATGACATACTACTCGGAGCACTTATGCACTTTGAACCTATTTATTCCCTCGCTCCCCTGCTGGTCTTCGCCCCGCTGACGGGACTTCTGCTCAACCTGCTCTTCGGCAAGCGCTGGAGCGAAACCGTCGTTGGCACGGTGGCGAGTCTGGCTTCGGGCGTGGCGTTCGTCGTCTCGGTCTTGCTGACGTACACCCTCGCGGCTGGGCACGGCGAAGCCGTCCGCGTGCCGCTTGCCCAGTGGATTCACGTCGGCAGCTTGCAGTTGGATTGGACTTTCCGCGTCGACTCGCTCTCGACCACGATGATGCTGGTTGTATCGGGTGTCGGCACGCTTATCCACATCTACGCCATCGGCTACATGCGTGAGGACGTGCGCTTCAAACATCAGGAGGGACGCTTCGCGCGTTTCTTCATCTTCCTCAACCTGTTCATCGCGGCGATGATGATTTTGGTCAGCGGCGACTCGTACCTGATGCTCTTCGTCGGCTGGGAGGGCGTGGGGCTGTGCTCCTTCCTACTGATCGGCTTCTGGTTCGAGATGGACACGCTCGGTCGTCCGTCGTGGGCGAACTCCGACGCCGCCAAGAAAGCCTTCGTCGCCAACCGTATCGGCGACTTCGGATTTTTGATTGCCGCCTTTTTGATGTTTTGGAATTTCGGCTCGCTTCAATTTGACGACGTTTTCCTCGGCGCAAGTTCGCTCTCCTCGATCAACTCCCCGCTGACGGCGGCGATTACCCTCTTCCTGCTTTTGGGGGTGGCGGGCAAGTCGGCGCAGATTCCGCTCTACGTCTGGCTGCCAGACGCGATGGCGGGACCCACCCCCGTTTCGGCGTTGATCCATGCCGCGACGATGGTCACGGCTGGCGTGTATCTCGTCGCCCGTTCCGCGCCGATCTATGC
>DAOUAS010000082.1:0-11553 GCA_034433295.1 Anaerolineales bacterium | reverse complement strand
ATTCGGTTCAGGCGTTCAACGTCAGCGGTGGTGAGCAGGCATTTGTAGGTGGCATCCAGCGGAATCAGCGTGATGGGAATCCCCGAATGACAAACGACATGCGCCGCGTGCGGGTCGGCGTGGATGTTGAACTCCGCCTGCGGGGTGACGTTCCCGCCTGAGCGAATCGCGCCGCCCATGATGATCAATCCCTTCAACGCTTCTGTGATGCGCGGCTCTTTGCGAATTGCCAACGCCAGGTTAGTCATGGGGCCGATGGTGAAGAGGGTAATCTCCTGTGGCTCGGCAAGGATATGTTCGATTAGAAAATCAATCGCGTGCTGGTTTACAGGCTTGGACTTGGGCTTTGGCAAGACTGCTTTGCCAAGTCCGCTTGTGCCGTGGACAACCTCGCCTGATTTATTCAGCGGACTGACTAGCGGCAGCGAACATCCGCGCGCGACGGGGATGTGGCTTGCCTTTGCAAACTCCAACATAGCCAGCGCGTTGCGCGTGGTCTTTTCGATGCCAATGTTACCATGCGCGGTGGTCAGGGCTTCGAGTTGGATTTCCGGTGAAGCAAGGGCGAGGAGGATGGTCAGGGCGTCGTCCACGCCGGGGTCGGTGTCGATGATGATTTTTGTTGGGGACATGGGGTTGGTAATTGGTAATTAGAGATTGGGGGTTCGATCTTTCAAGAATGCTTCGACCTCATCTTTGGTAGGCAAGGATGGTTGTGCGCCGAATTTGGTCGTTGCCAGAGCGCCGCAGGCATTGGCGTATTTTATGGCTTCGATAATCTGGAGTGCAGGATCTTGCTCCTGTGGTTTCGACAGCAAGTTGTCGGACTCCAGAAGGGCGGAGGCAAAACCGCCGATGAAGGCATCACCTGCGGCGGTGGTGTCCACAACGCCAACTTTGTAGGCGCTCACCTGTGTGGTTTGACTCTCGGACACCAGCAAAGCACCTTTGCTTCCCAAGGTGACGATGACATTCTTTGCGCCGCGAGTCAAAAGAGCCTTTGCTGCTTGCCCTGCGGACGGGATGTCCTTGACTTCCATCCCTGTCAGCAGGCTGAGTTCGGTTTCGTTGGGGATGATGAAGTCGGCGAGGGAGATCAATTCATCGGGGATGGGCTTGGCGGGCGCGGGGTTGAGGATGACTCGGTTTCCGCTTTGGTGGGCATGTTGGGCGGCGTACAAAACCGTCGGGATGGGAATCTCCAGTTGAAACAGAGTCAACTTTGGGCGGAGGGCGGATGCAGAATCCACGTCAGCGGGGGAAACTTTCCCGTTCGCTCCCGCCGAGAGGACAATACTATTCTGTCCGTTCCCATCTACGATGATCGTTGCCGTGCCCGTCGCGGCGTCATCGGTTTGGACGTGAGTCACATCCACTTGATTCGATTTCAAGCTGTCCAAAAGGAAGGGACCAAAGCTGTCACTGCCCACGCGCCCCAGCATGGCAACGCTTGCTCCCTGCTTTGCCGCGGCGACGGCTTGATTTGCGCCCTTGCCGCCGGGGATGATTTGCAGGTCGTCACCGCTGATGGTTTCGCCGGGCTTCGGAAAATACGGCGCGCGGACGACGAGGTCCGCATTGAGTGAACCGATTACAAGGACATCGCACTTTTGCATGTCGGACATGCAATTATTTTACTTCAAGATATATTGTGCATCCAATCTGCCTTGATTCCATCCAAATGCAGAGATTTTCTCTTACCAAACAAATGGGAGCAGCCGGTATTTGGTCTTCTGTTTGTATTCGGTATATCCGGGCAGGTCTTTCTCGAGTGCGACTTCTTCGTCCAGTATGCGCGCGACAAGCACGGGCACGATCATGATCCCTGGAATCATAGCCCAATACGAGCCAAGCGCCAGCGGCGACAGGGAATACATCAGGATCGCGCCAAAGTACATGGGATGACGCACAATCGCGTAAACATCCGTGTCGATCACCTTTTGCCCGCTGTTGATTTCGACCACGCGCGATGCGTAACTGTTGACCTGAAATACGCGGACAACGATTCCGTAGCCCACCAAAATCAACACATCTGCAACGATGCATATCCAAACAGGAACGTTAGACCATCCAAAACGGATGTCAAAACCGGGCAGGAGATATGCGAGAAGAAAGAAAATCAGGGAAATCTTGACGATCAGCTTTTGTTCGCTGCGTTGCTCGCGCAGACGCATCCTGCGCTCCAACAATTCGGGGTTATTTCTGATCAGGTAGACCATGACAAAAAACATGGGGATGAGTAACATCCCCATATACACCCAGGCCTGCCAGTAATTCCATGTGCCCGCAGGCAGGAATAGAAACAGCATCATCATAACGACAAATCCCAGTACTCGACTGGCGACAACTTTCAGCAATTGTGCCTTTGACATGTTTTGCTCCTTCAAGTGTTGGCTTGGCGAGGTTCGTAAAGCGGGATGTGGAGAAATGTAGAAAATGCGGTCAAAACCATTATGACAATTGTTTCCCCCGGATGTCAACATGCCCAAGGAGGATTATCTCAACTTATCGTACTCCTCAGTGTAACCACCCCGCCTTTCACATCCCAAACCTCGGCTTGCTCCACGAATTCATCCGCAAAGGAATGTGTGTCTGTTGTGGTGAACAGCACCTGCGAATCCGGGCTGACGTATTTTAGCAGATCGGCGCGGCGCTGGGTGTCGAGTTCCGCCATCACCTCATCCAGCAAAATCACGGGGGCTTCGCCCGTGCGTTCCTTCATCCATTCCACCTCGGCAAGTTTGAGCGAGAGCAGTGTCGTCCGCAGTTGACCGCGCGAGCCGTAGTCGCTGACGTCCGCTTTGTTGATGATGAAACGCAAATCGTCGCGGTGCGGACCAATCGTTGTTACGCCGCGCGCAATCTCTTCGCTGCGAATCTGTTTCAGGCGCGCCAAAAATCCGCTTTGGATTTCGTCCAGTTCGATTGCGGAGCGGTCAATCGGCGTGTCGAGTCTCAGCCCCAACTGCATCTCGGGCTTGGGCAACGGGTCGTAGGCTGGCTCGTAGGCGAGGCGTAAAGTTTCGGCTCCGCGAGTCAACTCGTGATGGATACGGGATGCAAAGCGCTCGATCTCCTGCGCCGCCTGAATCCGCCACTCGATGATCTGCGATCCAAACTTGACCAACGTCTCGTCCCACACTTCGAGCTGGCTGCCGTTTCCGCCCTTCGACCCGTTAAGGACGGAGCCTTCGTTCAACGCTTTGAGCAGTGCATTGCGTTGGGTCAGTGCCTGTGAATATTCGCTCAGCACGCGAGCATACACAGGAACAGCTTGCGCCAGCGCGAGGTTAAGATAGCGGCGGCGTTCCTCGGGACCACCTTCGATGATCTGTGACATTTGCGGCACGAAGAGCACCGCGTTGAAATGTCCCACGATGTCGCTGACGTGACGCTTCACGCCGTCGAGCAAGACCTCCTTGCGGAGTCTCTGCCCGTTGACGCCAGTCGGTTCGAGGATGAGTCGCGCTTCGATGCGATGCTTAGCGCGTCCGCGCTGGTAATCCGCGACGAGGCGGGTCACTGCCAGCGGATTCTTCGCCTCGTAGAAGTTGACGATTTGCCTGTCTGCATGAGTCTGAAACGACGTGAATGCCGCCAAAAAATAGATCGCTTCGAGAACGCTGGTTTTCCCTTGTGCATTGCTCCCGACCAACACGACAGCCCGCCGTGGAAGTTCCAGGTCCAGGCGGGCGAGACAGCGGAAGTTGGTGAGGGAGAGATGCTTTAAATACATGGGTCAAAAGTCAAAGGTCGAAGGTCTGCTGGCTTTTGACCTTCGACCTTTGACGTATTTTTACACATTGTCTTCCACGGGTTCCTTCGGCTGCCAGACGCGTGCCGCAAGGTCTGTGAAGACCACGCCGTTCAGGTGGTCGATCTCATGCTGGAAGATACGCGCCAGCCAGCCGTCCACTTTCAACTTGACGGGTTTGCCGTGACGGTTCAACGCCTTGACGTGCAACGCATGGTGTCGCTCCACCTCGCCCAGCAAACCGGGGATGGATAGGCAGCCTTCGATGCCCATCACCTTTTCCTCCGAGGCTTTGACGATCTCAGGGTTGATCAAAACAAACAACTGCTTTGGCTTGGGCGGTTTGGGTGGCTTGTTTACGTCTTCATGCACGGTCTCGACTTCGTCGTCCTCATCCTCTTCCGCGTATTCAACCACGGCGAGACGTTCCGAGATACCGACCTGCGGCGCGGCAAGTCCCACGCCTGGGGCGTGGCGCATGGTCTCGATCATGTCGTCGATCAGGGTCTGCAGGTTCTTATTAAAATTAGTCACTGCCTTTGCCTTGCGCCGTAAAACGGGATCGGGCAGGGTTACAATTTGTCTCAATGCCATACTATTTTTTCCTGTTCACTAAAAGATAATCCACAATACCACGTTCTACTCGCCGCCGTCCTGTGGACCGCCCGAATCAGATTCGTCCAATTCCAGGGGCATGTCAGCGATATCGCTGACATTTTCGGCTGCCTGTTGTCCTGTTGGGGTATCGGCGTTTTTTCTTACAAGTGTGCCAAAGTCACTGATGTTTTCATGATAAGCCGCAATCCAGGTAGCGAAACGCTCGCGGTCGGCGCTGCCTTCATCTTCCTTTTTCTTCGCAATGCGCGCCGAACGCCTGCGGTTGATATCCGCCTGGACACTGGCCGGATCGGCGACATCCTGAAAATCGAAATTGGCTCCGCCCACGACGATTTTTACCGTCCCGTAGTTGAACAAAATGGGGATGATCCCTTCGCGGGTGTAAGAGGTGCTCAAGATACTGTCGATCTGCGCCGCGCGTTTTTCCTCCTTGCCAAAAGGTTTGCGGTCGATGTCGAAGATTTCGTCCGAGGCGATCATGAAGATGTCGTTCTTCCAGTCTACATATTCCCAAACCAGCCAGGCGATGAAAGGAACGGAAAGCATGGGCAGGGCGATTGTGACTGTATCGATGCGGAGCGCGCCTGCGGCATTCCGATAGATGAGCGATTCGGTGGGCGATCCCCACAAGTTGATAATGCGCCAGATTTGCATCGAAAACATCAGTAGGGTCAGCCCCAGAGGCTTCCATATCTGTTGCAGGAGGACGACCCAATGTTTATGGTAGATGACCTTGCCGGCATCCTCCGAACGCAGGGTGAAAAGATTGAGAAACGCCACCCACCATAAGGGCAGGTTCCCCGACCTCTTGTTGATGGTCACGATGGGTGGAAGTTCATCCAGCGTGCGTTTGTCGACGGGCAGTCCCAGTTTCTGCCGGATGGTGTTCCGCATGATTTCCTTTTGCGAGACGGTGAGAACGGACTTAATGCGTTCCCAGTACTCGCGGATCATCTCCGCCGCCTGATGGGGATGATCCACGTAGTCGAACTCGATCCTGCCGACGAAAGTGCGGACAATGACGTTGCCATAGTCAAGAATACGTCCGAGTTGATCTGTCTCCACACCCACCGAGAGGATGGTACTTAGCGGAGCTTCCTCGCGGCTGTCATATAAAAACAGGACCTTCTCCAGCCAGACCACACGCTGGTTGGTGACGATGTAATAGTCGTTGCTCCAGTCGAGCCAGTTCCATGCAGCCCAAACGATGATGAATACCAGCGACAACCCTGCCAGCGCCAGCGGAGTGGTTGCCGCCACCAAAGTCCCCCAGAAGAACAAACCGATTGGCACAAGCAATGAAAGCACCGGGATGACCAGCGCCTGATACAAACGTATCCTGTGCCTGCGCGCCACAAAATAAATGATTTCCTTGGGACCCAGCCAGGTGAACCTGGTCGCGCGCGCCAGTTTATGGCTTTTGATGGCAACTAAAAAATTCGGTTTCAGGTTGGGATATTTGCCAAGCAGTTCATCGAAGTGCTGGCGCGAGAGGAAAAGCAGGGTGGTATCTTCGACGGCGGTGATTGTCGCGGAACGGTTGCGGTTTTCCACAAGCGCTTCTTCGCCGAAATAATCGCCCCTCACCAGCCAGATGATGACTTCCTCGCTCTTTTCATGCGGACGTGTGACGTTGACCTTGCCCTTGAAGATGATGTAGAAGCCTTCGGGTTTGTCGCCGCGCTTGAAGACGGTCTGACCCGCGGCGACTTCCCTCTCGTCGAACTTGGGGGCAATCTCCTTGAGTTGATCCTCCTTCAAGCCGTTGAAGAGGTGGATCTTGTTGATGAGGTTAACACGCGGTTGTAATTCGATCACGGTTCGATTCTATCAAATTTCCCGCACAATGGCGCATCCGCAGACGGGAGTTTCTGTCAGTGTTGGCGAATATCCTTTAAGTAATGCTTCGACTGTCTGATCCAGAAAGAAATGGGCGGGTTGTCTCTGCCTGAAAGTGACATTGTCCACTGCGCCGCGATAGCGCAGGATTCCCTGGCGGTCGATGACAAAAACATGTGGAGTGGTTTGCGCCTGAAACTGGTCAGCCACCTGACAGCTTGAGTCCAGCAGGACAGTTGGCAGGTGACGCGCTTCGGCGACGGTTTTTATCGCATCGATGGATTCGTTTTTGTTCGAGGCGATGGTCAGCATCACAACATCCTGCCAGCGTTCCAGCATGAAAAGAATTGTCTCGTCTGTCCGCTGCGATTGCGGACATTCGCACGACCAAAAGTTGACGATGACGATTTTTCCGCGATGGCCACTCAATCGACAAAGCCTGCCGTCGAGGGCAGGCAATTCAAAGTCGGGGACGGGTTGGTTGATTTCCATTTTTACATTCGGACTCCAGCGTCTTCCGACGTTGGAAACCATCGAACGTCAGGGGACGTTTGACGCCGCTCCCTCAATCCAAAATCCCAACGCCCGCCAGTTTCTCGATCACACCCACTACGGCAGAATTATCCAGTTCACCCATGCCCATCTCGATCATCTGTTGGAATAAAGCCGTGTTTGCAATCGTCCCGGAGATGGGCACATCGTATTCTTCGGCGGTGTCCATCACGATCTTCATATCCTTTAATTGCATGTGTGCCTTGAAACCGGGATTGCGGTTGCCGTCGAACAAACGCGGCGGTTTGACATCCAAACTCCAACACTGCGCCGCGCCGCCTTTGATGGCGTCCACCACCTTGCGCGGATCGACGCCCGCTTTCTTCGCAAAGACCAGCAGTTCGCCCATGGCCACCATCTGCGCCGCGACCATGATCTGGTTGGCCGCCTTCGCCACCTGACCTGCTCCCGGTCCGCCGACGTGGGTGATGGTCTTGCCCATTGCCTGAAACACGGGCATGACCTTTTCCAACGCCGACGCCTCCCCGCCGACCATGATCGTCAGCGTGGCATTTCGCGCGCCAATGTCGCCGCCGGAGACGGGCGCATCCAGCGCGTACACGCCTTTCTTCGCCATCTCCGCCGCAATCTTCCGGGCGGACGCCGGCTTGATGGTCGAGTTGTCGATGAAGATCAAACCGTCGTGCGTGGCTTCGATGATTCCCCGCTTGCCCAAGACCACCTCTTCGACATCGGGCGAGTCGGGCAGGTTGGTGAAGACGATGTCAGACTGCGCGGCCACCGTCGCCGGAGACGAGGCGCGGACGGCGCCTTCCGCCACCAGTTCATCCACCGCTGCCTGGGAACGGTTATGCACCACCACCGGGAATCCCGCCTTCAAAATATTGCGGGCAATGGATTTGCCCATCAATCCCAGACCGATGTATCCGACTTTGAGCATGTTGACTCCTTAAGTGAGAATGATGTCGGGATTATAACGCCCCCTCCGCCGCTTAAACAGCGCCTCCCCCAAAATCTGTTGTCTTGGGGGAGGGGGTGAATTGATTTACTACTTGATATCGTAGGTGAGATTGACCGTGACGGAAATCGTCAACTGACCGGGCTGGATGGTGACCGCGCTTTGCGCCACTGTGCCTCCGCCGCCGCCCTTGCCATCGAAGACAGGATAGGGGCTGTTGTCGTAGAAACTGATGCTCTGGATATTACCCAGTTTCACACCGGCGGCATCTGCCAGTTCCTGAGCCTGCTTCTTGGCATCTTCCACCGCCTTGGCGCGGGCTTCCTTCACCGCGGCAGACTTGTCCGCCACATCGAACTGGATGCTGTTGATGCTGTTTGCGCCCGCGGCAATGGTGTCATCGAGCAGGTCGCCGAGACCGTCGAGGTTGCGCACGGTTACATAGACAGTATTATCCACCATGTAGATCGTGCCGGTCACCGTGCCTTCAGGGCTGTACTGTTGCGAGGGCCAGATGCTGAAGTTGGTGGTGCGCAGGTCCTTCTCATCCACCCCCGCCTTCTTGAGCGCATCCAAAACGGCATTGGTCTGGGTCTTGTTCGCCGCCACAACCTCCGAGGCGGTCGCGCCTTCGCTATGTACGCCGATATAGATGTAGGCAATGTCAGGCGTCAGGTTGGTGGAACCGAGTCCGTTCACGTTCAAGGTGCGGGTGGCAGGCTGGGAACCCTGACCGACGATAGCCGGTCCACAGGCGCTCAGGACGAAGGCAAAAGCCAGAACAGTAAAAATTAAGATTTTTGTACGCATTTTTTATCTCCTTGTTGTTTTATCTCTGTCATACAGACGCGCCCACCCTCAAAAAGTTCCCTTGTTTTTTGACCAATTTCGGGCTAAAATTTTGCACAAATGTTCTATTCGCGCTGAGCCGATGGTTGCGCCTATCGTAACCAGGTCGAAGCGCAGAGGCAAAACATGCCAATCAATTATCAGGAAATTTATACGCAGATCAAGGAAATAGGTCAGGGAGCGAAGGAAAGAAGGAAAAGGAAGGAAGAGGCTCAGGGTTTCACGAAATCCCTGCTTGAAACCTATTCTTCCCGGCTTGATTTCCTGCGCTCGAAAGTGGACGCTGCCAAACATGCAGATGCCAATATTCGTTGTGCCATGCCATTGGATGAAGACCTCGCCTCCTCCCACCCCGTGCCTGATTCTGTTCCCGCAACTTTAATCGCCGCCGACGGTTCGCAGATCGTCCCGAATCGACATGAGGCGCTTCAGTATTACGTCATCAACGTGGGGGCGATTGCCATGCAAATGGGATCGGGCAACACGCCCCATGTGGAAACAGATACCGAACTGAAAGTGCTCGATGAATTCGACGACATCTTCTTCAGCGAAGGTCAGGTTGCCCTGCAACGTGACGTCGCCGAACGCAAGAAGCTGCTCGAAATGGCTGAGAAATTCTCAGGCACAATTATTGCATTGACTGAAGGTCAACTGGAATTATGGGGTGCAGTGGACAACGAAAATGCCCGCGAATTCGAGAAGAACCTGCAAGATTATCTGAACGCGCTTGAAGCCATGCGCAGAAAAAATATCATTGCAGGCGGGTACGTGGATAAGCCCTCGGCAAATTGGTTTATCAAACTACTCGAAATTGCCGCAACTCCGCAGGACGAGTTGAAGAACGTCCGCAAGAATCGTTTGCTGGCGGGCGCTACCGACTATTGGCTGTTCAGTCAGATTCTCGGTGAACATGAACGTTCGGCGGTCTTTGAGTTGCAAGCCAAATCCGCCGAGAAATACAAAGACGCGCTTGCCATTCATTTCTTCTACATCAACGTTGGCGATAAGACGCACCCCAAAATCGCCCGTGTGGATGTGCCGCGTTGGGTGGTGGAGAATCCGTCCATGCTGAATGTGCTGCACGTGGTTCTGGTCGAGCAATCGAAAATGATGGGCAAAGCGCCGTTCCCTTATTTGCTTCATCGCGCCCATGAAATTGCCGTGGTCACCCACCGCGAAAAAGAAGAAATTGACCGTTTGCTTTCCAGAGATATCCTTTCAAACGGCGGCGAATTGGGCGAAAAATCAGGCAAGCAGACGGCGAAGGATTTGCAGGGTAGAACGAGAAGATAATTCGTCATTGCGGGGAGGGTGTTCTTCCCGACGAAGCAATCCCATGATTAAGTCTTGAGATTGCTTCGGGCAAAGAGCAAGAGCGCCCTCGCAATGACGGGAGGATGATATGACACAACCAATCGAGATCGGACGTTTACTTCGCGCAGGGACAACGGGATTCGTTGCGGGCTGCCGTGTGAATCAGTTGAGCGTGCCTGCCTTTGGGGCGCTTGTCCGCGCACCGCTGATGGATGGGTATCAGGTCTATGGCTTGATCCACGATATTCACATCGACGATGATGGGCTGGTGCGTCAATTGGTGACGGCGGATGGAGTCAGCGAGGAAGTGATGAAGGACAACCGCGAGCGACGCATTGTGCCCGTGGAAATGTCCGTGCTGGCGGTGGGGTATGAGCAGGATGGCAAGGTTCATCATCTGCTGCCGCCGCGCCCGCCGCTGAGTTTGGATGTGATCTATGCCTGTGATGATAAAGACGTGGCAAAGTTTACAGATGCAGGTCGCTTTGGGTATTTCAGGCATATTTTGAGCGGAAAGGATTTACCCATTGGCGAAGTGCTAGCCGCGCATTTGTTGCAAGCGGGCAAGGCGCATGGCGTGAATGGTGATGCCTGGCGTGAGAAGGCTGTGCAGGAGTTGATTACGTTGTTGCGGGATGATTACCCGACATTAATGAGTGTGTTGGGTGCCTTGGCTGATATATCTTAAGAGCAGTAAACACGAAGGGCACAAAGGACACTAAGGTTATGTGTTGGTTGATTTCGTTTTGATTTTTGGACTTTGGTACAGGAAGGTTGAGGTGTATGGAAAACTTAAGTTCACGGAATGTTCCAAAGATGGTGAATCAGACAATCACCTCTGATGTTGAAAAAGTTGGCAAGGCTGTTTTAGATGCGGCATTCAAGGTTCATACAGCGCTTGGACCTGGGTTGTTGGAGTCGGTGTATGAAACCACATTGACCTATGAGATTCGAAAAAGCGGTTTGGCGGTAGCGAATCAGTTGCCTGTGCCAATTGTGTATGATGGGCAAAATTTGGATGCGGGTTTTCGGTTGGATTTGCTAGTTGAAGATTGCGTCATTGTGGAGCTTAAGGCGGTAGAAAAAATGAATCCCGTTTATGAGGCTCAAATCATGACGTATCTGCGGTTGAGTGGAAAACGGCTTGGATATTTGATGAATTTCAATGTGAAACATTTGAAAGATGGTATTAAGCGATTTGTGATGTAAAGGCAATTAAACACAAAGGGCACGAAGGACTCAAAGGTTAAGAGCCTTAAAACCTTCGTGACCTTTGAGTCCTTCGTGTTTAAAAAGAGGTATTTATGGAACAACGAACTCAAATTGGTTATCTCGTCGGCGGCGGGTTGAAAGAAAATTTCCGCGTGCGGCTCACTGTCTCTCCGCAGGAGATTCAGGAGGGGGCGTTTGTGGTGATTCAGAGCGGATGGTGGAATTATTATGGGATCGTGACCGACATTCAACTCGGGGCGACGGATCCGCGGTTTGCGGATGAGCAGATGGAGGGGCGTTTCCCGAAGCATATTTCGGATGCGCTGCATAAGAAGGCGTTGTATGCGAACCTGGAGGTGCTGCCGAATCTTATGTTGGAGGTAGGTCCTGAATTGGGCACGCCCGAGTATAAGGATTGGCAGGGAAGAATCGATGCGGGCTTGAAAGATGCGCCGCGCATTTTGCCCGTCAAGAATGTGCCGCCGCACCATGCGGT
>DAOUAS010000081.1:0-13320 GCA_034433295.1 Anaerolineales bacterium | reverse complement strand
GTAGTGAAGGTATAATTTACTCGCGCAGACCCAGACTTCGGAAGTCTATTGAGCGTCTCCTCGTTTGAGCCAGCCAACAAAGACTTCCGAAGTTTTTTGTATCTGGAGAAAATATGCCAGTAAAAACCTTTTCCCTCCCCCTTACCTCACGCGGCAATGCGGAGGTTCACGAAATCACCGACCATGTGACGAAACACGTTATCCTAAGCGGATTCAAAAACGGCGCGGTAACGGTCTTCTGCCCATCGTCCACCAGCGGGGTGACGACCATCGAATACGAGTCTGGCGCGGTGAGCGACTTGAAACGCCTCTTCGACGAGATCATCCCAACCAACCGTGACTACGCCCACAACGCCCGCTGGGACGATGGCAACGGTCATAGTCACGTCCGCGCCAGCTTGCTCGGTCCGTCTCTGACCATTCCCTTCGTGGACGGACGCCTGTCCCTCGGCATGTGGCAGCAAATCGTCTACGTGGATTTCGACAATAAGCCGCGCAGGCGGGAGTTGGTCGTGCAGGTCATTGGAGAGTAACGACAAGCCGGACATTCATTGCAATCTGGTCTTGATGTAATATGACCACTTTTCCAATCCAATCGTATACGCAGCTTATTCGCAGCTTGCCGAGGTCCGAGCTTCTCCATAAATTGAAGGACACTGATAAATGCCAGGATGACTGGGGATATCCCGGCTTGCCTTCAGTTCAACGCTAATCTGCATAGCGTCCCTTGTGCAACTTCTCAAACAATTTATCACCAATCAATCGGCATGAACCATTCGCTTTCAATAACTTTTGCCCAATTCGTTTTGTTTCTTCTGGCACCATCCAGGGTCGGTGGATTTTCAAACACATGGCTGACTCCACTACCAATCTTACTCCTCCTTCGCAGTTCGCCAGCAGTATCCTTGAGAAAGCCATGCCCGATCGCCGGTTTTTATTGACGACTCTACATCCTTCATGGTATTATTCGCCCGCTAAAAACCAGCCGTGGGAAGGCTGGATTTGTTTCGTACACCAAGAGGAGCAGCATATCAGCGCTAACGAATTTCGAGTAAATGAGGGCATCCGCGTCGCGGAGGTTCGCCTGATTGGCCCCGATGGCGGGAATGTAGGCGTTGTGCCGATCCGTCAGGCTTTGCAAATCGCCCGTGATGCCGAGTTGGATCTTGTGGA
This sequence comes from Anaerolineales bacterium, assembly GCA_034433295.1. Classification (GTDB taxonomy): domain Bacteria; phylum Chloroflexota; class Anaerolineae; order Anaerolineales; family Villigracilaceae; genus Villigracilis. The sequence continues at coordinate 12,147 of DAOUAS010000081.1, read as the reverse complement.
AGTTTCCCCCGGAGCGACTCCGCCTGTATGTCGTGTGATGGACTTTGGAAAGTTTATCTACGAAAAGGCGAAGAAGGAACGCGAAGCCAAGAAATCCCAGACCAAAATCGAGGTCAAGGAAATCCGTCTGCGTCCCAAGACGAACGAAGCGCACCGCGATTTCAAAGTGGATGACGCCCGCCGCTGGCTGAATCAGGGACACAAGGTTCGTGTCACCATCAAGTTCCGTGGACGGGAAATGGACTACCCTGAGATTGCGCTCGAAGACTTGCGCGAGATCGTCCAGGACCTGGTGGATGTGGCTGTCGTCGAAGTCCCGCCGCAAATGGAAGGACGGACCATGCTCGTGGTGCTGGCTCCTGCCAAGGCTGGAGCAAAAAAGAAGGAAAAGAGCGAACAGGCTGAGGCGAAGAGCGAAGCAAGTCCCGCCGCCCAGTAGGTTGAAAAGGTTGATCGTCCGCGGGCTATCATCCCGCGGTTAATTTTGTGAAAGGAGCAAAGTCAAAATGCCTCGCAAAGCAAAAGCATCCGGCAAATTCAAGCTGAAGACCCATAAGGCGACATCCAAGCGGTTCCGCCTGACAGGCTCCGGCACACTGGTGCGCACCAAAGGCGGCAAGAGCCATCTGCGCCGTCGCACGTCCGACCGCACCAAGGCGTTATTAAGTGAGATGGTGGTCGTGCAGGGACGCAAGTTCATCAAGCGAATCAAGCGTCTCGCGCCGCACATGGAAGGTTAGCCTTCCGGTTATCGAATCAATTTTTTATTTGCGGCTTTCGGGTGTACGCAACTGGCATGACCTGCCGACGCCCGCGAGTTTGCAGGAGGTAAAGAAATGCGTGTAAAGGGAGGCCCGCAAGGGCATCTACGTCACAAGAAAGTTTTGAAGATCACGAAGGGCCAGCGCGGCTCGAAGCACCTGCTTTTCAAGCGCGCTAATGAAGCCATGCTTAAAAGCCTGTGGTATGCCACACGTGATCGCCGCGTCCGCAAGCGCGATTTGCGCAAGTTGTGGATCGCCCGCATCAACGCCGCGGCCCGTTTGAACGGAACCACCTACAGCAAGTTGGTGTCGGCGATGAAGAAGGCAAACATCGAACTCAATCGCAAGATGCTCGCCGATATCGCGATACGAAATCCGCAGGCATTCGCCGCGGTCGTGACAAAGACAAGGTAATTTTTTGAAATTACAGCAGGGACACAGCAACTGTGTCCCTGCGATGTTTAACGGGGGTAAAATAAAACCATGAACACCATTTTGAAAGAACGTACTCTTCCAACGGGACAATCACTGCAAATCGTGCAAGGCGACATCACCACAGACAAAGTGGATGCGATTGTCAACGCGGCAAATGAATATTTGCAGCATGGCGGTGGCGTGGCTTGGGCAATCGTTCGGCGCGGTGGGGATGTGATTCAAAAAGAAAGCGACAAATGGATTCGTCAGCATGGGACGGTTTCTCATGCTAACCCTGCCTGGACTTCGGGCGGGTCGCTGCGTGCGAAATACGTAATCCACGCTGTGGGTCCCATCTGGGGCGACGGCGACGAGGACAACAAACTTGTAGACGCGGTCACCGGCTCCCTGCGCGTGGCGGACGAATTGAAGTGTGAGTCCATTTCAATGCCTGCCATCTCGACAGGGATCTTTGGCTTCCCCAAGGAACGCGCGGCGGAAATCATCTTCTCCACCATCGAAAAATACTTTGCAAGCGCAAAAGACTCAACGCTTAAGACTGTCCGTATCCTCTTGTTTGACGCCGCCACTATCCAGCCATTCTTGAAGGTTTGGGGAAACTAACTTTTCATCCTTCCTCATTCACGCAAAGCGTTCATCCTTGCCAATGATTACCTCTCCTCACAACCCAAAACTAAAACTCATCCGCGCTTTGCAGGGACGGGCAAAGGAACGCCGCGAGGCGGGCGTATTTGTTGTGGACGGAGTCCGCTTGGTGGAGGATGCGGTAAATAGTAATTGGAAATTTCGGTTTGCATTGTTTGACGAAACGATAAGCGAGCGGGGCAGGTTGAACGTTGAACGTTTAACGTTAAACGGCGTGGATGTCGAAGAGGTTTCTTCAAGCCTGATGAAATCCCTGAGCGAGACCGAAACCCCGCAAGGCATTCTTGCCGTCCTTGAACTAACCAATTTACTGATTCCCAATTTACCAACTTTTGTTCTCATTCCCGACCAAATCCGTGACCCCGGCAACCTCGGCACCCTTCTGCGGACTGCGGCTGCGGCTGGGGCGCAGGCTGTTCTGCTTCCGCCCGAAACCACGGATGCGTTTGCGCCGAAGGTGGTCCGCGCTGGGATGGGAGCTCATTTTCGGTTGCCGATTCGTTCACTCAGTTGGGAGGAAATTGGGCGATTCTGCGAGTCAGCGAGTCAGCGAGTTTATCTGGCAGACATGGACGGGAAATCCTGCTGGGAGACCGATTTGCGTCAGCCCGTTGCTCTGATTATCGGCGGCGAAGCGGACGGAGCAAGCGAGTCCGCGAGGAAACTGGCACACCAGAAAATCAGTATTCCGATGAGTGGAAATGTTGAATCGCTGAATGCAGGCGTGGCTGGGTCTGTGCTGATGTTTGAAGTTGTGAGACAGCGCCTGAACTTATCCATTCGCGGCGCTTCAAAGTGAAATTGCTTTGACGGGCCGACCTCCCCTCATCCCAACAATTTGCAGGTTCAGGGTATGTAAAATTCCACCGCTTTTTGCATGTTCGAAACATACTCGGCCCGCCCGGCAATGATTTTCGCATTAAGACCTGCCGCCTCGCGCCGCAGGTCTTCTCTTTCCAACGCAATCAGAATGGCGTCGGCAATCGAATGTGGATTGTTGGGGTCAACGAGAAAACCGTTTTGCCCGTGCGTAATCCACTCGCGGATGGACTCAAGATCACCCGCGATGGGAAAACATCCGCAAGCCATGCCTTCGAGCAGGGAATTCGGCGTTCCATCGTGGATGCTCGGCGAGACGATAACTTGCGCCGAGCGGAACACGTCTCCCATTTGAGCATGGGAAAGCGGCGGGTCCAAGCGCACGGCGTCTTCGATTCCCAACTCCTTCACCCATTGCAGAGCCTGACCCACTCCCTGCATCGAAGAACAGATAAAACGCGCATCGCTTCGTTTTTCGAGCACCAGCGGGATCGCTTTGAAGAAAGCCTCATTTTTGACATAAGCCCGGAATCCGCGCGGATTGACCACCACCGGATTCTTGACCGCTTCCTGTGGAGGATAAAAAACCTCAGTCCTGATTCCGCCGTTACCGGGTGTGACCAAAGTAGGCTGAACCACGCCCAAGCCCCAGTCCCGCGCAAGGCGGATGTCGCGTTCGCAATCCGTGTGCAAAGCTTGGATGGCTTTCATCGTCCTGCGCGTGAAGTATTTCATCAGTGGTGTGGAAACGGCGTGCAGGGTAAAGTCATTGCCCCAAATCGAAAGGAAAAACGGAGGACGAGGAGCAAGACCTTCAAGAGCAACGGCAGTCAGCATCCCTTCATAGGGAATCCGCATGGCGTGGACAATTTCGGGCTGAACGTCGCGGATGAACGCGCGCAACTTCTGCGCCGAAAGGGAAAGGGTCAGGGGGCCAACCCACTGTCGAAGGTGGGTGCGCAGGCCGAGGGCGCGTACTGAACTGGGTCGAAATATCGATTCGCCTGCGAGGGATGAACCCGGCTTTTTGACTTCGCTGAAGGCCACGGGGGTCAATTCCAGCCGCTTCACCGGGAAGTCCAGTTTGCAGGCGAAAGTCGAGGCAAGATACACGTCATCGCCGCGTTCGGCAAAGAAGCGAATCCAGTTTTGGGATATCGGGGAACGTCCGTCAGCGACAAAGACAATTTTCATAAGGCCCGATGATTATGCATTGCCTGTAACCGTGAGACGTAGTATATTAATAATATGAGCAAAGGACGTATTCTTATTGTTGAAGATAACATGGATACCTATGAATTGGTGCATTTTATCCTAGAAAAAAACGGATATGAAACCTTCCTGGCTGTAAACGGGCGCGACGGCGTGACGGCAGCGCGGAAGCAAAAACCGGACCTGATTATCATGGACTTGTCCATGCCAGAGATGGACGGCTGGACAGCGACATCGCTTATTAAGAAGGATGAGAACATCTCCTCGATTCCGCTGATTGCCCTGACTGCTCATGCCCTGCCCGGTGACCGTCAGCGCGCGTTCGACGCCGGGTGCAACGAATATATCACCAAACCAATGGACCTGGATGAACTTGTGGAAGCCGTGGATTATTGGATAATCAAGCAATAAAACCGAGGTGAGGTGGATTATCCTGCCGATGGGTATCCCGGTTCGATAACTGGTAAAATTATGCGGGATGTCAGATACAAATGAATCCCCCAGATAATTTTTTCGAAGAGGAACGAATATGAAACAAATTTGTGTGGTTGGCGTGGGATACGTCGGCCTTGTCACCGCGGCATGTTTTGCCGACTTGGGAAACCGCGTCACCGCGCTGGATGTGAACGAAAAGCGGGTGGAAAATCTCAAGAAGGGCATCATGCCCATCTATGAACCCGGATTGGATGAACTCGTCAAGCGCAATGTCAACGCTGGGCGCATTTCGTTCACCACCTCTTACAAGGAAGCCCTTAAAAACGCCGAGTACGCTTTCATTGCTGTCGGCACTCCTTCGGGCGAAAGCGGCGAGGCGGACCTGCAATACGTGGAAGCCGCCGCAAAGTCCATTGCGGCGAACATGACCGCGCCGCTCATCATCATCAACAAGTCCACCGTGCCAATCGGCACCGGCGACTGGGTCGCTGATATTGTGAAGAGCGCCCAGCCCAAGCCGATTCAATTCTCGGTGGTGTCCTGCCCCGAATTCCTGCGCGAAGGCTCGGCCATCGGCGACTTCATGAACCCGCACCGCACGGTCATCGGCTCACTGGATAAGGATGCCGCCAACAAGGTGGCGCACCTGCACCTGCCCCTGCGCGCGCCTATCGTCATAACCGACCTGCGCACCGCCGAGATGATCAAGTATGCCAGCAATGCTTTCCTTGCCACCAAGATTTCCTTCATGAACGAACTGGCCGACCTCTGCGAGCTGGTCGGCGCGGACGTGAAAGAAGTGGCGGCAGGTATGGGCTATGACGCTCGCATCGGGCGCTACTTCCTCGATGCCGGTCTCGGCTGGGGCGGTTCCTGCTTCCCCAAGGATGTGGAGGCGCTGGCTTTCATGGCAAAGGAAAAGGGATTGAATCCGCGCATCCTCAACGATGTGATGGAAGTCAACTTCGAGCGCCGCAAGACCGCCGTGCAGCGTGTAACCGAAATGGTCGGCGGCGTTGTCGAAGGCAAGACCATCGGACTGTTCGGACTGGCCTTCAAACCCAACACCGACGATATGCGTTATGCGCCATCCATTGATATTGCCGAGGCGCTGGTCAAGGCGGGCGCGAAGGTGCGGGCGTACGACCCGGTTGCCATGGAAGTCGCCCGTCCGTTGCTGCCGGCTGAGGTGAAGATGTTCCATGATCCCTACGAACTGGCAAAGGACTGCGACGCGGTGATGATCATCACGGAATGGAACGAGTTCAAACAACTTGATCTCGAAAAGTTGAAAAGCCTGCTCAAGTTTGCGGTTATCTATGACGGGCGCAACATTTACGACCCCAAAGTAATGAAGGAAATGGGTTTCACCTACCGCTCCGTAGGAAGATAGTCGGCCAATCGTTTAGTTGACGGGTCGGATAGTCGGGTAGAATTTCCCGCTATCCGACCTTTGGTTCCAATCTCAACCCCAAGAAACCAGCAAAATACATGATCACTCCCCCCGTTTGCAATTATGAAGGCTCTGATTACCAGACCACTTTTTGGGATCAGGGCGGACGCGAGTACGAAGACCGCGCAGAGTCCATCGCCCTCAAGAGGATGCTTCCCAGGAATGGAAAACTCATGCTCGAACTTGGCGCTGGCGCGGGACGCAACACGCCGCGTTACGCGGGTTTTGAAAGAATCGTGGTATTGGATTACTCCACCACGCAACTGGCGCAGGCTCAGCAAAGACTTGGACGCTCAGACAAATACGTCTATGTGGCCGCGGATATTTACCACCTCCCCTTTCGCCACCGTCAGTTCGACGCCGCCACCATGATCCGCACCCTGCATCATATGGCCGACGCGCCCAAAGCATTGCGGCAGGTTCAAAATGTCTTGCAGCCGGGCGCATTTTTCATCCTTGAATTTGCCAACAAACAGAATCTCAAGTCCATCTTACGTTACTGGCTCGGCCGGCAGGATTGGAATCCGTTTTCTCTGGAGTCGGTGGAATTTGTCAAATTGAATTTCGATTTCCATCCGAAGGCTGTCCGCAAGTGGCTGGGGGAACTTGGTTTCGTCATCGAAAAGACGCTGACAGTTTCACACTTCCGTGTTGGGTTTCTGAAGCGCCTCATCCCCGCAAAACTGCTTGCCGCTCTCGACGGCTTTTTCCAGCCGACGGGTGTTTTCTGGCAGGTGACGCCAAGCGTTTTCGTAAAAGCGCGTCTGCCGAAAAACGGGATACAGCCAACCCCCGTCCCGGAAAGGGTGATCGACTTTTTCAAATGTCCCGAGTGCGGAAACGAAAAACTGGAAGAAAAAGAAGATTGCCTGTTGTGTCCAGCCTGCGGGGCAAACTGGGGGGTATGGGACGGCATCCACGATTTTCGGGAGCGAAAAAAATAGTATTACAATTTAAAGGATGGGAGATGTGCCATGACAGAACCTGAAAAGCCGCTGCCACACGTCAAGCCGTTTGTGGAGAAAAAGACCAGTCCTCCGCGTAAAAAAACGGTGGATATGCGCGGCATGTTAAGTATCGTTACCATGCTGGTCAGTTTGACATCGATATCCATCGCCTTGGGCGGCGGTTTGAAACTTGTTTTGGATATTTTCAGCGAGGGGCTTAAAGATAGCATGGGCGGAATGCCGGTCAAAATTGCAGTGCTGGGATTTGCCTTCCTCTTCGGTTGGGTGACCGGGCTGATCAGTATCCGTGGTTTTGGAAATCTGATCTACCCCTTTGTCATAAGGATATTTGCCTGGGGTTGTCTGGTTGCGGTTGGTTTTCTCTATATAAAGGTCATTCAAAAACTTTATGTGCACGCCTACGATTGGATGCGTTTTGGGATGTATCTGGTGATTTTGCTTGGGGGATTGCTCGTCCTTTTACTGCTGCACCTGCTGGTGGAGGACCACGACCTGCGGCCTTTTGCCATCCCCCTGCTTATCATCAGCGTCATACACCTGTTTGTGATTGTCTACCATTATGTCTTTGCGGGGGACGAAAACGGCATCTTTGCCCTTGGCGATTTCACCGTATTCACTCTCATGATCGTCATCTCCGGGTTGATGCTGATGCACATCGGCATATTTTCGCCCATGAGGGAGGCGATCAGCGGGTTGTTTTCGAAGGAGCGTAAGCCGCAAAACAAGGACAGTGAAAATGGGGTAAGTTGAATTTAGTCCTTGTAACTGGCGGGAAAGATTCCCCCGGATTCGACAGTCTTATTTTGCCAGGGGCAATTGAATAATGAACGTGCTGCCGGGGAAATTCGCTTCGTCGTGTCCGCTGCTTTCCACCCAGATGTTTCCCTGCAAAGCCTTGACGATGCCGGAGGCAATGGCCAATCCCAGCCCGGCGCCTCCGCCCTTGTAATTGGTACGGCTGGAGGAGTGCAGTTCCACCGTCCCCAATTGGAATAATTTCTCGAAGATGATTTTATGATGTTCGGCGTCTATGCCAATGCCGGTATCCTTTACCCTCAACTCGGCGCACCTGCCAAGTCGGGAATCTTCCACCACCTGAGCCGAAACATGGATCGAACCGCCGTCGGGCGTGAACTTGATGGCGTTGACAATCACATGGTCGATGGCCTTCTTCAGTAGTTCGGAATCAGCCAGGAGCGGGGGAATATCTTTAATGACTTCGTCCAATGTCAGGGTCAAATTGCGGGCGGCAAGGTCCCTGACATAGTCTTTGTGAACCAGGCGAAGAATCAATCCCAGACTCACCGGCTCCATGTGGGGAATTGTGATTTGATTGTCCAGCCGTGTCACATCCAACATGCTGTTCACAATTTGATGCAGACGATTCGTTCCCTGTTGGACGCCTTCAATCGCCTGGGACAGCATGGAATTTCCCTGAATGACCGGGTCGGACTGTAACATGCCCAGATAGCCCTTGATGACCGTCAGCGGGGTGCGTAACTCGTGTGCGGCAACCTGAATGAACGCCGCCTTGTTCTTGTCGTGTTTCGAGAGTGTGGTGTAGGCGTTGTTCAATTCCTCCACGCGCTGGGAAACCATGCGCTCCATCATCTCGTTGATGCCTGTTACTTCGTCATACAGGCGCGCATTTTCCAGAGCGACGATGGCCTGCATGGCAAAGGTGGTGGTCATCAATCCGTCGTCCTCGGTAAAAGCGCTTTGAGCGCGGCTGATTGCCAGCAGCCCGATCACCTTATCCTTCGAGTACAGAGGCACGCCCAACCAGGAACGATCCATTGGCAGCCAGTCCGGCTGGTCCCATTCCTTGACCACCTTTATATCGCCGATGAGCAATGTCTCTCCCCTGCGCGCGATTGCATTGTAGAAACTCCTGCCGTTGACCCGCAGATGGAATTCCGAAATATCCGCATTTTCCGGGAATCCCTGATGCGCGCGGACAACCGGCGAACCGTTGACGTCTTCCATGAACAAGATACCGCGGTCATACGGGAGAACCTGCTGTAACTGTTCCAGGATTTGCTGGGGGAGTTTTTTAACCGTGGTCAGGGAGGATAATTGACGCGCCGAACGCGCCAATGCCTCTGCGCCATGTCGCCGGGCCTGTTCGGCTTCATACATTTTTGCGTTTTGCGCCGCGGCCCTTTCAGCAACATCTCGCGCGCGGGCAAGTTCCACTGCCCGTTCGCGCGCCTCATTCAACAAGCGCTCCACTTCAGACTGGGCTTGTTCGCGTTGCTGTACGAGCATGGTCCGCAGGAGGGCGCTGGAGAGCAGGTTCTTCAAGCGGACATAAACATCCCAGTCCGTTGACCCGATCTCTGTCCACATAAATCCAAAACGGTTGCCCGCCAGCGCCAGGGGCATGACAATGGCGGTGTAACGATGATCTTCTGGGGTCTTTCCGCGCGGGACCAGACGTCCGGTGGCGATGGCCGATTTTTCCTGCGGAATCTGGAACTTGTTCTGCTCGTATTGCAGGAGCAGGCGGTAACTTTCCGGTGGCGGCGAGGAAATCGAGCCCGGGGCGCTGACATCGCTGTAATACATCACATACCAGCGTTTCAAACCCAGTTTGGGGAAATTAAGCGAGATTGCCTCCCCAATATCCTCCAACGTAATGGCTGGCGCCATCGAAAATCCGAAATTGCTCAGCAATTCCTCCTGTTGCTCGAATTGCAGGCGTCGAAATGCCTGGGCGCGTTGGGACAATTCGCCCACCAGCATGCGCGCCTGTTGGAAGAGATTCTCCGCCTGCAGCATGACATCGTTTTTCGTGATTCCGCCCAGGGCGTAAGTTCTGAAAGTGGAGATCACATTATGCCAGACGGTTGAGTCATGCCCGTGACGTTGTAAAACCTCCACGGTGGACTGTGCCATTTTGAGGAAGGCTTCGCTTGGGTCCGATTCGCGCAAAGATGCAAGGAATACATCCCACGTGCGCCCGAATACATCGCGGTATTGGGCCTGGTTGGGGTCGTTCTCTGGTATCCCGGCCGCCCCAAACAAGGCGCGGATGGCCGCCTCGCGTTTGTTTTCCAGCCTGCCGGTTTGAGCCACCTCTTTTGCCCGAACAACGGCCCTCTTGACGCTCTCCGGCAGGCATCCGCAGGACCAGCGGATAACCAACTGCGTGGGCATGATGTTGACCTCGTCCACATGCCCTCCGTTCATTCGCTTTATCAATGCTTCGAAGGCCAGCCTGCCTGCCTTGGAGAAGGATTGATGTACCGTCGTCAATGGAACGCCCATGGATTGGGATTCGCTCACATCGTCGAAACCGGTTACGGCGACGCTGTCTGGAACCTGAATCCCGCGTTGTTGCAAAACTTCGATTGCGCCAAAGGCCATCCGATCATTGGATGCGGCAATTGCCTGAATGCGAAGCCCGCGTTCATCGAGCAGGGTCCGCACCGCGGCACGCCCGCTCTCCGGGGAGTAATTTCCCTCGACGACAATGCGCTCGTCGAAAGGGATGTTGTGAGCCTGCAATTCCCGTTGGTATGCCTCGAAGCGCTGTTCGGCCTCCAACTGACGCTGGGGGCCGCGAATAAAGGCAATGCGCTTGTAACCGTGGACTTCAATGAGATGACGGATGATTGCGCGCATCCCGCCGTCATTATCGGCAATGAAGGAAGACACGCCCTCAGCCCGGATCGCAAAGGATGCGATTGGCGTGGGCGCAAAGGCGCGGCAGAAGTTTTTTATGTCGTCTGCCGGGGGACCGTGTCCCATGTCGGCGGCGAGCAGAATTCCATCGAATTGACCGGGCTTGATCAGGTCATATAAGCCGTAGGAAAGTCCCTCCCGTTCGGGCGCTGCGAGCGCTACAGGCTTTCCTCCTACAAAGTAAACCACATTCGTGTCGTGGGCTTTGGCCGTTTCCAATACCCCCGACATGAACTCAGCGCCCCAGGCGCGGCTCAATTGCGCGCCGAGCACGGCAATTGTCTTGCGTTCGCTGGGGGTCTTTTTTGAGTCCATCATTCTATGATTTGGAAATTATACGTCATGAGCCATAAATCGGCATTGTCAATTTTGTTATGGAAACGAAGTTGACATGAATTTTCCCCTGCGGCTTGAATCCAAAAAGGACTTCCGGGTCCTTTGGGCAAATTCCCGAAGTCCTTTTTGGTCTGCCGAACCTACGTGCGGATCATGGTAAGCAGCATCTTGAATCTTTGCGTGGCTTTGAGCGCATGCGGCTCGTTGGCAGGCATGATGATGGCATCGCCGGCTTGCAGGTCGTAAGGCCTGCCGGAAATGGTGACCTGAGCCTCCCCCGCCAGGACATGGACAAGAGCATCGAAGGGGGCGGTGTGTTCGCTCAATCCTTGATCCTTGTCGAAGGCGAAAAGCGTCACGTTGCCCGCCTCCTCCTTGGTGATCTGGCGGCTGACGACAGAACCTTCCTGATAACCGGCCATTTCAGCGATTTTCAACACTTCGGACTTTGGGGCTGTGGACATGGTTCCTCCAAAAAGTTTCCAAAAAATTATGGTTCCCTTTATTTTAACGGGAAAACGATCAAATGGTCATGTCGCAATATTGCCTCTCTCATACGTCTCATTATGCGGGTTTTGCCGCGCGCGCAATCGCGCAGTATAATCGCATTGAAGAGACAAAACCACTCAAGGAGAAATTCACATGCGAAGAATATTCGGTTTTTTGATCGGGGTTTTGGTTGGGGCGTTGGTCGGCTCCATGGTGGCGCTGCTTCTGGCTCCCGAAGCGGGAGAGGACCTGCGCGGCAAACTCCGCGAGCGCGGACAGGGTTTCATGGAGGAAATCCGCCATGCGGCTGATTCGCGCCGCATCGAATTGCGCGGGCGGTTGGAATCCCTGCGGATGCCAAGGGAGTAGCCGTTCGAAGACCTTGCACATCCCTCATTCTGAGCAACAGCCCGGCGCGGGAGTTGGTTTGACCTGCGCCGGATAATAACCGCTTATTGACAGCCGGGAGGGTGCTAATGTTCCTGCCGCGAGAAAATTGACGCGCCACGCGAAGCGAATCAGCATACCGGTGAGTGGGAATGTGGAATCCTTGAATGTGGGCATGGCGGGGTCGGTGTTGATGTTTGAAGTTTTGAGGCAACGAAGAAAAAATTGAGGAAGATAGTATGGAGGGAATATTTGGCTGTATGGCAATGGTCGTCGCGCTTATAATGGCAGCAGTTATTGGCGCCATTGCAATTCCAATTGGAAATTCTGTTGCACAACAAAAAATGTCCCAAACTAAGCCTACTTCTGCAGGCTTTGGAGTATTGGTTGGTTTAGGAACACTTGAACTCATCTCAAAAATAGTTTTTGATGAAAATAACAATGCAAGCCAAATGAACGAAAGCGAGGTAATTCTCAAGAAATCGATCATAGCGAACCAGAATACGACGGTAGTTTT
>DAOUAS010000080.1:0-4147 GCA_034433295.1 Anaerolineales bacterium | reverse complement strand
GCCGCTCCCACCGCCAGCAGGGATAAGATTCCCACCCAGAGAGTCTTTCTATTCATTTGCCGCTCCCAATTTTGTAGGGGCGGGGTGACCCCGCCCCTACTGTTCTTACAGCGCCTTCCCAATCAAGTATAAAGCAGGATAGAAGAAAATCCACACCAGGTCAACGAAGTGCCAGTAGACGGCGGCGGCTTCGACTCCCCAATGTTGTTCGGCGGAGTAGACTCCCTTGCGGGCATTGTTCAAAACCACCAGCAGGAAGATCAAACCCGTGAAGACGTGGAAGGCGTGCATACCCGTCATCATGTAGAAGACCGCGCCCGCCACCCCGCTCGATGGGGTCAAGCCTTCGGCGGCGGCAAGGGGCCATTCAACAGCAACGACGCCGAGCAAAAAGCCTAATCCCAAAAAGAAAGTGATTAGCGTGTTGGCGAAGAATCCCTTTTTGTCGCCATGCGCCATTGCCGTCTCGCCGCGATTCATGAAGAAGGACGAAACCAGCAGGACGGCTGTCACAACCAAGCCGAGGGTTTGATTCAAATGCGGATGGGTCAGCCCAAGCAGGTTGATGCGGACGGTCATCAAGCCAGCAAAAACAAAGGCGTCCGAAAGCAGGAAGAGCCAAAGCCCAATGCGGTTGGTGACCGTTTTGTAGATGTAGGAATGATGGTCGCCGCCGCCGTCTTCGTTCAACTTGTAGATGTGCATGTAATAGTACACGACCAGCGCGGCTTTGACCACCGCCACCAGAACGAGAACAGGAACACCTTTGAATGTAACCGCGATGAAATACTCCAGCACGGTCAGCGCGGCAAGATAGACAAAAATCAGCAAGCCTTGTGCGAAGGCAGAAGATTTATCCTGAGTATGTGACATGGAGTCCTCCCCGATTATTTATGCCCGCTCTTGGCAGGCTTGATGAATTCGATGTACTTCGCGTCAGTCAGACCGTAGTCGTATGGCTCGCCGACCACCTCAAAGGGCTGGTCGTAGTTGTGCGCGGGCAGGGGCGAAGGAACCTGCCACTCGGGCGAACGCGAACCCCAAACGTTGCCTTCCGCCTTCTCGCCGTTCTTGATGCTGTGGAAAAAGTTGTAGATGAAGATCAGCACCGAGAGCGCAATCATGAATCCCGCAATGGTCAAAATCAAATGGGTGAAATCAAAATTGAGGGCGGGATCGTAATCCACGATGCGGCGGCGCATTCCGAGCAGACCAATCCGCATCATGCCGAAGGTCAGCACGAAGAATGCAGGGGTCATCAGCCAGAAATGGAGTTTGCCGAGAGTCTCATTCATGCGGCGACCTGTCGCCTTGGGGAACCAATAATAGAGCGAAGCGAAGAATGGGAAAACGAATCCGCCGAAGATGGTATCGTGGAAGTGACCGACGATGAAGTAGGTATCGTGCAAGTGCAGGTCGGTCGAGACGGTGGCGTTGGGCGGACCCGAAAGACCGCCGAGCAAAAAGACCACCAAGCCGCCCAAGACAAAGAGCATGGGAGTCGGAGTCCAAATCTTGCCGCGCCACAACGTCGCCACCCACGAGAAGAATTTCACGCCCGTCGGGATGGCAACCAGCAGCGTGCTATACATGAACGGCACACGCAGGTATTCGTTCATGCCAGAGGTGAACATGTGATGCGCCCAAACAAGGAAGCCCACCAGCGCAATCGCCAGCGACGACATCGCAATCCAGCGGTAGCCGAAAAGCGGCTTGCGGGCGAAGACGGGAATCAACTCGGAGATGATTCCCAAGCCTGGGAGGATGAAGACGTACACAGCGGGATGGGAATAGAACCAGAAGAGGTGCTGGAACAAAACAGGATTCCCGCCCTGGGCTGGGTCGAAAAATCCCATGCCGAGCAAACGCTGGAACATGACCAATTGAAACGCGAGACCGATCAGCTGCGTGGCGGTCAGCGCGATGATGGAAGTCGCCACCGCCGCCCACACGAAGATGGGCATACGGAAGGCGGTCATTCCCTTTGCCCTCATCCGAAGCACAGTGACGATAATGTTGAGCGCGCCCAAAATAGAAGACCAGCCAGCGGTAAACACGCCAAGGAAGAACATCTGCATTCCGACAGGCGCGCGCGCCGAAAGCGGAGGATAGCCCGTCCAGCCTGTGTCGAAGCCGCCGAGGATCAGGCTCATCAACATCAGCACCGAAGCGGGGACGGCAATCCAAAACGAGAAGGCATTCAGGCGCGGGAAAGCCATGTCGTCAGCGCCGAGCAAAAACGGCACAGCGTAGTTCATCATGCCTGCAATGCCGAGCAAAATCGAAATAATCATCACCATGCCATGCAACGACATAAAGGTGTTGTAAAGCTGCGGACCCGTCTGCCCGAACAACCTGACGTCGTTGGTCAGGAATTGCAGTTCTGAAGCGGCGAGCTCGGCGCGGAAAATCAGCGCGAACAACCCGCCGACACTAATTAAAAACAAGGCGGTGATGGTGTACTGAATGCCGATGACTTTGTGGTCGAGCGAAATGCTGAGAAATTTCTCCCAGCCTGGAGCGTCTTCGTGGTGTTCGGGCGTGTCGATTCCCCGCGCCCACTTGAACCAGTCACTGACCGAGCCGTTGCCGCCGAGGAAGAACAGTACGCCCATGAATCCGCCTAAGACCCATGCGGGTTCGGTGAAGAGGAAGGGACCCGACCATTCAAGTCCCATCGCCACGCGAATGAGCGAGATGAAGATTGCCCCCGTCAGCGTGCCGATGATTTGCCAGATGAGACCTTTCGACACGGCATTGAGTCCGGACACGCCGAGGAAGAAGGCGGTGAAGCCAATCAACAGCGAGAACAAACTGGCGGCTGGAGCAACCCAATCGATGGTTCCCTGCACCAACAGGTCGATGACCAAGCCGAGGGCGTAGCCGAGCAACCCGCCCAGGGTGAGTCCCAAAAAGCCTTTGGTCAACGGACTGAGTCCAGAGAATCCCCAAGACATGGTTGTCGCGCCTACAACCGTCGCCAACAAAATCGGGACAAGATGGACGTAGGTCAGTATGCCGCTCACGGCGTAGACCAGTCCCACGCCAGCGGCATACGCCGCAACCAAGCCGACGGCAAAGAATACCCAGCCGCGAGCAGGTGATGGATTTGTCATAATTTTCCTCCGCCAGTTACTTCAATGTCTTGAGATACGCGATGATGTTCGCGATTTCTTCGTCTGTCAACGGGTAGGCAGGCATGACCGTGGGCGCAAAGCCCTTCACTTCCTTTGCCTTCGGGTTGAGAATGGATTCAGTGATGTAAGCCTCGTCAGAGATGAGGGTTGTCTCGTCATCGAGCACAACTTCTTCACCGAACAAACCGAGCCAGGTTGGTCCCGTCATCTTCGAGCCGTCGAGCGAGTGACAGCCGACACAGCCGTTCCTGACCGTCAGCAGTTTGCCCTGCCCTTCGGGAGTCTTGGCGGCTTCGGCGGCAATGGCAGCCTGTGCCGAGATCCATGCGTCATAATCGGACTGTGAATCGACAATCACAGGGCTTTCCATGTAAGCGTGGGACGAGCCGCACAACTCGGCGCAGCGGACTTTGTAATCACCGATGAGCGTGGGCGTGATGCGGTATTCGGTCACGCGCCCAGGGACAACGTCCTGCTTGACGCGGAATTCGGGAACCCAAAACGAGTGAATCACATCCGAAGATTCCATCTTCAACACAACCTGCTTGTTGACCGGGATGTGCAACTCGTTGCTGACAATGCCAAGTTCGGGATATTCGAACGTCCATGCAAACTGACGCGCCTTGACTTGAACCTCCAGCGCGTTCGGGTCCACACGGCGGGTTTGTCCAAGCGAATACGCGCCCATGTAGGCAAAAATCAGAACGATGAAAAGGGGAATGACCGTCCATGCAATTTCGAGCGGAGTGTTGCCTTCGATGTGTGCGCCGTCGCCCGTCTCCCCTTTCTTGCGGCGGAAAACCACCAGGCTGTAAACCAGCGGCACGACAATCAAAGAAAAAAGGAAGGAAATGACAACGAGCTGCCAATTCCAGAGCCAGTCAATCGAAACCGCCTGCGCGCTTGCCTGCGCAGGCATTAACCCCGCCGCATCCAGACCGACATATGTGAGAATCGCCATGAGGATGACGAGAATTCCCACAACCACAAAATGTCCCATACGCCTCTCC
>DAOUAS010000079.1:0-24700 GCA_034433295.1 Anaerolineales bacterium | reverse complement strand
GGTCGTTGCGGTGAAGTAATCCCAGACTTTGCTAGAGATTGCTTCGTCGGGGAAAGCTCCCTCCTTGCAATGACGACAATCTTTTTTCTAAATTCTTTCGACTGACTACTTAGCTATAAGCATACACTAAAAATATACAAATAAAAAGATACATGGGTCATATTGACAAAAAATTGTAATGGATTTAACGGCTTCGGCTTCCGAAGTCTGGATCAGTGCGCCAACACCTGCTTTGTTGCCCTGAAAGCAAGCGGTGGCAGGGCGTCACGGGAGAACCACTCCGCCGCGTCGGCGTCATCGGATGGCACAAGGTCGCCGCCAGCAATTTCAGCATGATAGACGATGACAAAATCAGCGCCGCGCTCATGCTCCCTGCCGGGGATGATGTCCAGCACGCGAGTCACGCGCACGCTCAAGCCGGTCTCTTCCAGGCATTCACGCGCCGCCGCCTCGGCCGGGTCTTCGCCGCCGTTGATAAATCCAGCGGGTAAAGTCCACATGCCGCGAAACGGCTCGTTCACGCGCCGCACCAGCAACACGCGCCCGGCGTTTTCCACAAGGACAGCCGCCGCAACCTTTGGGTCCTGAAAATAAATCCACCCGCATTGCGGGCAGACTGGTCGCGCTTCGCCAAAGGACTGGATGAGATCCACCTTTGTCCCACAGCGCGGACAAAATTTGACGATGTCATCCCGCGCCATCGGTTATTTCCATTTTTGCATTGCGGAACGGCGCAGGAGGAAGGCAATCAATCCACTGACGATTCCCAGAACCAGCAAAGCGACCTGCCAGATAAAGGAAATCAGCGGCCGGCTTTGGGGACTGGGTGGTTCCGCCGGAATTGGTTCTGTCACGGTCTGATTTTGAACCGGCGGCTGATCCATCATTTCTGACGGCGTCGCCAGTTGCTTGGCCATCGGCGCTTCTGTGGCAACAACATCCGCACTCATCGTGGGTGCAGGCTGCATTTCCAAGGCGGGAGCGGCTGGAGCCTCGGTTGCGGCAGGTCCACCACCAACTCCATACGCTTCCTCTACAACGAGCGTTTCGGCAGGCGCAGCAGCAGACTCGGCAACCCCACCGCCACCCATTCCAAAGCCGCCTCCAAAGTTATCGCCTATCAATGGGACATGTGACAATGCGTTGGCGGCAAAGGTCAACGTCAAAAGAACTGTCGCAAATGCGGTCGAGAAGCGAAAGAAGGAATATGAACGCGGCAATGGCGGTTTGAGTCCCACCATCTGGCGGGTGAGGGTAAAGTTGCGCGGGGCCTTGCGCGACGGCAGTTTGCGGAGAACGCTCCGGGCGGCGCGAAGGTCGTTTAAAACAGAAGCAAGTTCGGGGTCGGAGGAGAGGCGGGACTCGAGGCGCGCGGATTCAGATGGGCTGAGTCGTCCATCCAAATAAGAAGAGAGGAGTTCAATATCGCGGAAATTTTTCATCAGTTGCTTCCTCCTTCCAGACGAAAGGATGAAGGCAAAAGTTCCTCAAAGCCGCGCAAACACTCGCGCAGACGTAAACGCGCGCGGGCAAGGCGACTCTTGATCGTGCCAAGCGGGACGCGGGCGGCGGTTGCCACCTCGGCGTAGTCCATGCCTTGAATGTCGGCGAGAACAACTACAGTGCGAAATTCTGTGGGGAGTGTATCGAGACAATGTTGAATGGCATGTTCGAGTTCATCGGCTTCGAATTGCCGGTCGGGAGTCAGGTTGGGGTCAGCCAGCCAGCGCGGGGAATCGACTTCCTCACCGTCGTTGGTCTCGGGTTCGAGCGGCGTGGTGGGACGCCGTTTCTGGCGGCGCAATTCGTCGTAGCAGGCGTTGGTCACAGTCCGCAAAAGCCAGGCTTTGAAGGAACCTCCACGAAAGGTGTTGATGCTGCGGAAAGCGGAGATGAAGGCTTCCTGGGTGGCGTCCTCGGCAAAATCCTCGTCACCCAGAATACGGAGCGCCGTGTTGAAGACGATGTCCTGATAATGCAAGATAAGAGTATTGAAGGAATCCAGGTCGCCGCGTTGGGCGGTTTGAATGAGGGCTGGTTCGTCCATGGGGTTATTTTACTCACAAATTGAAGAATTAACAAAAACGTCTCGCCAGATTGCGAGACGTTTTGAAACCATTTACTCCGGTGAGCTAAAACTCTTCCTTCTTCAAGGCTGGGAACAACAGCACTTCACGGATGGAATGATTATCCGTCAACAGCATGGCAAGGCGGTCCACACCCATGCCAAAGCCGCCGTTGGGAGGCATCCCATAGCGCATGGCGCGCAGGTAGTCTTCATCCAGCGGATGCTTTTCCTCTTCGTCGTCAGTGTAGTCGCTTTGCATATCGACAAACCGCTGCTCCTGGTCGAGCGGGTCGTTCAACTCGGTGAAGGCGTTGCACAGCTCGAAACCGGCCACATAAGCCTCAAAGCGCTCCACGGTCAGCGGATCGCCGGGGATGGATTTCGCCAGCGGAGAGATGTCTCGCGGATAGTTATAGAGGAAGGTGGGCTGAATGAGAGTCGGCTCCAGAAACTCGCCCAGCAGAAAGTCGATCATCTTGCCGCGAGTGGATTTGGGGTCGGGAGTCTTGTTGTCATATTTCGCGGCGATGGCTTTGAACAACTCCTCGGCGGTCTGGTATTCGGCAATATCAATGCCGCTGGTTTCGAGGATGCCCTGCCGCATTTCAAGCCGCCGCCACGGCGGTTTGAACTCCAACTCGTGTTCGCCAAACTTGACTTTGGTCGAACCCGTCACCTTTTCGGCGGCGTAGGAGACCATCTGCTCGGTCAGTTCCATCACCTGCAAATAATCGGCATACGCCCAATAAAATTCCAACTGCGTGAATTCGGGATTGTGCTTGAACGAAACGCCCTCGTTGCGGAAGTCGCGCCCAATTTCGTACACCCGCTCCAAATTGCCGACCAGCAGGCGTTTGAGATACAACTCGAAGGAAATACGCAGGTACATATCCTGGTCGAGTTCGTTGTGATGGGTTACGAACGGACGCGCCGCCGCACCGCCGTACAACGGCTGCAAAATGGGCGTTTCGACTTCGAGGAAACCGTGGTCATCAAGAAAAGTACGCAAAGCTTTCACCAGCGCCGCGCGTTTGCGGAAGTTCTCGCGGACATGCGGGTTGACCGCCAGATCGGCATAGCGCTGGCGCGCGCGAATTTCGCCATCCGCCAGCGCGGCATAGCGGACGATGGTCCCGTCTTCCTGGGTCACATCCTTGTCAGCAGGGAGCGGGGTCACAGACTTGGCAAGCAGTTTGAAGTCGTGGACATGCAGGGTTACCTCTCCCGCCTTGGTGCGGAACATCACGCCCGAAGCTTGAATGAAGTCACCAAGATCGAACATCTTGTTGAAAAAGTCCAGCCGATCCTTACCCAGCTCATTGGCGCGGAAAAACAATTGCACTTTGCCCGCCCCGTCCTCGATGTGGACAAAGGTCACCTTACCCATGGCGCGACTCGCACGGATGCGCCCCGCAAGCGCGGCTTTGACTTCCGCGCCCGAAGGCTCGGCTGATTCGAATTCGGCGATTGCTTGGGCGCTGGTGTGAGTCCGCTGGGCGCGTGTGGGATAGGGTTCGATTCCCTCGGCGCGCAAATCCTCGATTTTCTGCAATCGGATTTTTTCAAGGGATGTGTGTTCTGCCATGATAATTTACCTTCTATTACCTGGGTTTAGTCCCTAAAGGTCTTCAACCTAAGGGACTTTTTTTATAAAAAAGCCCCGCGTACACAGGCACGCGGGGAGAAGCTCGCGTCCTGTGAAATTCAGCCAATCTTGATGATCTTGACGTTGTAAGTGCCGCCGGGGGTCTCGACCTTGACGACATCGCCCACTTTATGACCTAAAATGGACTTGCCAATCGGCGATTCATTCGAGATCTTGCCCTCGCGCGGGTTGGCCTCCGCCGCGCCGACGATGGTAAAAGTCTCAGCCTCGAAATTGCCTTCCTTGATGGTCACTTTCGAACCGACCTGGATGGCATCGTTCTTTTTTGCTTTTCCGTTTTCTTCGATGATCTGGGCGGTGGCAAGCAGCAAGTCAAGTTCCTGAATTCGTCCTTCCACAAACGCCTGTTCGTTTTTTGCAGCCTCGTATTCCGCGTTCTCGATCAATTCGCCGCCCTCCATCGCCTCGTGCAGGCGCTCAGCCACTTCCTGCCGTTTGGTGGTGCGCAAGTGATCCAGTTCCTCTTGAAGCTTTTGAAAACCCTCTTTGGTAAGGAAATTGGTTGTCATGATTATGTCCTGCCATTGAAATTAATTTTGCATCCCTGACTCAGAGATGCAATTGATAAAAAATTCCGGTGGTATCGTCCGGAAAGTTGCGATTACTATATCATAATTCAAAACGAGTTTCAAGTCCCAAAAGTAATGCAAAATCGGACTAAAAGGGAGACCAAAGGCGGATTCCGAGATATTCAGACCAGTATTGTTGGATTTTGGATTCCATATCCTCGGAATCATCAAACAAACCGCTCAACTGGGATTCGTAGGCGGAAACCGCCTCCAGCCATGACCGGAGGCCTGAATCAGTTATCCTGTGAGTTTTCGCCTTCATCCCGGACGTTTCAACCGTCAATTCAGCGGGGAAATTGAACAGATAGGGGATGTCGGCAAGATACAGCACAGGGCGTCGAAGCAACTCGACGGCGCGGCGTGTGAGGACATGGTCAATGTGCGAACCAAGCCCAAATTGGCAGACCAGTTGATCGGTCGGCAACAGGCGGGCGGAGATGGCTTCCGCCATTTGTACAGGCAAATCCGCCTCGTCCTCATGCGGCAGGACGAAAACCTCAGAATACAGCCAGTTCCCATTTTTTCCGCGTCGATAAATGCAATCCAAAAAATCGAAGTGAACGGTTTTCGCGCCGACAATGCTCGCGGCTTTTACATCCTCGGCGCGGCGGAGAGCAAGCAGGTCCGTGGCGGCGGGAGCGCCCCAGATGTAATGGAGCGCCTGCGCGAAAGGTGAAAGATCGTTATCCGAAGGGGAGCCGCAGGTCATCGTCCAGATTTCCGCTTCCACGCCGGCGCAAGCCTGTTCATAAATCAAACCGCCCGCAGAAAGGACGGAGTCGTCCAGGTGAGGGGAAATGTAGATCCATCGCATGAAATATTTTTACCATAAAACGGTAATTGTTTTCGGGCGCGGTTTCATGTAAACTAAATTAAATAAGGAGCGCTCATGCAGGAACGAAGAAAAGCCCAACGCAAAAACTTGATGGCCTACTCCCAGGTTTTCGATTTATATGGAGGGTATTTGCTCGGATACTTGGGCGACCTTCATCTCCAAGGCGCAATGGTCATTGGGCAAAGATTCCTGGAGGAAAACGTGGAGATCACCCTGTCCATCGAACTGCCAACGCTGCCCGGCATTATAGCTTCACGAATTACGATTCCCGCCCGCATCGTCTGGTGTCAGCCCGACATCAGCCCTGAATATTACAACATCGGATTCGAGTTCAAGGAAATTACGAGCGAACAAAGCGCCATTATCGAATCCATCATCGCAAATTATGAATTCCGCCGCGCAACGCCCCTTCGCGGATGGAACCCGCCTGTATAGCGGGAAAATCAACTGATGAAAAACGACAGCATCCCCAAAGGCGCTGTCGTTTTTTGTTAAGGTTTCCAAACTTCAAGGCGACACCGTCGAACCGTTTCCACGCGGCCTTTGGCAAATCATTCATAAGCGGTACACTTGGGTATGCCTGCCGCAAGAACATTATTCTTCACCGATCCCCGAAAAGTCGAAATCCAGGAAATACCTCTCCCCCGCCTCAAGGAGGATGAAACACTCGTGGAGACCCTGTGTTCCGCCATCAGCGCCGGGACGGAGATGCTGGTCTATCGCGGACAATTTCCGCAGTTGAGAGACGTCCATGACGCATTAAGCAGTGAGTTGAAATATCCACTGGTGTATGGGTACGCATGTGTGGGAAGGGTCAAAGAGACAGGTAAACGGGTAGACAGGTCACTAAAAGGGAAATTGGTGTTTGCGTTTCACCCTCATGCTTCGCAATTCATCCTTCCACCTTCATCCCTCATCCTTTTACCCGAAGGATTTTCCCCTGAATCTGCCTGTTTTCTCTCGAACATGGAAACCGCTGTGAACCTGGTACAGGACGGAGCGCCGATTCTTGGGGAAAGGGTTTTGGTGCTGGGTCAGGGTGTGGTGGGGTTATTGACAGCTTCTTTGCTGAGCGAGTTTCCACTGGAAAGTCTGGTCACAATTGATCGGCTTGAGGCGCGTCGTAAGGCATCCAATGAAATAGAGGCGGCGGTTTCGGTTCGATCAAAAGATAAACTCCTAAAGGAAAAGTTGTTTGCCTGCGCGCAAAATAAATTCGACCTGACTTTTGAATTGACTGGCTCCCCATCAGCCCTGAATGACGCGATCGAGTTGACTGCCTTCAGCGGGCGAATCGTCATCGGGTCTTGGTATGGCCAAAAACGGGCGGAGATCGATCTCGGCGGAGACTTTCACCGCTCACGTATCAAGCTGATTTCGTCGCAGGTCAGCACCATTTCGCCGGAACTGTCAGGCAGGTGGGATAAGTCCCGCCGCTTCGATGTGGCATGGAAGGCTTTGGGACGCATTAAGCCGGAAAAGTGGATCACCCACCGCTTCCCAATCGAAGAGGCAGACAAGGCATATCGATTACTGGATGAAAATCCGCAGGAGACAATACAAGTGATATTCGATTTTACGAAGAACGCAACCAACTCATGAAGCGATAAAAAGCAACGATGTCTTTCGAACTCACTCTGATCATCGCCGCCGGTCTTCTGCTCGTCAGCGTGCTGGCAAGCAAGATATCCGACCGCTTCGGAATTCCCGCGCTTCTCTTGTTTCTCGCGCTGGGGATGCTGGCGGGATCGGATGGCCCCGGCGGAATTTATTTCGATGACCCCAAATTAACTCAATCCATCGGTATCATCGCCTTGAATTTGATCTTGTTCGCGGGCGGATTGGACACAAACTGGAACGATGTCCGCCCAGTGTTGAAATATGGCATTGTGCTTTCAACTTTGGGAGTTTTGTTGACGGCTGTTGTGGTGGGCATAACGGCGCAATATCTATTAGACTTCACGCTCCTGCAGGGACTTCTGCTCGGAGCGATTGTTTCATCAACTGACGCCGCGGCAGTGTTCTCGATTCTGCGTTCTAAAAGTCTCGGACTGAAAGGAAAACTGCGCCCGTTGCTCGAACTCGAATCTGGTAGTAACGACCCGACGGCCGTCTTCCTGACGATTGGGATGATCCAACTGTTGACCAATCCAAACACTCAGGCGACAGACCTTTTGAGCGAGTTTGTTCTGCAAATCATCGTCGGCGTGATTGGCGGATTTGTCTTTGGCAGATTGTTGGTCTTCCTCGCCAACCGCGTTCAACTTGGTTACGACGGACTATATCCCGTTTTGACGCTTTCGATCGTCTTTCTCACCTACAGCGTTACAAACACCCTGCATGGCAATGGATTTCTCGCCGTTTACCTTGCCGGGATCGTGGCTGGATATTACGACTTCCTCCACCGCCGCAGCGTGATCCGCTTCCACGATGGCGCGGCATGGCTGATGCAGATCGCCATGTTTTTGACGTTGGGACTGCTGGTTTTTCCCTCACGCATTCCGCCAATCATCACCACGGGACTGCTGGTTGCCGCTTCTTTGATTTTTCTCGCCCGCCCGATTAGCATCTTCCTCACCCTTCTGCCGACGAAATTCAACTTCAAGGAAAAGACCTTCATCTCCTGGGTGGGGCTTCGCGGCGCGGTCCCGATCATCCTGGCCACCTACCCGTTGCTGGCCGGGTTGCCCCAAGCGGATTCCATTTTCAATATCGTCTTCTTCGTGGTATTGACCTCCGCGCTATTTCAGGGGACATCCATTCCCTTCGCAGCAAAATGGCTGGGTGTGGATGAACCTGTGGTCAATAAACCTGTTTATCCGATAGAATTCAGGCCTGTCAGCGGATTCAAAAATGAATTGAAGGAACTCTCCATCCCGACAGACTCCTTTGCCGATGGAAAAACCATCGTGGAGTTGAACCTGCCGCAGGAATTCCTCATCGTTCTTATTGTCCGCAATAACGAGTTCATCACGCCGAACGGAGGAATCACCCTGTTGGCAGGCGACACCTTGATCGTGTTATCCGACAAAGAATCTTTTTCGCTCGTCGAACAAAAACTGAACGAAATCCGTCATCAGGAGAAATAAATGTACACACTTGCGGTTAGACGGGAATTCATCGCGCGTCATTTTTTGATTGGCGGAGATTGGGGATCTGAAAACTTCCCCAACTCACACCATTACATCCTCGAACTGCAACTCGAAGGCGCGGAACTTGACCAGCACGGCTACCTCGTGGACATCGTGGATGTGGAAAAGCATCTCGATGATGTGGTGAATTATTACAAGGAACAAATGCTGAATGACAAGCCAGAGTTTGCAGGATTGAATCCATCCATCGAACACTTTTCGCGCATTCTTGCCACGACATTGAGTGAAAGAATAAAGGCAAGGAACATCTCCGCGCTCAAGGTGGTTTTGTGGGAACATGCAAACGCATGGGCGGCTTTTCGAGTTGAACGCTAAACGTTCGACGTTCAACTCATATGAAAATCGGCTTCCTTATCTACGGCTCGCTGGACACTCTCAGCGGCGGATACTTATATGACCGCAAGCTGGTGGAATATCTCCGCGCACAGGGCGACACGGTTGAAGTCATTTCCCTGCCCTGGCGGAATTACGCCGCACATTTGGCGGATAATTTGGCTTTCAGGCTCCCGCCCAAACTCGATATCCTAATTCAAGACGAACTCAATCATCCTTCGCTGATTGCCGCAAATCGTAAACCGCATCCCTACCCCATCGTCAGCTTGGTGCATCATTTGCGATGTTCTGAATTACGTCCCAAGTGGCAGAATGATTTTTATCGCGTCATCGAGAAGAAATACCTGCAAAGCGTGGATGGGCTTATTTTCAATTCAAAGACGACGCAGGGTGTGGTTAATGGAATAATGGAACATGGAAAACCGTCGGTGATAGGCTATCCGCCCACCGATAGATTTGGTGAAGCCATTTCGGAGGATGAAATCGTTGCAAGAAGCAAAGTCAGGGAACTGCGGCTTCTATTTCTTGGCAATGTGATTGAGCGCAAAGGGTTGCATACATTACTCGACTCGCTTTTCATCCTTCATCCTTCTTCACGCGAAGCGTTCATCCTTCTTGATATAGTCGGCTCACTCACTACCGACCCCGCCTACGCCAAACAAATGCGAGACTTCGTCACGGTCAACGGTCTATCGTCCGTCGCCCGCTTTCACGGCGCGCTCAACAACGAACAACTTATCGAAAAACTGAGGCGGGCGCATTTGCTCATCATGTCATCGAGTTACGAGGGATTCGGCATCGTCTACCTCGAAGGGATGTGCTTCGGTCTGCCCGCCATCGGCACGACGGCTGGCGCGGCGGGGGAAATCATCGAGCATGGAAAGACCGGTTATTTGATTCAGCCCAACGACTCGGCATCTCTTGCGGCTCACATCTCGGAACTCGCATCGAACCGCGATCTATTAACCCAGCTTTCATTCAACGCCCGCAGGCGGTATACTCAGCAACCAGCGTGGAATGAGACCGCAGGTCAAATCCGAACATTCCTGCAATCCCTGACATAACAATAATGAAAAAACTCATCGGCATTCTGCTCATCGCCATCTCTGCCGCTTCTTTCGGGACCCTCGGCATCTTCGGGCGATACGTCTACGGGGACGGGATGGACATCTTCACCGCCCTTTTCATCCGCTTTGGCGTCTCTGCTGTTTTCATGATCGTGGTCTTGATCCTGCGCAGGGAGCGTTTCCCGCGCGGACGGATTCTCGCCATGCTCATCGGCATGGGCGCGATCGGATACGTAGGTCAATCCTTCCTGTATCTGTCATCCATCAAATATGCCTCCGTTGGGTTGATTGCCCTGCTGTTGTACCTCTACCCAATGTTCGTGTTCATCCTCTCGACAATCTTCCTGCGCGAGAAAGTGACTGCCGTAAAAATTGTGGCGCTGATTCTCTCGTTTGTCGGCGCTGGGTTGACCGTTGACCCCGAAGGCGGACAACTCCTCGGCGTGGTAATGATCATCGCCGCTGCGCTGGTCTATTCGGTGTACATCGTTGTCGGCGCAAATGTGATGAAACATGTGACAGCGTTTCAATCTTCGGCGGTGGTTTTCATGTCTGCGGGCGCGGTCTATGGGATGTTGACCTTCGCCAACGGTGTCCACCTCCCCACCAGTAACACAGGCTGGCTTGCCATGCTGGGCATGATCGTGTTCTCGACCATCATCGCCATCACCACCTTCCTTGCTGGATTGGAGATCGTCGGTCCCACCAATGCGGCGATGCTCTCGACGCTGGAGCCTGTGGTCACAGTGTTGCTTGCAGCATGGCTCTTTGGAGAGAGACTCACACCCATCACCCTGCTCGGCGGCGGGCTGATTATTTCGGCGGTCATCATATTGACAAGGGCGGAATTGAAGAAAGAAGAATACAGAATAGAAAGTAGAGAATAGTAAATGAATTTCATCGGTGAAACTGCCGGAATAGCGACATCCTTCTTTTATGCGATCTCGGCATTTATTTTCTCAAAAGCCGGGCGGACTGTCGGTTCGATGGTCACCAACCGGGTGCGACTGGCTTTTGCTTTGACCTACCTAATCATCCTGAACCTCATTCTATTCCATGAACCATTGCCATTTTCGGCGGGGACTTCGCGCTGGATGTGGCTGGGGATTTCAGGCGTCATCGGGCTGGCACTGGGCGACGCATTTTTGTTCCAAGCCTATGTTTATGCAGGAACGCGAATTGGTATTCTGTTGTTGAGCCTCGCGCCCATTTTCGGCTCGCTCATCTCGTGGATATTCTTTGGCGAGACACTCACCGTCCCGCAAATCACAGGCATCGTCCTTGCGCTGGCCGGAATCGCCTGGGTGGTGATGTCACATGAAGAAGCGTCAAATACCCCACACGGACATACACGGCGCGGAGTCATCTTCGGCGTTCTGGCAGGGCTGGGACAAGCAGTCGGACTTGTGCTTGCGAAGCAGGGGATGACAGGCGGTTTATCCCCTTTTCAGGGAAATGCCATTCGAATGCTGTCTGCAGCGACGCTTATCTGGCTTTGGACGGTCATCGCAGGGCAGACAGGCGCGACAATCCAAACTCTTCGCAAGCATCCTGAGGTTTTGTGGTTGATCGGACTCGGCGCCGTGGCTGGACCATTGCTCGGCGTGTCTTCGTCCCTGCTGGCGGTGCAACACGCGGAGGTTGGCGTCGCCAGTACGCTGATGGCGCTTCCGCCTGTGATCGTGTTGCCGGTCAGTTATTTTGTCTTCAAGGAAAAAGTCGGCTGGCAGGGCGCGGCTGGGACGGTGCTGGCAATCGTCGGCGTGGCGGTGTTGTTTCTGGCATAATTATTTTTGCATTGTAGGGACACGGCGGCGCCGTGTCCCTATGCTATAATCCCCGCATCAAATCATAGAGTCTCTGATTAACAAATCCGCTGGCTCATTTGGATCAGCAGTCCGCGTTGTTTTCCCCCAACTTGATAGACTTCTGAAGAATAGGAATATTTTGAACTTCGAACAATTCAATCTCGATTCCCGCTTGATGGTGGGAATCAAAAAGGCGGGCTACGACGCCGCCACACCCATCCAGGAAGCTGCCATTCCCGCCGCCCTGCGCGGGCGCGACATTATCGGGACGGCACAGACAGGCACAGGCAAGACCGCAGCGTTCGTCCTCCCCATTTTGCACAAACTCCTCAGCGGACAACGGCACGTCCCACGCGCGCTCATCGTCACGCCGACCCGCGAACTGGCGGAGCAGATTCACGATGTCATCAAGGAACTGTCGGCTGGAACCAAATTGAAGAGCGTGACCATCTATGGGGGCGTCGGCGCAAATCCCCAAATTCAGGCGCTGCGAAACGGCGCGGAAATCCTCGTCGCCTGCCCGGGTCGTCTGCTCGATCTCATCGCGCAAGGTCATGCCAAGATGGCGAACATCGAAATCCTCGTTTTGGATGAAGCCGACCGCATGTTCGACATGGGCTTTTTGCCCGACGTACGGCGCATTGTGAAAGCCGTGCCTGAGAAACGCCAGACGATGATGTTCTCGGCGACCTTCCCGCCCGATGTGGAGTTGCTCGCGCAACAGGCGTTGAAACAGCCGCAAAAGATTGCGATGGGAATCAGCCGCCCCGCTTACACGGTGACTCACGCGCTGTATCCCGTGCCGCCGCATTTGAAATCGTCGCTGCTGATCGAACTGCTCAAACGTACCGACACAGACTCGGTGCTGGTTTTCACGCGAACGAAATATCGCGCCCAGAAAGTGGCGCAGCAAATCCATCGCGCTGGATTCAAGGTCACCAGCCTGCACGGCGACCGCTCGCAGGGACAGCGACAGTCGGCGCTCAAAGGATTCAAGAGCGGACAGCACGACATCATGGTCGCCACCGATATTGCCGCGCGCGGGCTGGATGTGGAAAGCGTTTCGCACGTCATCAATTATGACATGCCCGACACCGCCGACGCCTACATCCACCGCATTGGTCGCACGGGTCGCGCCCAACGCACGGGCGACGCTTTCACGCTGGTCACGCCCGATGACAACGATATGATTCGGACTCTGGAACGAATCATGGGACAGCCGATCAAGCGCGAGACCATCGAAGGATTCAACTACCTGACTCCCGCCCCGCCCAAGCCTGCTGGCGGCTCCCGAGGCAGGGGCGCACCCCGAGACGATTCCCGCCGTCCGCCGCGACCTTCGACCATGACCAGCTTCTCGAAGAATCGGTTGGCGCCGAGGAAAAAGTAATCAGTTTTCAGTGATCAGTGGAATAGTGCCCGTCTCGCGTGAGGCGGGTTTTTGTTTTTTCCAGTGTCATTGCGAGCCGCCGCTCCTGCTCTTCGGCGGCGAAGCAATCCCCGTCTCTGTGATATATTTTATAGTAGATTGCTCACTGGCACTGAGCGCCAGCGCAAGTGTCGTCGCTATCGCTCCTCGCAACACTTGCACCAGCACGCACACTTGCCACGGACGCAAGTGCCGTGGAGTGCAGGTGTGACGATATAGACGTTGGTGAAACAAAATCGAGGAAATTTGCGTCTGAGTTTTATCATTCAGCAAGCAAAGGATTCCCATGTCCCGAAAATCTTTCATCGTCATCCTGCTCATCTTGTTGATGGTTTTCTTGATCACCGCCTGCGGTGGCGCACCTGCTGCCACGCCTGTTACCGAAGCCCCAGCCGCCGAGGCTCCCGCTCCAGCAGCAGCCACCGAAGCGCCCGCGATGCAAAACGTGTTCACCGCGCCAGAGTTCACATCCATTTCCCCAGAGACCGTCTCCCCCGCAGACATACAACTCTACGCCTCATTGTCCGCCATCCAGCCTTCCTATGTTGACCCGACCTCGTTGGCGGTTTCCATCAAAAACCTCGATCCGAAACAGATTCCTTCCGCGCCAGCCCAACCCGTCCGAACTTATCAACTCGGCGAGACGCGGACCTTTTGGGTGCGGAACAGTTCCACGCTTCAGTACAACCTCGTCACCGCCCGCTTGATGTTGACCTCGAACCATGCCTATTTCTGGCAGGACGTGAACAGCGGGCAAAACGTCAGCGCGGACAGTTGGTCGGCGGCGGGCGGGAGTTTCGATAACACCTACGAGCAAGTCCGCGCCGTGTTCGGGAGCGAAGAATCCCTCGGCTTGGACGGCGACCCGCGCATGTTCATCGTCCACTCCGACGGCGTGGGCGAAATCGGCGGCTACTTCAACGAGACTGACCAGCTTCCAGCGGTGGTCGATTCCCATTCCAACGAGGGGCAGTATTTCTTCATCTCCAACTCAAGGTCATCAGGGATTGCCAGTCCATATTACAAAGAGATTCTCGCGCACGAGTTCCAGCACATGATTCAAAAGAACGTCGATCCCGATGAAGAAGGCTGGCTCGACGAAGGCTTCAGCATGTTCGCGCAACAGGTGGCAGGAATGCGGGGCGACACCTGGGTCAGCGAATATCTGTGCCAGCCCGACCAGTCGCTTTGGTATTGGGGCAAGACCTCGGCGGACTACGGGCAGTCGTACCTGTATCTCGAATACCTCTACGAGCAGTTCGGCGCGGACTTCATCAAGGCGCTCGCAGCCAATCCCGCCAACGGGGCGACCAGCATCGAGCAGACGTTGAAGCAGTTCAACTCGCCGCGCAACGCCGACACGCTTTACGCCGACGCCATCACGGCGGCGGTCATGCCCAATCCGATACCCGTTTTTGAAGCGACCACACTGCCGACGACGTATCAAGGCACAGTCCAGCAATACGGCGGCGTGGATATTCTTTCGTTTGCGGGAACGGGCAGGGCGACGCTCAACTTTACGGGCGACCAACGCGTCAAGTTGATTCCCATCGACGCCCACAGCGGGAACCGCTTCTGGTGGTCGAACCGCAACGACGGGACTTTCGCCACCCTCACCCGCCGCGTCGACTTGCGAAACGTTTCAAAAGCCAGTTTCAAATATTGGGCTTGGTACGACATCGAAACAGATTGGGACTACGCCTACCTGCTGGTCTCGACCGACAACGGCGTCCGCTGGGAAGCCTTGCCCGCCCCATCCAGCCGAGAGACGAACCCGAACGGGCAAAACCTCGGTCACGGATTCTCTGGCAAAAGCGGCGACGGAAACGAGTCCACATGGATTCAGGAGACCGCAAACCTGAAAGCCTACGCGGGCAAGCAGATCATGCTGCGCTTCGCCATGCAGAACAACCGCTCGGTCAATAACTTCGGTTTCGCTGTGGACGATCTATCCATCCCTGAAATCGGCTGGAGCGACAACATCGAATCTGGCGGCAAGGATTGGTCTTCGGGCGGATTCGTCCCCGTCCACAACCGTGTACCGCAGACTTGGGGAGTCCGCGCCGTGGAACAAAAGTCGGATGGCTCGCTTGTCGCGCACGATCTCGAAGTCAAAAATGGCACTGGTCAACTCGATGTTGATTTCAGCAATCTCAACCGCCTCGTGGTCTTCGTCATCGGGCAGACACACTACACCACGCTCCCCGCTTCGTATCGGGTGGAGGTAGTCACGAGGTAATTGGTCAATGTCATTCTGAGCGTAGCGAAGAATCTACATTCTGTACCTGAGACCCTTCGCTATGCTCAGGGTGACATATTTATCGCTTGCAACACTTCCTGCAATTTCCCGTATAATAAAACACAATGAACACAATCCACACCTTTGAAATCGAGGGACTGGCTGTCCAAACCGGCGACGTCATCTGCACGATGAATGGCAAGCCCGACATCCTGCCTGGTGAGTTTTGGCGTCTGGTGGGGCGTCTCGTCCCCGGTGACGTGGATCACGTGGTCATGTACGTCGGTCCCAACGGGCGCTGCGTCGAGGCGGGGTCACGAGGCGTCATCACCTTCGAAATGCCTGACTCCAATTGGGATACGGAGCGCATGGCGCGGGAACGCGGTCTGCTCTTCGATACCTTCTATGGCGTCGCTTCCCCACTCGACGGGCAGGGCTACTCGGAGGAGGAGGAACTCCACATCCGCACCACAGTTGCGGAGTATTGTCTGGCGCAGGTCGGCAAGTCCTACAACCTGAACTTCCTCAATGCCGAAAGCGAAGAGTCCTTTTATTGCAGCCAGTTGATCTACAAAGCCTATCAACAGGTCGGCATCGACCTGAACACCGGGCTGTCCATCGAACAATTGCCCGGGACGAATGAAATTATCTATCCGCAGGAGATTTGGGGCGAGTGCATGCACAGGCTGGCAAAAAGATCAGAGATTAGCAAGTAGAGGTTAACACCCCGTCTTTTGAAAAGGCGGGGTGTTTTATGATTCACATCGCTTATAATCCCCGCTATGAACTTTCTAATCACTGGAGCCGCGGGATTCCTCGGCTCCTCCCTTGCAAACCACCTCGCCCATGAGGGACACCAGGTCCGCGGGCTCGACGACCTTTCCACCGGCGATCCGCAGGCGCTTTCACGCGATGTCCATTTTACGCGCGGGGACGTGAGCGACCGCCCCAAACTGTGGACTTTGCTTCAGGATGTGGATGTGGTCTATCATCTCGCGGCGCGAGTTTCGGTGCCGGAGTCGATCCTGTATCCACGCGACTACAATACCACCAACGTCGGCGGGACTGTTGCCCTGATGGAAGCCATCCGCGATGTGGGAGTCAAGCGCGTGATTCTTACCTCGTCCGGAGCTGTATACGGCGACCTGGGCGACCCGACACTGATAGAGACCGCCACGCCGAATCCGCGCTCGCCATATGCGGTTTCCAAACTGGCGGCGGAATATTACGTCCGGACGATTGGCACGTTGTGGGGAATCGAAACGCTCAGCCTGCGGATTTTCAACGCCTACGGGCCGGGACAACACCTGCCGCCGTCTCATCCACCCGTTGTACCGCACTATCTCCGCCAGGCCTTGCGCGGCGGAACGCTGGTCGCTCACGGAGACGGCAACCAAACCCGCGATTATGTCTATGTGGATGACGCAGTCAGCGCGATGGTCGCCGCATCCACCGCGCCAAACATCAACGGCTTGGTCATCAATGTCGGTTCGGGGGTGGATACCTCGGTCAGGGATTTAATCCGTGTTGTGTTGGATGTGACGCACAGCAACGCCAACGTGGTCTACAACGCCCAGACCTCCGGCGGCGTCTCGCGCATGAAAGCGGGTTTGAATTTGGCAAAAGAGAAATTACGATTTACGCCTTCGATCAAGTTGGAGGAAGGATTGAGGTTGACGCTTCAACGCGATCCCAGGTTTAAATAAAAAAGCTTCCACCACTGAGAGCACTGAGATTTTTGAGTTGAGCCTGAAGATTTAAGTCTCCCTTTTGAACACAGGTCTACATGGGAAAAGAGGAAAGAGTGCAACATTTAAGTATGGAAGAACTCAACAAAATCACAGAAGCCATAATTGGGGCGGCAATCGAAGTTCACCGCCATCTTGGTCCCGGTCTGCTTGAGTCAGCCTATCGTGAATGTCTGCGCTATGAATTATTGCAACGTGGATATGAAGCGCAAAAGGAAATCCCGCTCCCGTTAACCTACAAAAATGTAAAGATTGACTGTGGTTACAGACTTGATCTTCTTGTAAATGACGCTGTGATTGTTGAAATAAAATCCGTCGAAAGTCTTGCCAGCATTCATGAAGCTCAATTGCTATCTTATTTGAAAATATCAGGCGGAAAGATCGGGCTACTTCTAAACTTCAAGGTAAAGATGCTCAAACACGGTGGTATTAAGCGACTCGCCAATTAAACCTCAACAAAGTATCTCTGTGAACTCTGTGGTCTCCGTGGTAAAAGCTCTCCCTCGCTCATTCTATAACCGCCCAACATTGACCGTTGCCCGTGAACTACTTGGTGCGCGGCTGGTGCGGATTCTGGACGGCGTGAAGTTGGTCGGCGTCATTGTCGAAACCGAAGGCTACATCGGCGAAGAGGATTTGGCTTGCCACGCCAAAGCAGGATTGACGCCGCGCACCGCCCCGATGTACGGTCCAGCGGGACATGCCTACGTCTACTTCACCTACGGCAATCACTGGATGTTGAACGCCGTCACCGAAGGAAAAGGATTCCCAGCGGCGGTGTTGATCCGCGCAATACAACCAATCGAGGGAGTCGAAGTCATGCTGGCACGGCGCGGCGGGCGCGATACGCTGGGACCGGGGAAACTAACCCAGGCAATGGGAATCACCAAAAGCGAGAACAATGTCAATTTGACAGAATCAACTTCGGGGTTGTGGATCGAGGCGGGACAAATCATCCCCGAAATAAGCGTGACCAAATCTCCGCGAGTGGGTTTAAACAACACACCAGAACCGTGGCTGTCAAAGCCCTGGAGATTTCTGGTGAAAGATATTTCCGTCATTGCGAGAGCGAAGCCCGAAACAATCACCTAACTACTTGAGATTGCTCCCTGGCACCGCCCGCCAGGGCAGGTGTCGTCGGGACAACCACCCTCCTCGCAATGACGAATAACGAGGAGAAACTTATGGGTTTACTGGAAGGCAAAAACGCGCTGATTTTTGGTCTGGCAAACGACAAGTCCATTGCATGGGGAATCACGCAGGCATTCAAACGTGAGGGAGCAAACCTCGGCATCAGCTATGCAGGCGAAGTGCTGGAGCGCCGCGTCAAGCCGCTGGCGGAACAGGTCGGTTGCAAATGGGTCCAGGAATGCGACGTCACCAGCGATGAGCTAATTGCAAAGACGGCGGAAAAAGCCGCACAGCATTTTGGAAGAATCGATGTGCTGGTTCATTCCATCGCCTACGCGGGACGCGACGAACTCAGCAAGCCGTATTACCAAACCAGCCGCGAGGGATTCAAAGTTGCGATGGACATCAGCGTCTTTTCCCTGCTGGCGCTGACCAACGCCTTTCTGCCAATTCTCAACCCTGGCGCTTCGATCATGTGCCTGACATACTATGGTTCAGTCAAGGTCGCGCCGCATTACAACGTGATGGGCGTCGCCAAAGCCGCGCTCGAATCCTCCACTCGCTACCTGGCGTACGACCTTGGTCCGCAAAAGATTCGCGTCAACGCAATTTCGGCGGGACCCATCCGCACGTTGGCGGCGGCAGGCGTGGGCGGCTTCCGCGACATGTACAAGCACTTTGCGGATATGGCTCCCTTGCGCGAAAACGTCACCATCGACGACGTGGGCAACTCGGCGGTTTTCCTCGCCTCTGACCTGTCGTCACATATCACGGGCGAAGTCCTGTACGTGGATTCGGGATTCAACGTCATGGGTGTGCAGATGCCGATGAAGGAAGAGAAGAGCGGGTAGGTTTTATTGGCATTTGGAGGTTTGGCAGACGTCGCTTTGGGGCCGGGAGCGGTCAAAAGAAGGGGCTAAAAAACCTTTTACCACGGAGAACACAGAGTCCGCAGAGAAAAAACAAGAAAGAAACTCCGCGCTCTGTGTGGCCTCCCCCTGGCGCCGCCCGTGTTAGGTGGAGTGCAAAATCTCCCGACGCGAAGCGTGCCGCCAAAATCAGGAGACTTCGGACTTCGTGCCTAACAACTTTTTAGCACGCCCCTCGGATCCAAACCCCATCCAAAGGCAAATTTTTGTGGTAAACTTCGCCCGCTAAATCAGGTACGTCTAATACACGTGCCTTTCCGTTCCCGGCGGACCCACGGTCCGAACAGGAACAAACCCATGGAAAGGAGGTTTTCCCTATGCGTAAGTATGAATTAGTCTGTGTGTTCCAGCCCGATCTGGATGAAACCGCTTTTAACGGTTTGCTCGAAAAGGTCAAAGGCTGGATCAGTGAATCAGGCGGCAGCATCGATAAAGTCGATGTATGGGGCAGGCGCAAGCTGGCCTACATCATCAAGAAGCAGCGCGAAGGCCAATATGTTCTGCTGAACGTGACCATGAATCCCGCCACGACCGCAGACCTGGAACGCAACCTGCGTTATCAGGAACCGATCATTCGCCACATGCTTTCTGTTGCCGCCTAGTCCGTTTTTGCATAGCCTGGTCATTACCAAGGAGATTTTATGAGCCGAGGCCTCAATAAAGTTCAGATCATTGGGCATCTTGGAAAAGACCCCGAGATGCGCTATACCCCTTCGGGGAAGCCTGTCACCACCTTCACAGTGGCGGTCAGCCGTTCGTGGAACAGCGCGGACGGTGAACGTCACAACGAAACCGAGTGGTTCAACGTGGTGGTCTGGGGCAACCTGGCGGAGATCTGCAAGCAGTATCTCGTCAAGGGACAACAGGTTTACATCGAAGGGCGGCTGCAAACCCGCCGCTGGGATGGGAAGGAAGGACAGAAGCATACCAGCGTGGAGATCGTTGCAAATGAGATGATGATGCTTGGCGACCGGCGCGATGCGAACGACAACCACCAGGAAGTTGATTCCACCTCCGCCGACAATGGCTCTGCCGTGGCGGAAGATGAATTCCCGTTTTAGTTTTGGAGTAAATCATGAGTGAAGAACGCGAACGTAACTATTCGGGCGGCGGCGAAGGCGGCGGCGGTGACCGCAGGTTTTTTGCCAAGCCCAAGTTTTGCCAGTTTTGCGCGGACAAGGCGCTGGTCATCGATTACAAGAAGACCGACCTGCTGCGCAAGTACATAACCGAGGAAGGAAAGATCCGTCCCAGACGCCAGACCGGTGCCTGCGCCAAACACCAGCGTGTGGTGGCGGCTGCTGTCAAGCAGGCGCGCCATGTGGCGTTGCTGCCCTTTAGCGGCAGGTCGCTGGACGACGGGCGTTCCTAATCGCCGAAGCAACCTCGGGGCATGGGAACACTCCCATGCCCCGAAATTATGTTAAGACAACTTTTCTTTTTTCGTGAAGGAGCAAGAAAATGACCATTGAACCAGGCGGAAAGCCTGTTTATCATAAAAAACACATTGCGCGCCTCGAACGTGAACGCCGTCAAAGCCGAATCATCCTGTACGTCTTCATCGGCATCGTGGTTGCGGTGTCGTTATTGATTGGCTATGGATTGCTGGATATGAATTACCTGCAACGCCAAAAACCCATTGCAAAGGTTGGGGGCGTCGAAATTCTCGTCAAGGATTTCGAACCGCGCGTGCGGATGCAAAGGCAGCAACTGCTTTCGCAATATGCCATGTATCAACAATACGCCCAGATGTTTGGCATGGACGTGCAAAATCAATTATCCCAGATCGAAACCCAACTTAACGCGCCGGAGACGGTTGGACAGTCCGTGCTGAACCAGATGATCAATGAACAGTTGGTTCGTCTCGAAGCGAAGAAGCGCGGCATCACCGTCAGCGAAGAGGAACTTGCCAAATCGCAACAGGAGGCTTTCGGATACTATCCAAACGGGACTCCGACAGCCGCCCCCACTGCGACAGAAGTGGTCATGCCTGAAGTTCCTGCCGCTGCATACGAACTGGTGACGATGACCCCCATTCCATCCGCCACGGCAACCACCGAAGCCGCGCCCACCGCCACACTTGTACCGGAAGCCACGGCGACGGCGGGTCCCACCCCCACGCCGTTGCCGACATCCACGCCCTACACGCAGGAAGGCTTCGACAAGGAATTCTCCGATTCCAGAGATTCATTCGTGAAGCTTGGACTCAGCGAGGCTGGGTACGCGGGACTGTTTGAATATCAGCTATTACAGGAAAAAGTGCAGGAAGTAGTCACCTCAGACATGCCCGCCACAGAGACCCAGGTCTGGGCGCGTCATATTCTCGTCGCCGATGAAGCCATCGCCCAACTTGTCATTGACAGGCTCAAGAATGGCGAAGACTTTGCTGAACTGGCGAAAGAGATTTCGACAGATAGCGGTTCCGCAGTCAACGGCGGCGACCTGGGCTGGTTTGGAAAGGGAGCCATGGTTCCTGAATTCGAAACCGCCGCCTTTGCACTGGAAAAGACAGGCGATTACACTACCACGCCCATCAAAAGCCAGTTCGGTTATCACATCATCCAGTTGATCGCCAAACAGGAGCGCCCGTTGAGCGCAGATCAATACAAGTCTGCGAAAGATAAAGCCTTCTCCGATTGGCTGACCAAGGCCCGCGAGGAATACGGCGTGGAAACCTTCGATATCTGGAAGAACTATCTCCCCACCGAGCCGAACTTCATCACCATGCAAACGGAGGCGGTAAACGCCCAAAACACAGCACAAGCCGAAGCAGCAAAGGCAACTGCAACACCAGTGCCATAATACAAGATAATACAAGGATGAAGGATAAAGGATGAGGGATGAATAAAGACCAAACTCGTTTACCCTTCAATTTCTTGATAAGAAAAGAGCGTCCATCTCGAATTGAGTTGGACGCTCTTTTTCATCTTTCAAATTTCATCCTTCATCCTTTCCCTCTACACTCTCTTCAACATCTCGTCTGTGACCTGATCCAGCCGCAGACTGATGATCTGACTTGCCGAGTCACGTCCCATCGTCACGCCGTAGATGACGTCCGCCGCCTGCACGGTGTTGCGGTTGTGGGTGATGATGATGAACTGCGTCTCCCTGCTCAAATCCACCAGCAGGTCGCGGAAACGTCCCACGTTGGCTTCGTCGAGCATCGCGTCCACTTCGTCCATCACGCAGACGGGGGTGGGCGAGACTTTGAGCAGGGCAAAGACCAAAGCAATCGCCGTCAGACTGCGCTCTCCGCCTGAGAGCAGAGCCAAGCCCTGTTCACGGCGACCAGGCAGACGGGCTTCGATTTCGATGCCCGTGTCCACCAAATTTTCAGGATCGGTCAAAGCCAGCCGCGCCGATCCGCCGCCAAACAAGCGGACAAACGTCTCGCGGAATTGCTTGTCCACGGCGTCGAAGGTACGGGTAAATTCGCGGATTGTAATTTCATCCAGCTCAACGACGACCTGCTTCAAGTCCGCTTCGGCTTTTCGCAGGTCCTCGACCTGAGTCTTCATGAATTCGTAGCGTTCTTTTTCCTGCTCGAACTCGGTCTTCGCCTCGGGGTTGATCGGTCCCATGCGCCGCAATTGGGCGCGGTGATGATTCAACTGCTCTTCGATTTCGGGCGCGAGTTCGGTGACAATGGGCAACTGCTCGACCATGCCATCCAGCGGCAGCGGCACAGGACCCGAAACATCCGCCGCGTAATCGAACATCACCAAACCAAAGTCATCGGTGATTTTTTGGTGAAGGTTATCCAGCGCTTCCTGCTTGCGGGTTTGCTCCAACTGAGCCTGACCAAACAGCCGCTCGGTGTTGGCGAAAATCCGCTGGGCGTTTGCCTCGGCTTCCTGCAATCGTTTTTCTTCCTGCTCCGCCATTTCCAAATCTTTTTCGACGGGTTCGATCAGCACGCGCATTTCTTCGATTCTTCCGTGCAGCGTGGTTTCGTTTTCGCGCAGACGAGCCTTCTCGTTGTCGAGTCCGCTCAGGGCATGATCGGCTTCCTGCAAGCGGGTCGCCAGTTCCACGCGCCGCGCATCCAGCCGCGTGATTTCCTTCGAGCGTTCATCGCGTTTGGCGTTCGCGCTTTCGACGCTTTGTCCAGCCACCGCCGCGCGTGTGCTCCAGTACGAGACCTGTTCCTGCAATTCGTCGGCAGCGAGTTCGTTCAGCTTCGCGGAAATATCCTTCAATTGGGATTGAAGTTCCGTAGCGCGATTTTCGACTTCCACTTGTGACTCGCTCAGTCTTCGCTGACTGGTTTCCGACTCTCTCACCTCATCCTGCAACTGGACGAGTTGATCTTTCTGCCATTCGAGCTGGCGCTGGGTGGACTCGGCTTCCAACCCAGCCTGCTGCTCGTTCTCCTGAAGTTCGCCCAAACCGACGCGGGCTTCGCGGGCATCCACTTCCGCTTGGGCGAACTCGCGCTGCGCCTCTGCCTGCTGATGCGACAGCCGCTCCACTTTTTCGTTGGATTCAGCCAGACGGGTCAGCAACCCGCTCAAAGCGGATTCCAAATCCTTCTTGCGCCGCATCCGCCCAAGCGTGGACGACGAAGCAGTCTTTCCAGCCACGACCAATCCGTCGCCGCGGAAGACTTCGCCGCGCAAGGTGACGACGCGGGCATGGGGCGGCAGGTTTTGAATCAACCTGCGGGCAGCTCCACGGTTGCGGACGACGAGGGTTTGTCCCAGCATCACGCGCACCGCACTGCGCAATTCGTCGGGCGCGTTGACCAGTTCGGAGGCGACGCCCAAGTAATCTTCGTCTGAGACTTCCGAAGTCTCGCGTAGCGCCCTGTGGGTGAAAACTTCGGAAGTCTGATCATTTAGTGGCAGCAAAACCGCCCGACCCGTGTCGTCGGTTTCGAGCAGGTTCAGCGCATCTTCGAGTTGATTCGACTCAAGTAAAACCGCGTCGAGGGTGTCGCCCAGTGCAGCGGCGATGGCGGTTTCCAGTTCGGCAGGGACATCAAGCGCCGCGCTCAACGCTCCGCGCACGCCGCCCAGTTTGGACTGTCGCGCCGCATCGAGCAGGTACTTCGCGCCTTCGGCGTAACCCGCCAGCGATTGCTCCGCCTGTTCGAGGACTTCGAGTTGAGCCCTGGCGCGCGAGTGATCGGATTCTTCTTTCGTGCGTTGTTCGAGGGCTTCGCGCCGTTCGCGTTCGATGCGCTCGAACTCGCTTTTCTTTTGAATGACTTTCTCTTCGGCTTCCTGCAACGCGAGGCTGGCTTCCTCCCGCGCCCTGCGCGCCGCTTCGTACTGAGCCGTTGCCCGCGCCGCAAGACTCTCACCGCTGGCTATCGCGGACCTGGTCTGGGCGATGCGCTGGTTTTGCGCTTCAATGCGGGATTTCAATTCGTCGAGACGGGCGTTGTTTTCCGCCCGCTGCTGGCTGAGACTTTCAAGCTGTCCGCGGATTTGCGCCAGTT
Source organism: Anaerolineales bacterium (assembly GCA_034433295.1). Taxonomy (GTDB): domain Bacteria; phylum Chloroflexota; class Anaerolineae; order Anaerolineales; family Villigracilaceae; genus Villigracilis. Next base: position 283 of record DAOUAS010000079.1, on the reverse strand, counting down.
CATTTTCGAGCGCGGCGCGTTCCGCCTGACGGGTTTGCAGCGAGGCTTGCGCGTTCGCCAGTTGATTCTTCGCTTCTTCGAGTTCGCCCTGCACACGCAGGATGTCCTGCTCCGCCTCGTGGAAGCGGTCGTTGGCAAGATGCAACTCGTTCAACGCATGTTCCTGGTCAGAGAGAATTGCCGCCTGCGAGTTGGTCAACGCTCGACGGCGTTCTTCGAGGACAGCCAGTTCGCGGCTGATGGCTTCGCGCTGGTTGTGCAACTCCGCCGACTGACGGTGCCA
>DAOUAS010000078.1:0-20299 GCA_034433295.1 Anaerolineales bacterium | reverse complement strand
GCGTCGCCGATGTTGACCGCGCTTTCGGTCGCGGCATAGCCGACCACGGTGGTCAGCGCTTCGGTCTTGGCGGCGGCTTTGGTGACTGTGCCAGCCTTTCCAGCCACACGCTCAGGCTTGGGGAAGGCGCGGGCGGGGATGGTCGCCATCACGGGCTTACCCGAGCAGACGGTCTTCTCCAACACCTTGCCTTCGTATATCGGGCGGGTGGCGACCAGCTTATCGCCGTCCTGCTCGAACTTGGAGACATCGGTCAGCACGCCTGTGTTCAAGTCCACGGCAGACATGGCGGCAAACTCACGGGTTCGGGCAGTCGTCGGAAACAGAATCAGGTCAGGGGACCCAGCAGCGGCAAGAGCCGACAGCGTGGAAGCATACGGTTCAGCGCGGTAGTCCGTCAGCGCAGCATCATCCACGACGACGACTTCATCTGCACCGAATTCAAACGCGGCTTTGGAAATCTCATCCGCGTCTGAGCCGAAGACCAGCGCGACGGCTGTGCCGAAACTTTTTGCCACGCCCAAGGCTTCCCACGAAGCAGGCTGGACGTCGCTCTTGAAATGGTCGATATAAACGAAAGTTTTCATAGCACTTTCTCCGCGAGAATTTTATCGGCGAGTTTGTCGGCGATTTCGGCGGGAGTTTCGCCAGTGATCATCTCGACTTTGGCTTCGGACACGGGCGGGTTCATCAACTCGACGCGGGTGACGACGGGAGCGGCTGCGGTCGCGCCGACATCTGCCAGCGACCAGACAGGAATGGTTGCCTTCGACGCTTTGCGGATGCCCATGAACGATGGGTAGCGCGGTTCGCCGATGCTTTGGACGAGGCTGAGGATGGCGGGCATTTTCGCGCTGACGGTTTGCCTGCCCTCTTCGGTGACTCGGTCAACGGTGACGCTGTCGCCTTCAACCTTGATCTGACCCACGAACCCAAGCATGGGCAATCCGAGGACTCTAGCTGTCTGCGCGGGGGTGAGCCCAGCGCCGTTGTCGAGGGTTTGGCGTCCGAACATGACCATGTCCGCGCCGCCGATCTTTTGGATGGCAGCCGCCAGCACGCGCGCCGCGCCGACGGTGTCCAACTCGGTGAGCGCGGGGTCTGAGACGAGGACAGCCTCGTCCGCGCCCATGGCAAGCGCGTGCTTGAGCGCTTCCTTTGCGGATTCGGGTCCGACGCACAGGGCAGTCACTGTCCCGCCCAATGCTTCCCTCTGTTGAAGCGCGCCTTCGACAGCGTACTCGTCGAACGGGTTAATCACCAGCGGCGCGTCCCCCCACGTAACCTTCCCATCCTCGGCTTTTACCTTGGCTTCCGAGTCGGGCACTTGCTTGATACATGCGATGATCTTCAAAGTGGCTCTCCTATTTTGGATTTATGATTTCAGATTGACGATTGCTTCATGTCATTTGCAAACTAGGTTATTTTTTCTAAGCCAGTACACCCGCGCACTCCCGTCACACCTGCACCCACCGCAGGTGCGGTGTTGCGAGGAGGGTGTCCGTCCCGACGAAGCAATCTCATACGCCAGGTTAGGGGATTGCTTCGCTGCCAACGAACGGCGGCTCGCAATGACGAGGATGGAGGGTTGGTTAGACAAAAAACTCATCGTATAAATCTTTCCACTCAGGATTCTTGCTCTTAATCAAATCAATTTTCTTTTGTCTTGAGCCGCCTTTGATTTGCTTCTCGCGGGCGATGGCTTCTTCCATCATGGTTGCGTATTCTTCGTAATAAACCAGTTTCGTCACGTTGTACCTGCTCGTAAACCCTGGAACGGTTTTGTCTTTGTGCTCTGTCACCCTTCGCAGCAAATTGCTGGTCACACCTGTGTAGAGAACTTTGTTGTGCTTATTAGTCATGATGTAAATACAAGGATGAAGTTCTCGTTTCATTTCTTCTCTTTATTTCGTCATTGCGAGGAGCGAACGGTAGTGAGCGACGAAGCAATCTCAGACACTGAGTTGGGGATTGCTTCGGGCGGAAAAGCACCGCCCTCGCAATGACGAAATTACCTTATCCAAGCCATCACTACCAGCACATCCGCGCCAATGACGGCAATAAACCCAATCGCGCTGAAAATCTTTTGCTCCACTTCCCAGCGTTTGCGGTTTTCCAGCCGCTTCAAGAAGAAGTTCTTGAATGGGTAAGGGGTTTTCTCGTTGGTGAGGCTGTTGTAAAGGTCCTGATAATACGAGTCGGTTTTGAACCACAGTTTGTAAGTGTTGGAAAAGAACAACAAACTAAAGAGCAGAAAGACGAGGACAAATCCAAACGGGGGCTTTTCCACGGTTTTTACTCAGGCAGGAATTCTTTGGAACCAGCCGCCACCACGATCTGCGAGATTGCCAGAATCATCGTCATGCCGCGGGCGATCTGTTTCGCCGCATCCGCCCGCGAGACAGCCGTAATCCCAGCCGCTACGTTATGTTTCTTGCAGACGGACACCACGCGGTCGATCATCTGCTGCACTTCGGGGTGATTGGCTCCGTCGGGGAATCCCATGTTGAGCGAGAGGTCACGCGGACCGACCACCACCACGTCCACGCCGGGGAGGGAGGTCATCTCATCGAGCTTGTCGATCAGGCTGGCATCCTCAAATTGTGGGATAACCATAGTCTGTTCATTTGTGAAGTTGATGTAATCAATGGCTTCCTGTCCCGTAGCCACATATCCAGACGCCCGCGTCAGTCCCATGCCGCGCTTGCCAACTGGCGGGTACTTCACGGCGTCCACCAGCATTTTGACCTGATCCACGGACTCTGTCCCAGGCATCATCACGCCCATCATGCCGGCATCCATGTATTGCAAGACGAGCTTCGGGTCTCTGGAACCGATCCGCACCAGCGGGGTCATGTTCACGCGTTCGCAAGCCCGAATGACGTTGACCGCCTGAACGGGGTCGATCAATCCGTGCTCGGCGTCCAGCATGTAGAAGTCAAAGCCTGCCAGCCCATAAATTTCTGCAAGCTGCGGGTCGTCCGAAGTGGAGATCACGCCGTAAGTTGGCTGACCAGCTTTGAGTTTTGATTTTGTGCGGTTCTCTTGAATGAACATATTTTGACTCCACAATGAATTTTAAGCCGCAGACACCAAGTGGGTGTGAGGGTATTTTGTTATTGAAAACCTATGACGCTGATCAATTTCCCTGTCTTTAAATCCAGTTCACAGGCATGCCCCCCCAGGGTGTAAGCGGAAAACGTTTCGCCATCCTCGTTGAGTCTAACGCGCGAAAAGTAGGTGTAAGGATCGGGTTTCTCCGCCTTCCAGATGATTTCCCCGCGACGGCCCAATAGGTATAGGTTGGTATCGTTGCGCGGAAACCCGCTGTGACTCTCCAACACAATCGTGCCTGCATTGATCTCTATGGTTTTTTCGATTTTTGTAAAACGGGCCACAACATCCATGGGATACCTGCTTAAAGAAGTATGTCTTCGTTGTCATCTATGAATAATTGGATTATATCCCAAAATTGCCCCGGATGATATTTGAGCTTTTTTGAATTTTTTTGACGTAGTAAGGTAGATTTTTGGGTTGAAAAGTCTCCAACTAGAGCAAAAACCATCATTTATTGTCTGTATACAGGGTCTAAAACCCCCGCCTTTAGGCGGCAGTTTTCAACACCACAATAGCGTAAAATAGGCAGATGCCAGAATATCGAAAAGGTTCACACACAGTATACGACTTGAAGTACCACATTGTTTGGATCACGAAATACCGAAAGAAGGTGATGTGTGGAGAAATCGGACTGCGATTGCGCGAGTTGATCAAACAAAGTTGTGAAGCGCAAGAAGTGCAAGTCGTGAAGGGTCATATAGCGGCGGATCATGTGCATTTGTTGGTATCGGTGCCGCCGCAGATTGCGGTGAGTGATCTGGTTCAAAGGCTGAAGGGACGAAGTGCGCGCAAGATGTTGGAGGAATTTGGAGAATTGCGGCGGCAATTTTGGGGAAAACATCTATGGGCGCGTGGGTACTTTGTAGCCAGTTCAGGAAACGTGACGGATGAAATCATAGCGGATTACATAGAGTCGCAATCTGAAAAACCGCCTGGCGATAGCGAAGATTTTCGTGTGGGAGAACTTTAGGCGACTTTTAGTCGCTTTCCAAACCTTCCGCCTTTAGGCGGTAGTAGTTTAGTTAAAATTGCGACTGATTTTTCTGGTGTAACTTATTTCACCCTCCTGCATCTACCCATTATTCGACAATTAATTTTGGAGGTACCGAGATGACAGATACAAAAGTTCAACCCAAGGTGGTCGTGTTCAGCACCCCGACCTGTTCCTTTTGCAACATGGCAAAGAGTTATTTCCGCGAGAAAGGCGTCAAATTCACCGATATCGACGTCAGCCGTGACCAGGCTGCCGCCCGCGATATAGTACGCCGTTCCGGACAGATGGGCGTGCCGGTGATCGACATCGGAGGGAAGATCATCGTAGGGTTCAACCGCCCGCAAATCAATTCGCTTTTAGGAATCAAATAACATGGCAAAGATCAACATTCAACCCCTGGGGACCCGCGTCCTCATCCGCCCGTTGGAGCAGGAATCCAAGACTTCTTCCGGGTTGTATCTGCCCGAAACCGCCAAGGAGAAGCCGCAGGCCGGGGAGGTGGTTGCTGTTGGCGATGAAGAGAGCATTAAACTCAAAGTCAAAGATAAAGTGTTGTTCGCCAAGTACAGCGGCACCGAGTTCAAGTTTGAAAATGTGGATTATCTTTTGCTCGAATCGAACGATGTCCTAGCCCGACTAAACTAAGTAATACCCCGAAACTGTTCCTGCTACACCCGCCTGCCCTTCAGCAAGTTCTTTTGGATGGGACAGGCGATTTTTGCGCATATCATGGAAAGATGTGCCAATCACGGTCCAAGCTGCGCATTTTTACCCTGTGGAAAACGTAATTTGTGATCGCGAGTATTATAAAAAAAGCCCGGCGCATCTTTCGAGTTGCGTCGGGCTAGGGGTTGGGCTGGTCATCCGTCATTGTTCCTGGACTCCCATCTTGCTGAGTTCGTCGGGGTTGTACTGCGACACGAACAAATCCGCGCCGGCGAGTGCGAGCAATAACAAAACGACCACTGCTGCGAGTACGAACATCATGGGGCACTCCTTTCTTTTTGTTTCTGCTATTAATATAACGCTGTTCGATGCAAAATGATGCATCCCCCAACAGTACTGTAATGTACTGGCAATACAATTCTGAAAGGGTCACAGTGAGAACGATGCCGGCGTGAAATTTGTTCCCCGATAAACTCGCATAGGATTTGACAAAACAGCCGTTTGAGATAAAATACACCCCGCACAACAAAAGAAGTGCTTGCCGAAGTGGCGGAATTGGCAGACGCGCTACGTTCAGGGCGTAGTGAGTGTACTCTCATGAGGGTTCAAATCCCTCCTTCGGCACAAAAAAAGACCCGCTTTACGCGGGTCTTTTTTTGTCTCAATTGCAAAATATGAAGTGTGGAAGTGCTTTCAGTTTCTTAAAGAATCAGCCTGGGGGTGGTATAATTGTCACTAGAAAAACAAGTTCCCTTCATCTAATGCGGACACGAAGTTTTCTTCCCACCTTCGTGTCTTTTTATGCCAATCTGACAAATTTTTTCCTATTCCAAGGATAATTTTATGGTCGACGACACTTTGAACACTGGCAACATCCAATCCATCGACATCGACACCCAGATGCGCGAAGCCTATCTTGATTACGCCATGAGCGTAATCGTGGCGCGCGCCCTGCCCGACGCCCGCGACGGATTGAAGCCGGTCCACCGCCGCATTTTGTATGCCATGCACGAATTGGGTATCCGCTCGAACTCCTCCTACAAGAAATCCGCCCGTATCGTGGGTGAAGTGCTGGGTAAATATCACCCGCACGGTGACTCGGCGGTGTACGAATCCATGGCGCGCATGGCGCAGGATTTTTCCATGCGCTACCTGCTGGTGGATGGTCAGGGTAACTTCGGCTCGGTGGATGGCGACTCGCCTGCCGCCATGCGTTACACCGAAGCCCGTCTGCAAAAAATGGCGGAGGAAATGCTCGCCGACCTCGAAAAAGATACGGTGGATTTTGGTCCCAATTTCGACGACTCTCTCGAAGAGCCGCTGGTTTTGCCCGCCCGCCTGCCCAACCTTTTGTTGAACGGCTCATCAGGCATCGCGGTGGGCATGGCGACCAATATCCCGCCGCATAACCTGCGTGAAGTGGTCAGGGCGATTAATCATCTGATCGACAACTACGACACCATCGAAGAAGTGACCGTGGACGACCTGATGAAATTCGTCCCCGGGCCTGATTTCCCGACCGGTGGCATGATCGTCGGGACGGAGGGGATTCTTGCCGCCTACGGCTCCGGACGCGGACGAATCGTCATGCGCGGAATCGCCCACATCGAAGAGTCCAAGTCCGGGCGGTATCAAATCAACATCACCGAGATTCCGTACCAGGTCAACAAATCCAGCCTGATTGAGCGCATCGCCGAACTGGTGCGCGAGGACAAGGTCGACCAAATCTCCGACATGCGCGATGAATCCGACCAACGCGGCATGAGCATCGTCATCGAATTAAAGCGCGGCGCGCAGCCCAAGAAGGTGCTGAACCAGCTTTACAAGTTCACGGCTTTGCAATCCACTTTTGGCGTGCAGATGCTGTCGCTTGTCGCCGATGAAAGCGGACGCAGCGAACCGCGCACGCTGACCCTCAAGCGTATGCTGCAGATTTTCATCGAGCATCGGCAGACGGTCATCACCCGCCGCTCGAAGTTCGAGTTGGACAAAGCCCGTGCCCGCCAGCACATCCTCGACGGTTTGCTGATTGCGCTCAACAACATCGACGCGGTCATCAAGACCATCCGCGAAGCCGAGGATGCAGATGTCGCCAAGACCAACTTGATGAAGCGTTTCAATCTCAGCGAGTTGCAGGCGCAGGCAATTTTGGACATGCAGTTGCGCCGTCTTGCCGCCCTCGAACGCTGGAAGATCGAAGAGGAGCACAAGCAGGTTCAAGCCACGATTGATTACCTCGAAGACCTGCTGGCACACCCGAAGAAGATTCTTGCTCTCATTCAATCTGACTTGAACGAACTGGCAGAAAAATTCGGCGATGATCGCCGCACCCAAATTTCAGCCGAAGCCAGGGAAGACATCCACGATGAAGACCTGGTTCAAGACGAAGCTGTGCTCATCAGCATCACCGAGCGTGGATACATCAAACGTGTGGCGGCTTCCGCTTTCAGGTCGCAGAGCCGCGGCGGACGCGGTGTGATGGGGCACACCACCAAGGACGAAGACGAGATCATGATGCTCATCCCCGCCCGCAGTTTGAACACCATGCTTTTCTTCTCGGACAAGGGCAAGGTGTATTCCGAAAAGGTGTACCAAATCCCCGATGCGGACCGCGCCGCGAAGGGCATTCCGCTGGTGAATGTGCTGGCGCTCGGTCCCAATGAAAAGGTCACAGCGGCAATGGCTGTGGGCGATTTCTCCAAACATAGCTATTGCATGTTGATGACTGCGCGCGGAAAGGTCAAGCGCGTGACGATGGAAGAGTTTGAATCTGTGCGTCCATCGGGTTTGATTGCCATGTCATTGGAGGACAGCGACCAGTTGGGCTGGGCGCGACTGACTTCCGGCAAAGACGAGGTCGTCATTGTCACCAAGAACGGGCAGGCGCTGCGTTTTGGCGAGGACAAAGTCCGTGCGATGGGGCGACAGGCGGCTGGCGTGCAGGGAATCAAACTCAAGAAGGATGACGCCGTCACCAGCATGGATGTCGTCGAGAAAGACGGCGCTTTGTTGGTTGTGACCACCAAAGGCTTTGGCAAGCAGACCCCGCTGAAAGATTACTCCGCAAAGGGACGCGCAACCGGCGGCAACTACACCATCGATCCCAAAGCCTTGAAGGAAATCGGCAAGATTGCCGCGGCGCGCGTGGTGCAAAAAGCAGACGATCTGACAATCATGACTGCCAACGGCGTGACCTTGCGCTTGAAGGTAAAAGAAGTCAAACAATCGGGACGCGCCACGAAGGGCGTGCACCTCATCAAGCCGCAGGAAGGCGACAGCGTTGCCTCTGTGGCGCGCATCTCCGCCGAGGATCTGAAGAAGGTCGGCGCGGAAACGAACGACGTCGAACCGGAAGTACAGCCGAAGCTGGTTTAAACCAAAACGGGCGCAGCACGCTTCGCGAGCCGCGCCCGTTTTCGATTTTGCGCGCCAGACTCTAAAGGTTTCCAAAACCTTTAGAGTCTCTATAATTAAAATCCAATCTTTCCCAAAACCAGCAAAGCCATTCCGCCGATGAGACATACTGCGAGGAAAAGCATAAAGGTAACGACGAAGCGTTGAACGCCGGTCATGCCTAAAATGCGCCTCGAACTGGTCGGCGGACTAAAAAATGATTCTGCGCTGGAATCGGGCTGGAGTTTTGTAATGCCCTCTTCCTCGTAGAACGGGCTGGTTTCGGCATCCTGGCGGAGATTATCAAACATGGTCACCTCTGTTTATCGGAAGTATATCACGCGCCGGGTCTCAGGCTCACATCCCCATAGCGGACGATCACGGATTTGCCGTTTTCATCACGCAGGTGCAGGCTGCCGTCAGATTCAAGTCCCAGCAGTTCTCCCATGATGGGAGTTTCACCGGACGCTTGAACCCGTTCCCCGTGAAAGGCAAGCAACTCTTCCCAATTCTCGATTAATTTGTCTGTCCCGATTTTTTCACGCCAACGCAGGAAGCCGCTCAGGATGTTGAATATGATTTCCTCACGTTCAGGCGGAGTTTTCCCAAGTTCATCTTCGAGACTCGTGGCGGGAAATTGCAAAAGTTCGGCGGGTGGAACCGAGTCTTTGTAAACGTTGAACCCCATGCCGATAACCAGCGAATCTACTTCATCGCCAGACCAGATGTTTTCGATCAGAATGCCCGCCGTTTTTTTCCCGTTGAGCAAAATATCGTTGGGCCATTTGATGCGCGGCGAGAGTCCCAGCCTGGAGCAGGATTCCGCCATCGAAAGCGCAGCCAACCCGACGGTGCGGGAGAGATGCGGGGTATGATCGGCTGGGGGACGCAGGATCAGGCTCAGGGCGAGTCCGCTTCCTTTGGGGGTGAACCATTTTCGGTCGAGTCTGCCGCGTCCGCGAGTCTGCTCGTCTGCAATTACCAGTGAGAAATCAGGCGCGCCGGACGTTGCCCAGTCCAGCGCCTCATCGTTGGTCGAACCGATGGAGTCGAAATAACGCAAACCGCCGATGTTTAGTTTCGATAGTTTCTTCTTGAGGGAATTTTCGTTCATGCGATGAGTATAGAGGAAAACAGGTACACAAGGAAGACTCGGGAGTTCCGCGTATACCTGTTTTGCTGTTTACATTCTCATTGAACAATGTCGTACGGATTGATGTTTGCGCCGCCATAACGCACTTCAAAGTGCAGGTGTGCGCCGAAGGAGTTGCCGGTATTGCCTGCTGCGCCGATGACCGTGCCCTGTCCAACAGTAGTACATACGCTGACATTGATTGCGCTCAAGTGCGCATAAACCGTCGCGTAGCCATTGCCGTGGTCAATCTGTACCACATTGCCGTAACCATAGTTCCAGCCGCCTTGAGCCATGGTAACCACGCCGGAACCGGCGGCGAAAACTGGCTCGCCTTCATTAGCTTGGATATCTATCGCCAGGTGACCGGGTCCATAGCCATTGCCTGAAATGCTGTGGGATGTTGCGGGCCATCCAAAACCGCTTGCCACCGGTCCGCCTCCGCACGCATTTCCATTGATTTCACCCGTGCCGGTATTTGTGCCGCGGCCGTACGTTGGAATGTTTTTTGTCCAGTCGTCCAGTTCGCGCGAGCCGCCGGGAATCATTATGCTGGTCCCTGCTTCTATTTTGGGGTTGGTCAGGTCGACTCTGTTTCCCGGGAAGTTGATGATCTCGTCCGCTGTTGTGTCGAATTTCTCCGCAACGGATTCGAATGTATCCCCATCTTTCCAGGTGTAATACAAACCATCCACCGGCGGGATGGTTAACTCCATGCCGGGTTTCAGGTTGTGAGGGTTATCTTCAAGTTGCGCGTTTACGTAAAGCAGGGTTTCGGATTTGAGTTTGAATTGCTCCGCGATGCTGAGCATGGCGTCGCCGCGCGAAACGCGATAGGTGATGGACTGATACCTCTCACGTTCGGGGATGTTCGTCTTCAGTTGCAGTTTTCGTGATATGGATGTAAAACCGTCTCGATCCGCGGCCAGTGCGGGCGCGTCGATTTGGGGTTGTGTTCCTGCCGGCGATGCGCCTGTCGAAGGGTTGGTTGGTTGCGCGATGGGGGCGGGGGTTATTGGGCGGGAATTCTTATAAACCAACGCGCCGCCCACCATTACAGCCACCAGTAACAGAGTGAGAGCCCAACTGATGAGCGTAAATCGGTCAAGTTTTCGTCCCTTCGCCGTTTGGGTGGGGACCTGCCCGCGCGGTGTCGTAATGGGCTCACTTGCCGCAGTCACCGCTTTTTGTACCTTGGTCTTGCGCTTGAAAATTTCGCCGGACGCGGCAAGCAACGAACTGATTTTTTCTAAAGCTTTTTTCATTCTCTAATCTATTGAATTCAAACGTCACATCGTTCGATGCTCATGCGTCCCTTGTCAGGTTTTCGAGGAATTCCAGGTTGTTTCTGGCTCGTTCCATTCGGGTAATGATGGCCTCGGTGGCGACGGAGGGATCCATGCCGGCGCCCTGCGGAGGCGGGGATATCATCTGGATGAACATGCGGCGCATAAGCCAGACACGCTGGAGGAGATCGGGACCGAGGAGCAGGTCTTCGCGGCGGGTGGACGAGCGTTCGATATCCACGGCGGGGAAGATGCGGCGTTCCTGCAATTTGCGCGAGAGGATTAATTCCATATTGCCTGTGCCTTTGAACTCCTCGTACACCACATCGTCGAGGCGGGAGCCGGTATCCACAAGACAGGTGGCGATGATGGTCAGCGAGCCGCCGCCTTCCACATTGCGCGCCGCGCCGAAAAACTTCTTCGGTGGGTAAAGCGCGGAGGGGTCCATGCCGCCGGAGAGGGTGCGCCCGGAGGGGTTGACCACTAGGTTATAGGCGCGGGCAAGGCGGGTGATCGAGTCCATCAAGATTACCACATGACGCCCGATCTCAACCAATCTCTTAGCGCGGTCTAAGGCAAGTTCCGCCGTCCGGACGTGGGAGGTGACAGGCTCATCGAAAGTCGAGGCGACCACTTCGGCATCCACCGAACGGTCCATGTCCGTCACTTCCTCAGGACGTTCGCCGATCAATGCGATGATGAGATGCACGTCGGGATATTTGGTCGAGATGGAGTTTGCAATCTGTTTGAGGATGGTGGTCTTCCCCGCCTTGGGCGGCGAAACGATCAATCCGCGCTGTCCCCGTCCGATGGGCGCAATCAGGTTGATGAGACGGGGAGCCAGATTGTCGTGTTCGATTTCGAGATCGAATCTTTTATCGGGAAAAATGGGGGTGAGGTTTTCAAAAACGACCCTGCGTGAGTTCCCCGCTTCGGGCTCCAAACCGTTGATCGATTCCACTTTCAGCAACCCGAAATGTCTTTCACTTTCACGCGGTGGGCGGACCTGCCCGATGACCAGGTCTCCGGCGCGGAGGTCATATTTTCTCAACTGCGCCTGCGAGACGTAGACATCCTGGTCGCTGATGCGGTAATTGGTGGCCCGCAAAAAGCCGATGCCTTCGCTCATGATCTCCAGAATGCCGCCACGCAGTTCGATGCCTTCCTTCTGCGCCTCAGCCTCGCGAATCATCATCGCCAGGGACTCCTTCTTCATGCGATTGAAGTTTGGAATGTTGAGACTTTTCGCCATGCCGCGCAGTTTGGATAGAGGTTCGTTCTCCAGTTCTAGTATTTTCATGTTTTGTTTTCTCTTGAGGGGTTTGGAATTGAAATGCAAAAAAGACCAGCGCCCATGGGTGTGGGCGGGTATGTTTCCTTAGGTTGTCGTTTGAAATTCAGGGGTTAGAGTCAAATTATTCGTTGCTTTCCACACACGATCTCATGCGTGTGGATAATAGATATGAATTGTTCACCACTTAAGGAGCGCTTTCATTATAGCACTCTCATCGGGATGACGCAACGCGAGTTTTTTCAGGGTGATATAATTCCCCAATTGACAGTCACCTCGCAAAGCAGGTGACTGTCAATTGTGAAGTCAAAATAATCGAAGAGGTAATGATGATAGACCCTGTAATCTTTTCCTTCAAACTGTTTATATGGACAATCACCCTGCGCTGGTACGGGGTGCTGGTGATGTTTGGCGCGATAATAGGCGCATGGATCGCGGGGAGGGAGATTCAACGGCGCGGCGAAAACGATGAGGCGATTTGGGATGCGATGGTTTGGGTTTTGCCGGCTGGGATAATCGGCGCGCGGATTTGGTATGTGATCAACAGTATTCTTGGCGGAAGTTCCTATTATCTCGACAACCCGGTTAAGATGCTTTATATCTGGGAAGGCGGACTGCATTTCTTTGGCGGATTGCTCTTCGGCGCAATTGCCCTGTATTTCTTCCTTAAAAACAAAGGCATGGACTTCTGGCTTTTCGTCGATTCCATCGCCCCGGCGGCGTTGATTGGACAGGCGCTGGCGCGCCCGGCAAACTTCATCAACCAGGAACTTTACGGCCCGCCGACCAAACTTCCGTGGGGAATCCTCATCAACAACTATGGAAGCCGTCTGCCGCAATACAGTGACCTGAGCCTGTATCCGCTGGAAACCACCCGCTTCCACCCGACCTTCGCCTACGAAATGATCCTCAACATCCTGCTTGGCCTGCTCCTGCTTTGGATTGCCTACCGCTACTCGGAGGAAATCAAGCCAGGGACGATCTTTGGCGGGTGGCTGGTTGCGGCGGGATTGGCCCGCGTCTTCATTGAATTCTTCCGCCCGGATCAGCCCCGTATCGGCGATTCCTTTGTCACGTATTCCATGCTTGTTGCGTTTTTGATGGCGGTTGCCGGCGTGTTGTTCCTGCTAGTCCGTTATGGGAAGTGGAAGTTGGCATTTGCCGAGGGCTGGGAAGGGGAGTACAAGATCAAACCTGTCGAAGAAAAGGTCCGTGTCCGCCGTAAACCGGTTTCGGAAGAAGTCGTGAACGAAGAGGGAACGCCCGCGGAGGAATCTCCCGTCAAGCCTGCAAGAAGAAAACCTGCGGTAAAGAAGATCATCAAAAAGTCGAAAGAATAGGCCGGTGTTTCTTATCAATCCAGCGAGTGGTTGGACTCCAAAATGATGCCCATGCGACGACTTCTTACTTCACTGACTTTCCTGTCCTTCCTCGTTTCTGCCTGCTCCGCAATTGCGCCTGCCACTTCCGCGCCGCAGGATCAGGACAAAGCTTCGGGGAGCGTGTTGTTTCAGGATGACTTTTCGCATACGACCTCCGGCTGGCGGCGTTTTACCACGCAAGAAGGCACGATGGATTACAACGCCTCCGGATACCGTATCCTGGTCAACGCGCTCGACACCAATTTTTGGTCTACGCCCCAGCGGAATTTTGCCGATGTCCGCCTGGAAGTGGACGCGGGCAAACTCGGCGGACCCGACTCGAACCGCATCGGCTTACTTTGCCGCATGACCGGGGATGCTTATTATTTCTTTCTTATTTCCAGCGACGGTTACTATGGTATTGGCATTTTTGCGGGCGGGAACGGCGTCCTGCTCGGACAAGGCGAAATGCAATCGAATGAAAACATCAAAACCGGGATGGCAGTCAACCACCTGCGGGCGGATTGTGCGGGAGACACGTTGACGTTTTTCGTCAACGGTTTCAAGGCCGCCTCGGTGAAGGATTCCACGCTGACAGCGGGGGACGTGGGCCTGTTGGCCGGCACTTTCGACCAGCCCGGCGTGGACATCATCTTCGATAATTTTGTGGCTTTGAAACCGTGACATCAGGCAGGATAAGTGTCACCTGCTGAAATATCAAATTGCCTGTATAATTTTGTATAATATTTCACATAGAAGGAGCGAGACATGACGGCTCAACTAATCGACGGAAAATTGATCGCCCAACAGGTTCGTGAAGAAGTTGCGGCGGCTGTTGCGAAGCGCACAGCGGCAGGAAAAATAAAACCAACACTGGCGACTGTGCTGGTGGGCGACCGCCCCGATTCGGCGGCGTATGTGGCTTCCAAGGGAAAGGCCTGCCAGGAACTCGGCATGGGTTCCATCAGCGAGCATCTGCCCGCCGATGCCACCCAGGAACAGGTCGAAACATTGGTTAAAAAGTTGAATGCCGATAAAGGAATCAGCGGCATCCTGGTTCAATTGCCCATGCCTTCCCACATCGACGAGGAGCGCGTGCTTTCGCTCATCAACATCGAAAAGGATGTGGATGGCTTCTCCCCGTTGAACATTGGTCGTCTGGCGCAGAAGGGACGCGAACCTTTGTTCGTGCCCTGCACGCCCTACGGCTGTATTTACCTGTTGGAAAAATCGGGCGTAAAAATCGAAGGCTCGAATGCGGTTGTGTTGGGACGCTCGAATATCGTCGGTATGCCTGCGGCCCTGCTGTTGATCGGCAAGAATGCCACGGTCACTGTCTGCCACTCGCGGACGAAAGACCTGCCCGGCGTCGTCCGTCAGGCGGACATTATCATCGCGGCGATTGGTCGCACCGAGATGGTGCGCGGTGACTGGGTCAAGCCCGGCGCGGCGGTCATCGACGTGGGCATCAATGCCATCCCCGACGCCACCAAGAAGAGCGGACAGCGTCTGGTGGGCGACGTGAACTTTGCCGAGGCGAAGGAAGTGGCCGGTTTCATCACCCCCGTCCCTGGCGGCGTCGGCCCCATGACCATTGCCATGTTGATGAAGAACACCTTCCGCGCGGCGGAAATTCAAAATCCGTAGATCGGCGCAAGCCGTCACCCCGTTCGGCGATGGTGTTTTCGCCGGGGAAAGCGAAAGAACAATTCAAAATTACTTGACGAAACACCCGCCCAAGTATAAAATGCAGTTCGCTATCGAAGTTGTGCCTCCGCGAGGAGGCACATTTTCTGCCCCAGAATGTTGAGCGGCGCGGCCGCTTTTCAGAAATTCATTTCATAGGGTGAAGGTAACCGCGATTGGCGCGGTGAGAGGCGCCCGAGGAGTAAAGATGGAAAAGATCGTATTGAAGGCAACAAAACGCGATGTGACCGGCAAGCAGGTCAAGGCTTTGCGCCGCGCGGGACAATTACCCGCGGTGATCTATGGTCGCCATGTCGAGCCGATTGCCATTTCGTTGGAAGCGCACACGGCCAATCTTGTGTTATCCAAACTGACTTCATCCACGCTGGTGACGATTGACGTGGAAGGCAGGGAATATGCGACTCTGGTGCGCGAGAAACAGCGCAATTACATCAAGGGGAATCTGACGCATGTCGATCTGCTCGCGCTCGATCTGACCGAGAAGATTCGCACCAAGGTGCAGCTGGTGTTTACCGGCATTGCTTCCGCAGTGAAAGATTTCAGCGCCGTGCTGATGCACCGCATGAACGCGCTCGAAGTCGAATGTCTTCCCACCGATTTGCCCGAGCGCATCAATGTCGATATTTCCTCCATCAAGGAAATTGGAAATAGTATTCGTGTGCGCGACATAGCCATGCCCGGGAGTGTGACTGTGCTGGATGATCCCGATGAAATCGTGATTATTGCCACTCTCGCCAGGGAAGAGAAGGAAGCCGTCGCAGGCGAAGGCGCTGAAACCGCCGCTGGCGCTGAGTCTGCCCCAGGTTTGAGCGTGGAACGCGGCAAGAAGGAAGAGGAAGTTCCCGAAAAGAAGTAATCCCGTTCAGGTTGAAGGAATCCCGCCAGATGTCGATGGCGGGATTTTTTCTTCGTTGGCGATTGAACAAAAGCCACCTTGGATGGCATGTGAATGGAGTAGAATCCGTCCATGGCAGAGCAACCCTATTCAACCATTCTATTCGACTGGGGCGATACAATAATGTACGACAACCCTTTCTCCACCGTGCCGATGGTGGAGTGGCCGAAGGTGCGCGTCGTCGAAGGCATTGTCGACGTGTTAGACGATCTTCGCGCCGGCGGTCGGCGGATTGTCCTTGCCACTGGCGCCTCCATTTCGGACGAGAGTCACATCCGCGGGGCGCTGGCGCGCGCCGGGCTTGATTTATATTTCTCGCAAATCTATTGTTTCAAAAACACCCTCCTGCCAAAGGGGGAGGAATTCTATCGTTACATTCTGGCGGACCTCGAAATCGCCGCCTTGGATGCGCTGATGGTCGGCGATAGTTTCGATAAGGATGTGCTGGCGGCGAATGCTGTGGGCATTTTTGCCGTCTGGTTCAACCAGGGATCGAGCGAGATTCGCAATAAGGAACTGCATACCACCGTCCATTCAATGTCCGACCTGCGGATATTCTTCCGCATGGTTGGCTAATAATGTCAATAATCCGTCTCCAATTCCCGAAGATCACCAAAGGAGAATCTTATGGGTGTCATAATGCAAGCCTTTCATTGGGATTGTCCGCGCGAAGATAAAAAGGAATTCCAGTGGTGGAATTATGTCAACGAAAAAGTCCCCGCGCTGGCTGAGGCGGGATTCACCTCCCTCTGGCTTCCGCCTGTTCACAAAGCCGCCAATCTTTTTGGACTTTCGATGGGTTACGACCCATACGATTACTACGATCTCGGCGAGTTTGAACAGAAGGGAACTGTCCCAACCTGGTTTGGCGCGCGCAAGGAATTGGAAACCCTGATCCAGAACGTCCATGGGCACAAACTGACCTTGATTGCCGACATGGTTTTGAACCACAACTCCGGCGCGGACGCGCAGGAGATCAACCCGATCACGGGTCAATTACGATGGACGGTTTTCACTCCGAAGAGCGGAAGATTCCCGCGCAACTGGGAATGTTTCCACCCCAGCATGTACGAGTCGTGGGACGAAATGACCTTCGGCGATATGCCCGACCTTTCGCATCGCAATCCTTATGTCTTTGGCGAACTACTCAAACTGGCTCGCTGGCTGATCGAGGAAATCGGCTTCGACGGTTTCCGCTACGACTTTGTCAAAGGCTTCGGCGCTTCCACGATTCAAGCCATTCAGGAATATCGATATATGCGGGACGGGCAGTATTTCAAACCCTACGGCGTGGCGGAATATTGGGACGGTGCGGGTAACACCCTCCATTGGGTCCACGAGGCGAATCGCAACAGTTCCAACCTGGTGGATGTATTCGACTTCCCCCTGCGTGAGTTATTGAAGAATGTCTGCGACCAGTACGGTTTCAGTTTGCGGAATCTGGTTGGCGGAGAGTCCGTTTTGCGGGAGCAGAATTACAGCGCGGTGACGTTCGTCGAGAACCATGACCTGCGCGACGAGGGACGCCCGATCACGAACGATAAACTGCTGGCTTATTCCTATATCCTTACTCATGAGGGTTATCCCTGTGTATTCTGGAAGGATTACTATAATCTGGATCTGGCGCTCGAAGGCACTTTCAATGGTATCGAGGCGCTGGTATCCGCCCATGAAAAGTATGCCGCCGGTTCCACCAGCACGCTGTATCTTGACGATAATCTCTACATCATGCAGCGCGGTGGATATGGCAACCAGCCCGGCTTGATCTACGTCCTGAACAATCGCGGCGACCGTTGGGATGGTCAATGGGTGACGACACAGTGGCTCAATGCCGAACTCATCCCTGTGGCATGGTGGAGCAAGGTGGATATGCAAAAGCCCCTGAATAAACGCACGGATGTGGAGGGACGCGCACAGTTCTTTGCCCCCCCGCGTGGCTTCGCGGTGTACGTCCCGAAGGCCTAAATCGAAATGGTGGAAGTTCCCATTCATGACCAACTCTGCGCCTTGCCCGACAGGGAAGGCACGGTATATCGCGTCAAGATAGTTTTGAGGAACTCTGGCTTTTGCCATCCATTTTCTGCCCCGTCTCGTTTTCTATGACGGTTCTTTCGGTTGGGATTCTTGCCACGCCCATTTTCCATCGCTTCCTGCATCATTTCCACCTTGCGGAAGATAAATAATGGCAGACCTCACTCCCATCCACTTTTTCGATGACTCCATCGAAGCGGTTTTCGATGCGCCTCCTGTACACGAGAAATCGCCACCCTGCCCAAACGCTTTCATTTGGAATGGAAAAACATACCTTGTGCTTGAGTCCCTTTCAGAGTGGAGCGACTTTATGCGGCAGGGAAAGATGTCGAAAAATATGCGGCCAGCCCACGCCGAGATCGCATCCACCCGCGGATCGTTGAACGTGGGCCGCTTTTATTTGTGGAGTATTTTATGAAGGATAGTCTTGTTTTCAAAATGAAACACAGCCCTCCCGTTCAATATGTGGGAGGGCTGTGTTTTTCCCGAAATTATCTTTGCCAGAATAAAAACTGACTCATTCCCCAGCTTGCCAGGTCCAGTGGAATTCCGGATACCCGCGCGAGCAAGCTCACAAGTCCCCAAAACAGGTTGCCGACAGCCCGCACCTGCCAAAGCAGGATCAGGACAACCCAGGCAAGCATCCCCTGTGTCTGTGCTAGTTTCATGCGAATGTCCATCGAGAGGTAAGGCTCTATGGCGCCAAAACCATCGAAAGGCGGCAGGGGAATCAAATTGAGCACCACCGCCGAGATTTGCAGGAAGGCGAGGAAGGCCAATCCCGGCCAAGCACCCGAAGCGCTGACGGGACCCAGCCGCAGGATCAAGCCGAGGATTAGGGCAAGTATTGCGTTGGAGAAAGGTCCGGCAAGCGAGACCGCAGTCTCCCACTGGCGGCTTTTCAATCTCCACTTCTCGATGTACACCGCGCCGCCGGGCAGGCCGATTCCACCCATCAATAAAAAGATCATGGGGAAGAGCAGCGAATAAACAGGGTGGGTGTATTTGAGTGGATTGAAGGTGAGGTAGCCTTTGTCTTTGACAGTGTAGTCGCCGCCCATGTAGGCGACGAGCGCGTGCGAAAACTCATGCAGACAAAGCGAAAACACCCAACCAATGATGACAATAAGAAAGGTCATTTTTCATATCCATTCGGGTGGGACTTATGCCATTCCCATGCGCTGGAAACGATGTCCTGTAGATTGGTGCGCGTTGGTTTCCAGCCCAGTTCGCGGATGATCCTTTGAGGAGATGCGACCAAACGGGCCGAATCTCCGGGACGGCGCGGGGATTCGACAACGGGAATGGTCTGACCCGTGACCTGTCTCGCCGTTTCGATCACTTCCCGCACCGAGAATCCATTTCCACTGCCGACGTTGTAAATGAGTTTGTCATTGGTTTCGAGCGCGTCCAACGCAAGCAAGTGCGCCGAGACCAGATCGGCGATGTGGATGTAATCGCGGATGCAGGTCCCATCGGGAGTGGGGTAGTCTATGCCATAGATTTGGGCGGACTCGGCCTGTCCCAATGCAATTTGCAACACGCGCGGAATGAGATGCGATTCAGGCTGGTGCGCCTCGCCGCGCCCGGGCAAGGCTCCGCAAGCGTTGAAGTATCGCAATGCCGCGAAGCGCAAGCCGTGAATGACGCGATACCATTCGAGCGCCTGTTCGGTCATGAGTTTGGTGTGACCGTAGACGTTGGTCGGTCCCAGCGGCGAGTCTTCGGTCAACGGGGTTTCGCTGGATCGATACACCGCCGCCGTGGATGAAAAGACCAGTTTTTTTACACCGACCTTGATGGCGGTCTCCATGAGATGCAGGGAATTGGCGAAGTTGTTGCGGAAGAATTTGCCCGGGTCTTTCATGCTTTCACCCGCCTCGATGAACGCGGCAAAGTGCATGATGGCGTCGAATTTTGTCGAGGTCAGCGCTTCAGCCAGCGCGTGGCTGTCATCGAGGTTGGCATGGATGAACTTTGCGCCCTGCGGCACGGCAGCGCGATGCCCTGTAATCAGCGAGTCGAAGACGGTGACGGAATGCCCGGCGTTGAGCAATGCCTCGGCGGTGGCCGAACCGATATAGCCTGCGCCGCCGGTAACGAATATATTCATGTGTTCTCCTGAAAATAATTTTGAAAATTATATCTTATTGTTCTGCCGCCGTTTTTTGCCACAGACCCGCATACCAACCCAGGTAATCAGTCACGTGGGAACTCCAGTACGCTTCGCTGTGATCCCCGACAAAGCGGTGGAATTCGTGGGGATAATCGTTGTCGATAAGGATTTCCTCCAGTAGGAGGACGCGGGACAATTCCATATCTGAGTCGCCAACATCCAGCCATAATTTCGGTCGGGATTCATGGGGCATTGTCCTGATAATGTATCCCACATAGGGAGCGTCTTCCTTGAAGGTGGCGGGAGAATG
>DAOUAS010000077.1:0-4848 GCA_034433295.1 Anaerolineales bacterium | reverse complement strand
GGTCGTTGCGGTGAAGTAATCCCAGACTTTGCTAGAGATTGCTTCGTCGGGGAAAGCTCCCTCCTTGCAATGACGACAATCTTTTTTCTAAATTCTTTCGACTGACTACTTAGTATACGGGTATAAATTCCGAATTGTCGAAGGTGTACCACGCCAGAATTAGAGCCACCTTCAAGAGTTTTGAGAAGGTTTAAACGAAGCGTTACAGTCAATCCGCGATCCAGATCAATAGTTACGCGTTCGACCAAAGTATTTATAACCTGCTTTTTGAGTTGAAAGATTTCACGTTGCTCCTCTTTTATTTGAGGGGCAGCATTTTTTAATCCATCGCAATCTGTGTGCAGGCAAAGGTTTGGTCCCCACCCTGCCTGCCACTCGCTGAGCGCCTGCGCTTGCAGTGCGGTGCAAGTGTCGGGTACTGTGTCCCCCAAACTCCACGAACTTAGAATTTGGGGGAAGCGCCCGAAAAAGCTAGGACGAAGAGGGTAAAACACCTTTTACAATTTTCAAAATCCCTACTCCTCCACCGTGACCGTGACCACGTTACTCTTCACAATCTCGCCATTCAACGTCATACCCTCCGCCCAAAATTGATGCGTGCCTATGGACAACGTCCACCAAGCTTGATACGGTGGATTTGAAACGGTCACCAACACGACTCCATCCACAAAGAAGGTGACTTGCGCGAATCCTGAAGCCATCTGCGTGGACAAGGCTAGTTTTTGGACACTCAGATCGAGGTCGGGGGTGATTCGGTAGGACGCATTGTTGGTGGGAGACGTCAGGGTCAGTCCGGTTGAAGAGGCCGAGTCACGCGCAGTGAGCAAAGGCAAGCCTTGTGACCTCGCCCAATCCCGCGCTTCGATGGGTAAATCCAAAGCGATTTCGCCTGTGGATGAAAATCGATAGAATGTATCAGGCGTGGTGGGCTGTGTGCCGTCGATGAACCATTCCTTCCGCGTATGCCGGCAGGCTTCGGTGGGAAGCAAGCCAGAGAGATTGCAGACCTCGACCTGAACCAAACCATCGGGCTGGACAAACGCCCTATCGGGGTGTCCCTGCAAAATGGAGCGCATGGTCTCCGCCCATATGGGAGCCGCGCCCGTCAGCCCCGTGACGTTATACATGGCTTGATAATTGCTATTGCCCACCCACACGCCGACCAGCAAGTTGGGGGTGTAGCCGATAGTCCAGTTGTCGTGGAAGTTCGTGGTGGTCCCCGTCTTGACGGCGGCGGTGCGGTCGATCTTCAGCACGCTGTTCAAACCAAAACCAGTCTGGCGCGAAAGGTCATCGCTGAGAATGTCGGAAATTATCCACGCCACACGCGGGTCAATCACTCGAACGGCGGGAGTCTTCTCAGGCTCGTACAAAAGATTTCCATCGGCGTCGCGGATGTCGAGGATGACTTCCGTGCCTGTGTACTTGCCGTCGTTCGCCAAAGCCGCGTACGCGCGTGAAAGTTCGAGCAGGCTCATCTGTCCGCCGCCCAATGCCAGCGACAAATCATAGTTTCGCGGCGCATCCAGCGAGTGAACGCCAAGCCGATTGGCAAGCGCGATCACAGGTTCGATGCCAACATTTTGCAGGGTCAGCACGGCGGGCACGTTCAGCGACGAAGCCAGTGCCTCGCGCACCGAAACAAAACCATGCTCCCTGCCATCGTAGTTGACTGGTTTGTAGGGCTGGTTATCTTTGGTGGTAAACGTGTGCGCCACATCCATCAGCGTGGATGCAGCAGTCATCGAGTGTGGTTGATGCGGGTCAAGGGCGGCAGCGTAGATGATGGGCTTGAACGCCGAACCCGATTGACGCCGCGCAATCGCCATATCCAACGCGCCGTAAATCGAGGCGTCGAAATAGTCAGCGCTGCCGACAAGGGCAAGGATTTCGCCAGTCTGCGGGTGGATGACCACCAGCGCGGCGTTGTTGACGTTGCGGTTGAGTTCACCGGGTTTTGGTTTGAAAGCCTCGAGGCGCCTTTGGATGATCTCCTCGGCGAGATGCTGCATGTTCAGGTCAAGCGTGGTGCGAACGACCAAACTCCCAGACGGATTCAACTCTCCCGAAGTAAAAAACTCGTCAAGCTGGTCCTTGACCATCCAGATGAAATGCGGCGACTTGATGGGATACGGCGCGGGGTTGTAGCTGAGCGGCGCTTTCTCCGCCTCCACCCTTTCAGCCTCGGTGATAAAGCCGTTCTTTTCCATCAGCCCAAACACCACCTTTTGACGTTCCAGCGCCAGGTCGGGATTGGTGAAGGGGTTGTAAATGCCCGGGGTTTGCGGCAGACCCGCCAGCAGGGCGCATTCTGGTAAAAGCAAATCGGAAGCGGGCTTACCAAAATAAGTCTGCGACGCGGCTTCGATTCCGTATGCCATGCCGCCATAGTAGATTTGATTCAAATACAAGGCAAGGATTTCGTCCTTCGAGTAGGCACGGGTGAGTTGCCATGCCAGAATCGTCTCGCGCAGTTTACGGCGGATGGTGCGTTCGGATTTTTCGTCCGCAAGGAGCAGGGTGCGCGCCACTTGCTGAGTGATTGTGCTGCCACCGGAGAGGGTCTCGCCGCCCTGGAGGTTGATCCACACTGCGCGGATGATTCCCCACACATCCACGCCGGGGTTCTGATAAAAGCTTTTATCCTCCACCGCAATCGTCGCATCCTTCATACACTGTGGAAGGTTTTCGACGGAAAGCGTTGCGTTACGTCCGCCCTCGGCTGGGATAATCTCGTAGAGCAGGCGTCCGCTACGGTCGGTGATTTTGACGCTGGGCTGGTTCAGTCCTTGCGGGATGTCGTCGATGGAGGGAAGGTCGTAAAAAGGGTAAACGAGACAGGCGGTAAAAAGTAGAAAAGCGGGAAGTAAAAAACGGAACAGTTTGGATTTTAAGAGGGAACGCATGGGATGATTATAACTTTCCGACAGGCGAAATCCTTGCATTTGAAAGGATTTTGTTTACAATACAGGTATCTGAACGACAAACCTAAAACGGAGGCGCCGCCATGTGGGAAAACCTTCCAGAATTGATCAAGCCATATATGAACGCCGTGGTAATCGGCATCATCGGGATTCTTCTTGCCGTTATCGCATCTCAACTGACAAACCGGCTGCTCGTCCGTCCGATAGGCAAAGGCTGGAGCCGGTTTATCGGCAACCTGCTTGCGCTTGCCATCATCATATGGACAATCAAGTTGATTTTGGACTCGGCAGGCGCGGCAGGGCTGGTCATTGTCCTCGTCACCACGGTCACCGGCGCCTTTGCGCTTGGCTCGGAGCGTTTCGCCGGAGACCTGATCGCAGGCATCAGTCTGTTCCTTTCCAAATCCTACAAAGTGGGCGATTCGGTCCAACTGGCTGGAACAGAGGGAGAAGTAGTTGACATTTCGCTGATGACAACAATCCTGCAAAACTCCAACGGTGACCGCTTTTTCATCCGCAATGCCGATGTCACCGACAACCTGATCGTCAATTACGCCGACCAACCCACCGCCCTAATCTCCGTCAAACTGGCTTTGCCCTCAACACAGGACATCAATACCGCTGTCGAAGCCGTTGAAAAGGCAATTCAGGGGTTTTCGCCCGAAATAACGGAAACCGATCGCCAGCCGCGTGTCGTAATCGAAAACTCCACAATGGGCTACGCCACGTTCGAAGTCCAGGCGTATATCACATCGCGCCCGGATTATGGGGCTGAGAAAACCCGCCTTTTCCTGCTTGCGTCAAATGCCATTAAAAACGCCGGGCTTAAAACGTAAGCGGTTATAAATCATTCTGAGCGTTTGGATCGGCGCGCATCATGGAGAGAAATCGAAGGCACATGCCAGGACGAAAACACGGAAGGCAAGATATCCGGGCTGTTGGGCGTCTTGACAATCGCAAACGGCGGCGAAACGCCCGTCGTTTGTTGTTTATTCTCTTCATGACCGCGCTTGCGCTTGTCACCGGCGGGTTTGGCGCGCTGCCCGATAACCCCGTGACAGGGCTGTTCAGGAAGGAAATCGCGGATATTGTTCCTGCGCCCTACTTGGAAGGCTTTAATTCCCTTTTGGTCAGCCTTTCCGAATCACCCATCGAACCGGTCCGGGAAATGGCAAAGAAGGATGTTGTCGCATCGCCAGCGCCAGCCAGCAAGGAAGTTATTCCCCCGCCCACCGAAATCGCAGCGGCACCAGAACCCCCATCTACCACATTGCAAATCCCAACTTTGGTCCCTACACCGCCCACCGATCCGACGGAGTCGCCCGTCAACACAACTCCCAACCCCTCGGCGGCATGTTCCACAATCGACCTGACGTCACCCAAAGATGACATACTGCTGCCGCCCGACGGAAGGATCGTCTTCTCGTGGAGTCCCGCACAAGATGCGGTCAGTTACAAGCTGGAGATTACATTACCCTCAAACGATATTGTAGTTTTCGATACGACCGAAACGAGCAGGGTTCAATACATCGAAGCCCTGGCAATGGGTGGACGGTTCCAATGGAAAGTCACCGCTTTTGACGCCAACGGCGAAATCATTTGCAGTTCCAATCCCTTCAGATTCGAAAAACCGCAATACATCCCGCCCGGTCAAATTCCCAACAGGGGTGGTAAGGATCCTAAACCTGTGCCTAGTGATTGGTATGGCTGAACCTGTATACGACATCCAGCCGTTGCACCTGCCGTCGAGTAAGAGAGCCTGTAAAACAGTTGCCCATAACGGTGAGTGAACTTGACACTCGGCTGGTTCAGTCCCTGAGGGATGTCGTCAATGGAGGGAAGGTCGTAAAAGAGATAAACCTGAAACGCGGAAGCGCCGGAGAAAAACCAATGGGCAAAGGTGCCTGGGTTTCAAGAGGGGGCG
>DAOUAS010000076.1:0-12691 GCA_034433295.1 Anaerolineales bacterium | reverse complement strand
TCCTCGAACAAATCCACCCACTGCCAGCGGCTCAACCGCTCCGGCACAATACACTCCTCCAGTCGCGCGGGAATCAGGAAAATCGTGCCTTCGGGTTTTTCATCTGCGATGTCCAATGCGTTCTTGATTTCCTTTTGGACGTATCCCTCCTTGGTGATCGAATTCTTCGAGAGGAACACGATGACGACATCCGCCTCCTGGACGGCTTTGGGAATCTCCATCCGCCAATCCTGACCAGGCAGGAGTTTTTCCTTGTCCAGCCAGGCGTCCACGCCCTCAAAAACCAAACGTTTATACATCTCACGCACCGCTGGCTTGTCGCCGGATGCGTGACAGAGGAATGCCTTCAATGGATGTGCCATCACTTTGCTCATATTGCCCGCCGAAAAATTTTATTAAATTATACGTCAAACTCAAGGGATGTGATACACTCCTGCCTTCTTTGTTGCTGACAAGAAACCGAGACCAAATTCAATCAAAAATAATAACCTTGGACATCCTCCCTTCCCTTTTCTGGACTTTCATCAAAGTCAACCTGCTCAGCACCTCCGGCCCGGCGTCGGTGGGACTTCTCTATCACGAGGCAGTTGGACGCTTCGTAACCGAAAGTCAGTTCATCCAGGCGGTCGGACTTTCCTCCGTTCTGCCCGGCAGCGACGCCCTGCAACTGGCGATGTACATCGGCTACGCCGCGGGCGGAATCACCGGTGGCTTGGTATCCTTGATCGGCTCAATCTTGCCCCCCACCGTCATTATTTTGGGTGTGACCATGATCCTGCACCGCCTGCGCCGCGAAGCCTGGGTCGGCAATTTCGTCGAAGGGTTGGCTCCCGCCATCTCGGTTCTGATGATCTTTACCGCCTGGAAGATCTTCGAGAAAGGCGGCGAGACCGGCTGGGTCGGCTGGGCGATTGGCATTGTCAGCATGGTTGCCATGTGGCGGAAAGTTCCCGAACGACTTGTCATCCTCGCGGCGGGAATCATCGGAATCGTCTTTCTTTCATCATGAAACCCTCAAAGTTTTCCGTCTGGTTCCGCCTCCTGTGGATGTTCCTCAAGGTGAACCTGCTCTCGCCGTCGGGCCCCGCCTCGGTGGGTTTGCTCTACAAGGAGGCGGTTGGCACGGTCATGACCGAGGAACGCTTCGTGGAAGCCGTCGGTTTTTCCAACGTTTTGCCGGGAAGCGAAGCCCTGAAGCTGGCCATGTTTGTCGGGTTTGCGGCGGGCGGCGTGCCGGGCGTATTCACCGCGTTGCTTGGCGCTGTGCTGCCCCCTACTGTATTGATGTTCGTGGTGGCCGCCATCCTGAAACAATTTCAACAGGAGGACTGGCTGCAGGGATTCGTGCATGGAATGAGTCCCGCCGTCGCCGCATTGATCGTCATGGTGGCGTGGGAACTCTTTCATGTGGGTCAGACGAAGAAAATCGACAAGCGCACGTTGCTCATTGCCGCGCTCAGCGCAATCGCGTTGTGGTTCGAGGTCCCTTCTCCGCTGGTTCTGCTTGGCGCGGGGGTGTTGGGCGTATTGTTATTCCGATGAATGGAACAGTCTATGAAACCCGATTTATTGATTTCCACCAATGGCTTCAAGGGGACCTGGCCTTCGATCGAATACGGCGCGTGGCTGGCCGGGACGCTCGAAAAAAAAGTCACATTGCTTGGCGTGACCGAACATCCCAACCCGGCGGCGATCGACGAGCATCACCCGCTGGAGGACATCTTCGCGCGCGCTGTTGAAGTGTTCCGGCAAAACGGCGTGGAGTACGGTCTCGAAGTCCAAAACGGCAACGCCGAGGAAGTCATCCCACGCAGGTCAAGGGAGGGGGATTACATCGTTGTGTTGGGACCGTTGGGACGTCCGCAGCTTCGCCGCATGTTGACTGGGCGTTCCATCCATCATCTGATGGAGGAAATCGAACAGCCAATCCTCTACGTGCCGGAATCGAAACTGCCGTTGAAAAAAATCCTGATTTGCATCGGCGGGTTGGGATACGAAGTCATGGCCGAACACATCGCCATGCAAATGGCCATGAAAAGCCGCGCCGAACTCACCCTTCTGCACATCGTCCCCCCGATAGATTTGAATTACCCGACAGCAAAAACGGTCAGCGCCAACTGGCAGCATTTGGCGGATACGAACACGCCTGTCGGGCGAAGCCTGCGGCAGGCGCTGGAAATCGCCAACGGCGATGGGCTGGTTGCAAATGTCAAGGCGCGGCAGGGCAACGTGGTGGAGGAAATACTGGCTGAACACAAAGAGGGAAACTACGATCTTTTATGCATGGGGTCGCCATACAGTGCGAATGCCCTGCGCCAGCTTTACGCGCCCAATGTAACCGCGGAGGTTGCCGATAGCGCGGGGTGTCCGATTCTGACTGCAAGATTCAAAAAGGATTAAAACATCCAGCCGCCGGAAATGGCGGCTGGGGCAAGAGGCATCAGTCTCGAAAACAGGCTGTCGGGTCCCTGCTTATAATCCGGGGGTGTATTTCTTTTCCCATTCCGCAATGGCCGAACGGATGGCAGTCTTGATCTCCGCATCGGGAACATCATCCACGGTTTCGAATTTTTGCGAGCCAACGTAAACTTCCACACCGCCCTTGAGCGAATCCTGCAAACGGATGCCGCGCCCGCCAAGGGGCGAATTAAGCAGTTTTTCCTGCAAGACCGTATCGATCTGCTGGACAATACTGAGTGAGGCCATGTTTTTATCGGATTCGGCCTTTTTGGACTGTGACACGGCGGGCTGGGTGGATGAACTCTGCATGGGACGAGAGACCGCCTTCCGGACAGGGTCAGGCATGGGCGGAGTCTGAACAGGCGAAATGGGGTGAGAAGAGGCTGGTGAAGCCGGTCCCGGCTCGAGCCACAGTCGAAAGACCGTGATCAGTTCGACAAGGCGTTTTCGCATCTCCAGGGTCAGTTCACCCGTCACCAATGCGCCATCCAGTTCGAGCGTATGCCGCCCGTTGACTTTTTTGAGGCGAAGAAGTCCGGGGTCATCGTGTGAAGGGTTGGCGGCGGCAAAGCCTCGTTCGGCCAAGGCGGCTCGTTTCTCGGCTTCCTCGATCTTTATTTCGGCATTGAATTCAGCCGCCCGGACTTTTTTCTGCATATTCCGGTTGGAATCCAAAAAGCCGATGAACCAGCCGATGGCGACGCCAATAAGAATGTATAGAAACGTCATGTTTCACCTCAAGCGCTGACAGTTTGGGCAGACATGCGTGCCGCGCTGCCCGACGGTAAATTTTCGAATCGCAGTTCCACACACCGGGCAGGGTTTGCCTTCGCGGTCGTACACGCGAAAATGATTTTGATATTCGCCGCCGCGATAGACCCAGTCGATACTGGCCCCATTGCGGCGGATGCCTTCATTTAGCACCTTGCAAATTGCCTTGTGGAGCGCCCGAGCCTGTTCCACAGTGACGTTGTTGGATGCGGCGCGGGGATGAAGTTTTGCAAGATGCAGACACTCATCGGTATAGATGTTGCCAAGCCCGGCGAGGAAGGTCTGGTCGAGAAGCAGGGGCTTGAGCGCGCGACTGCGGCTGTGCAGATTCTCAAAAAGCCATTGGGACGTGAATCCTTTTTCGAGCGGCTCGGGGCCCAGTTTACCGAGGACTTGTTCGGGTTGGTTGGTCAGCCAGACGCGCCCGAATTTGCGCGTGTCGTTGAATGCCAGATACTGTTTGTTCGACAGGCGCAGGAGAAGGCGGTCGTGTTTTTCAGGCTTGATTGTACCCGCTCTGACGACTAAATCACCGCTCATTCGCAAATGCACAAGGAAACTGCAAGTTTCCAGGCGGACGATGAGATACTTCGCGCGGCGCGATACATCCACAATTTTTTGCCCGGCAATCTGTTTTTTGAATTGGGATGGCGAAGGGGTGGAGAGAGTCCGCGCCCAGCGCAGGTCGGCGGAGAGGATGGTCTTTCCAACCAGTTCCGGTTTCAGCGCGCGGGCGATGGTCTCGACTTCGGGGAGTTCAGGCATGAGGTTCTCGTGTCACTGCGAGCGGTCTTTGCGAAGCAGTCTCCCGTTGACAGGAGATTGCTTCGGGCTGTCGCCTCGCGATGGCATTCTACTCATTGAACATCTCTCCCACCGAGCGTCCTTCATGGGCGCGGCGGATGACTTCACCCAAAAGCGGGGCGATGGAAATAACGGTCAGGCGTCCCTCCAACGCCTTTTTCTTTTCGACTGAAAGGGGAACTGAATCGGTTGTAATGATATGTTTGATTGGCAATCCCGCCAGACGCTCGGCTCCGTTACGGGAAAGGATGGCGTGGACAAAAGCCAGGTACACTTCGCGCGCGCCGTTTTGCTTGGCTACATTTACGGCCTGCGCGATGGAGCCGCCGGTATCCACCTCGTCATCCACGATAATGACGTCGCGATCCTTGACATCGCCGATCAGGGTCAGTGCTTCGGCCTTGGCATCGTTGCCCAAACGGCGCTTCTCGATGAAGGCGATGGGCATGTCCATCTCGGCGGCATAATTTCGTCCCTTTTTGGCAAAGCCCAGGTCGACGGAAACCACCACCGGATTCTTCATGCCAGCGCGGAGATGTTGGTTGATGTGCGCCGAGAGCAGGTGTGAGGCGGTCAGCACATCGCCGGGGACGGAGAAGAATCCCTGCACCTGTCCGGCATGCGGGTCGAGAGTCATGTAACGGTCGGCGCCAGCAACTTCGATCATGTCCGCAACCAGGCGCGCGGTGATCGGCACGCGCGGCTGGTCTTTCTTGTCGGAACGGCCATAGCACATGTATGGGATGACCGCCGTGATCCGCGCCGCGGAATCCAGCCGCAGGGTCTGGACGGTGATCAGCAGTTCCATCAGGTTGCGATGCACGGGCGAGGAGGTGGTCTGGATGACATATACGTCCTGTCCGCGCGCACTGCCGCCCAGTTTCACAAAAAGATTCTCGTTTGGAAATTCGAGCACCTCGCACTCGCTTGTGGGCAGTTCGAGATAGTCCGCGATTTTTTGCCCAAGTTCGGGCGAGCCGGTACCGACAAAGAGTTTGATCCCGCCGTACACTTTCAAATCATGATGAGCATGACGCATTTATATTTCCTTCTTTCGTAAATTCCATTCAGAGCGCAGCACGCTCATAACGATCACATCGTCGTATCTTCCGCGTTTGTAGACCGCCTCGCGCAGTCGTCCCTCTTCCACAAAGCCGGCCTTTTCGTAGGCGCGTTTGCCGCGCAGGTTTTCAGCGTACACGTTTAAATATACACGGTTCAAATTCAGGGTCTCAAAACAATGACGTGACAACAACGTCATCGTCTCCGCGCCATAGCCCTTGTTCCATTCTTCCTTTTCGCCGATCATGATGCCGAGTTCGGCGGCGCGGCTGATTTGGTCAATATCGAAGACGGCGCAATTGCCGATCATCTTCCAGCCGTCACCGTCGCGGATTTCGATTGCCATCGGCTTTTCCGCCTGGTCACGTTTACTCAACGAGTCGAACCAGTTCTCCTCGTCCACCGTTGAAAGCGGCAGATTCAAGGTCAGGTGACGGGTCACTTCCGGGTCGTTGACCCAGACGCAAAACTTCTTCACATCCTCGCGCTCCACCGCGCGCAAACGTATCCGTTCGCCGTAGATGATGCTCATTTTGACCTGCCATTCATCAACAATTTGACCG
The DNA here is from genome assembly GCA_034433295.1 of Anaerolineales bacterium. Taxonomy (GTDB): domain Bacteria; phylum Chloroflexota; class Anaerolineae; order Anaerolineales; family Villigracilaceae; genus Villigracilis. The sequence goes on along the minus strand of DAOUAS010000076.1, from coordinate 7,031 downwards.
CCTCGCCGGGGGAGAGTTCCCTGCGGACGATTTTTTCCATCACGTTTTCGTATTCCTTCTGCGGGACTTCAAGCCGGAAATGTTCCACCAGTTTCTCACGGATCAACGCATCCAACTCGACCTCGAGCCTGGTACGTTCCCGAACGGCCCAATCTCCGCTTTGAGTCAAGTATGACATATGTCGCCCTATTGATTCAACAAGTTCCGGGATGCCCACGCCATCTGTGGAAATTGTCCGCTGGATGGGGGGAATCCAGAGTTGGGTTTGCGGCTTCGTTTCGTATGCCGGGACATCCATGGCAACGCCGTGATGTTGGAAAACGTGCTGTACTGGATGTGCCAGTTCCAGCATGGACTTCAACGCTTTCTCGGTCATCTCCACACCGGGACGGTCGGCTTTGTTGACGACGAGAATATCCGCAATCTCTAGGATGCCCGCTTTGATGGCTTGAATATCGTCACCCAAGCCGGGTGCTTCGACGACCAAGGTTGTGTGCGCGAGCCGGGCAATGTCCACTTCGCTTTGACCGGCGCCAACCGTCTCGATGATGATCTTGTCAAATCCCGCCGCATCGAAGACCCGCGCCATGTTCGCCGTGGATTGCGCCAGTCCGCCCAATGATCCGCGCGTCGCCATCGAGCGGATGAAGACGCCGGGATCGCCGGCAAGGTCACGCATCCGCACGCGGTCGCCCAGCACCGCTCCGCCCGTGAAGGGACTGGACGGGTCAACGGCAACCACGGCCACGCGTTTATTTTCAACCTTGCGGTAATACAGTGCCAGTTGATTCACCAGCGACGACTTGCCCGTGCCGGGAGAGCCAGTCACACCGATCAGGTGCGCCTTGCCGGTATGCGGAAATAACTCAATAAGCGCGGCGCGGCTTTCGGGTGAGTCATTTTCCACCTGTGTCAACAGGCGGGACAAGGCAAGGCGGTTACCGTCAAGAATGGATTGGAATGAAGTCATTGAAATTTACAATTTACAGGAAAACTTCGGAAGCCATTGAAGACTCCCGAAGTCCGTTGGACAACACAATACATAACACGACAATACGGCTTAAGAAGCGAAGCACAGGTTTGGCTCACCCTGTGCTTCGGCTGAACTATCCTGCGACGGACATTTTCACGTCACGGATGATGTCTTCGGTGGATGCGCCGGGGCCGTACACACCGCTGACACCCATCTCTTTCAAACGCACCAGGTCTTCGTCCGGGATGATGCCTCCCACAAAGACTTTCACATTCGACTGTCCATTGTTCTTCAACAGATCCAACAGGCGGGGAGTCAAAGCCATGTGTGCGCCGGAAAGGATGGAGAGTCCAACGACATCGACATCCTCCTGAAGCGCGGCTTCGGCGATCATTTCAGGGGTCTGGCGCAAGCCGGTGTAGATGACTTCCATGCCGGCATCGCGCAGGGCGCGCGCCACAACTTTCGCGCCGCGGTCATGCCCATCCAGCCCGGGCTTGGCAACTAATACTCTGATCCTTCGACTCGCCTGCGCTGTGCGATGCTCAGGACTTGTTTTCTTTTCGGTCATGGTTCCTCCGAGGGAATGATGACAAAAATTATACTATGCAACCCCCATGTGATTTACGGAATTATGTCATACCTTTCAAGGTTGAAAATAACCTGTCCCTTCGACTGCACCCAGGGCGAATTACGCGCAGAGTGCAATCGAATCGCAATCACATCTACATCCCGTCATCCTTCGGCGGCGCGGTCTGACCGTAATCCAAAACCGCGCGCATCTGCGTGCCGCCTTCGGGCGGGCCGACAATCTTCTTGTCTTCCATCATATCCACGAGACGCGAGGCGCGGGTGTAGCCGATGCGGAGTCTTCTTTGCAACATGGAGACCGAGGCGCGTCCCTCCTTGCGGACAATTTCCACGGCATCGCCAAACAGTGGATCACCCTCGGCCGGTTTGCCCTCGTCCCAGAGTTCGCCCTGTTTCAGCGGAATGTTGGTTGGCACTGAATCGGCCGGAGTGCCAGCGACGGCGTACGGGCTGGCATTGCCTGCTTGATTCCGCCAGTATTCCGTCAGCCGCTGGATTTCATGGTCGGAAACGAAGACGCCCTGCAAACGCGCGGCGGATGGTGCATCTGGGGACTGATAGAGCATGTCGCCGCGGCCGAGCAATCGCTCGGCGCCGGGCTGGTCGAGGATGACGCGGCTGTCGGTATTGGATGCCACCGCAAAGGCAATACGCGCCGGGAAGTTGGCTTTGATCAAGCCCGTCACCACATCCACCGAGGGACGCTGGGTTGCGAGCACCATGTGAATGCCGGTCGCGCGCGCCAGTTGCGCCAGGCGGGTGATGGTCTTTTCGGTTTCGTCGGGAGCAATCATCATCAAGTCTGCCAGTTCGTCGATGATGATGACAAGATAGGGCAGTTTTTTCTGTCCCTGCAATTTCATCTTCGCGTTGTAATCGGTGATGTTACGCGAGCCAGCCTGGGCAAACAGATGATAGCGCTTGTCCATCTCGCGGGTCATCCATTGCAGGGCGCCGATCACGCGATCCATTTCCACGACCACAGGACCAAGCAAATGCGGGATACCGTTATAGCCGGTCAACTCGACGCGCTTTGGGTCGACGAGGACAAGGCGCAGATCATCGGGCGTGTTGTAAAGCAACATACAGGTCAGGATGGAATTGACACAGACCGACTTGCCGGAACCGGTGGTGCCCGCAATCAACAGGTGCGGCATCCCTTCGAGGTTGGTGATGATGGGCATGCCTGCCACATCTCGTCCGAGAGCGAAGGTCAACAGCTTGGTACTGCGTTTATAGGTTTCACTTTCGAGGATGTCGCGCAGGGCGACCATCGCCATCTCGTCGTTTGGAACTTCGATGCCGACATAACTATGTCCCGGCACGGGGGCTTGAATGCGGATGCGCGGCGCGGCGAGGGCAAGCGCAAGGTCATCGGAGAGAGAGGCAATCTTGCTGACGCGGACTTTGGTTCTAACGCCGCCACGACCTTCGAGGAAAAGCGGTTCGACCCCGAACTGGGTGATGGACGGCCCGCGGCTGATTTCCACGACTTGAGCGGGTGCGCCGAAAGAAGCGAGAGTCTCTTCGATGAGACGCGCGCGTTGTTGGATAAAGTCTTCGTTAATGGACGGGGCGTTGCCTGCGTCAAGAATATCGCCGGGTTGGGGCAATGTCCAGTGGATGACAGAAGGTCCGCTGGTGGCGCGTGTCGGTTGGACAACGTTTTCAGTTGAGACAACCGGCGGCACCACGGAAGAGTCCAGCGGGGTGAAATCCCCCGCAGGGGTCGAAACAGAGTCAGGTTTGGGATTGAGCGAAGTGTGATTCCCAATGGGCTTGTTCAGTAGCTTCTTGATTCCATCAGTCAACGGAGAAAACCAGAAGAACAAGTCCTTGATCGGTTTATCCAAAAAGATGGCAATGCCAATGATCAGCCAGGCAAGCAGGGAGATGAACGTCCCGGCGCCGCCGAATAAAAACCACAGCGCGCGCAAAAAGAGTCCGCCAAGCGTGCCGCCGCCCTGACCCGCGCTGCCAACCATTTCGGCGGTTTCAATGGTGGCGACCATCGAATGTAAAACGGTGAGAAGCCAGAAAAAGAGAATGACGCTCCCCGCCGCGCGTTCGGGAGCAAGCGGCGGGATGCGCTCGATCTTGCGGATGACCAGCCACACGCCAAAGACCAGCAATCCAATCGGCAGAATGTAAACGCCCCAGCCGAAGATTTGAGTGACGAAAAAAATCGTCCCGCCAATCAACGGAGAACGGTTTGCGGAGAGCAGTCCCAAAATAATGACAATGCCTGTGAAAGCCAACCCGATGCCCAACACATCCAACTTGCGCTCGGCTGAGAGTCGGTCCCAAAAGGATTGGGATGGCGGCGGAGCAGGAGGGGGCTGGTGCTGTTTCCCTTTTGGCGCGGACTTGCCATGAGAAACATCCCTCTTTTTGGGAGGCAAAGTCTTCGCCACGGGTTTGGCGCTTTTCTTCGGGGGAGTGGATGGTTTGAGAAGAGGCATGAAAATTCAAAGGATAAATTATGAAAACTGAAGGATGAATAATGTGGGATAAAGTATAGCACAAATGGTCTGTTTTCTTTGAGGTACAATTGTCGCAGTCACGTTTGAAACGTGACTACCGTGCGATTTATTATTGAAAAAATCAAGGACTCAAAACTTTGTTCGAACTTCTTTTTCTCGGCACATCCGCATCCGCACCCTCGGTAAGGCGCGGACTTTCCGCTTTGGTCGTCTCCCATAACGAATACCGTTTTCTGATCGATTGTGGCGAGGGGACACAGCGACAGATCCTCCAATCGGGGATCGGTTTCAAGCGCCTGACCCGCATCCTGCTCACACACGGGCATCTCGACCACATCCTCGGTTTGGGCGGACTGCTCTCGACATTGCTTCGATGGGAGTCAATCGATGAACTCCAAATCTACGGAGGCAATTCCACGCTGGAGCGGGTGCATACCCTTCTTTACGATGTCGTCCTGCGTGGCAACCAGCCGCCGATGCCGCTGGTCCTGAACGAGATCAAACCTGGCGTCATCTTCGATGCAGAAGATTTCACCGTGACGGCTTTCCCCGTCACGCATCGCGGACCTGATTGTCTGGGCTATGTCTTCGAGGAAAAGGCGCGACGTCCGTTCCTGTCACAAAAGGCGGATGAACTTGGCGTACCGTTTGGTCCCGAACGGCGGGAACTCGTTGAAGGGCAGGAGATTACCCTGGCAGACGGCAGAGTGGTCAAACCCGACGATGTGCTTGGTGACTGGGAACGGGGCAGCAAACTGGTTGTGGTCGGCGATACAGGACGCACCGACAATCTGGTCGAGGTCTGCAAGGGCGCGGACGGGCTGGTAATCGAGTCCACGTATTTGGATGAAGAAGCGGACATGGCGAAGCAGTTCAACCATCTCACCGCACGCATGGGCGCGGACCTTGCCCTCAAAGCAGGCGTGAAGAAACTCATCCTGACCCACATCTCGCGCCGCTACCGCGAAAAGGAAGTCATTGCCGAGGCGCAGTCTGTTTTTCCAAACTCAGTGGTCGCAAGGGATTTCGATACACACCAGATCAAACGGGAAATTCAAACCGCCTCTCAATGACAGGCGCATTCCCGGTTCAGGCAAACTCCTTCCAAACCCTGTCCCAAAGCGCTTCGCGATCCCACTTCAAAAAGATGAGGAGGTCACCCAGTGTCAGCCGCTTACGCATCAACGAGGCGCGCAGGAAAGCAAAGCGCGCCTCTTTTTCTTTGACTGGGGGATTGAGACTCGACCAACGCGTCGGAGCTTGGACTGCTTCCAAAATTTGGCGGACGCTTTCGGGTGGACAAGTCTCTGCTGTGAGTTGATCCCGCACCGACGACCAATCCGCAAGGACGGCTTCGAAGCCCTCACGATGCGCGTGCCATTTTTCCAGTTTCTGACTGTAATCTGCCCAGCACTCCGCTCCTGCTTTCCCACTTGGATCGATCTCCGCAAAACTGCTCTCGATGAGTGTCTTCATCGAATCCATCGACGGATAGCAAGCATCGACATTCAAAGAGCGCGGCTCGAAGTTTGCAAGAAAATCACGATACATTTCTGCGCCAGCTAAAGTCGCCAGCGCCACCTGTGACCCGTGGACGGCAAGCGGCTGGTGCTGAATCTCCGCCTGCAAGTCCAGCACATGCGACATGACGTGTTCAAATCCAGACATCGGCGTGGTGGCATGTGACAGCGACATCGCCAGCCCGCCCAGCGCGATGACCTTTGCCAACAGCGCCACGCTTTCCAAATTCCCCTTGCGGATTCCCTCCGCGTGTTCGAGCAGCAATTCAGCCAGTGGACCGACGAGATTCTTCGCCAGTTCTGAATATGTCGAATCCATGCCGAGGCGGTGAGCCAGATACCAGTCCGGAAAGCTGACGAAGACCGCCAGCATATCACCGACTCCGCCGACGGTCATTTCGTATGGAGCATCGCGCAGGGTTTCCAAATCGCAGACCAACGCGTCGGGATAACGGGAATCGAGCGTGCGCTTGACGCCATCCACAAAAGTAGGGGACATGTTCGAGGTGTAGGCGCTGACACTGTTCGCGGTTTGAAATACCACGAAGGGAATCTTCTCTCCCGTTTCCTCCTGATAGAGAAAACACCCGTGCTTGGCAATATCCGTCACCACGCCCGACCCGATGGACAAAACAGCGCATCCCGCACTCAGACTCTTTTGCACCGTTTGAATGTGTGGCATGTCGGTGTGGACTTGTCCGCTCTCGTCCGCTTTCAAGGGGCAAGGTTGAACCTGCCAGCCGTCTTTGCGAAGGAGGTCGAGAGCCTGAGATTTGAGGTCGCTGCCGTTGCGTTGCATCGGCGTCTTGTCCATGGCCACAACCAGCGGCTTATCCTGACTCGCTCCCACCGACTTGAGAACATCCGTCGTTTTGAATAACGCGCCCGATTCAAAGAGCATATGCTTGATGGGCATAGTCTCGTGCGCGGGGAATCCCGGCAGCTTGCGGATCGCCTCCCAGAACTTTACTCCGTCAGCAGGGTCGTAGGGTAGATTGTTCATGATTTACCTCAGTAGGGTGCAAAATCTCTGATTTTGCCGAAGTCAGGACGCGAAGCGTTCGAGTCCAAATCATTTATGAGCCTTCAACCAGTCCGCGATTTTGCCGAGGTGGTCGAAGGTATAAGTGGGCTGGAACGGGGAATCGACAACATCCTCCGGGCGCGTCTCACCGCTCAACACGAGGCAGGTGGTGATGCCTGACGTCTGCCCGAGCGCGATGTCGGTGTAAAGCCTGTCACCGACCATCGCCAGTTCCTGGATGGCATAGCCGTATTTCTGCGCGACGGCGTCCACGATCATGCGGTTGGGTTTGCCCACCACCAGGTCTGGTTCGCGTCCCGTCGCCGCGCGGACAAAGGCGATCATCGCGCCGATGTCGGGCATATACCCAGTCTCAGTTGGACAGTTGAAGTCAGGGTGTGTGGCAATGTAGGGCAATCCAGCTCGGGCGAAGTCGCACA
>DAOUAS010000075.1:0-10975 GCA_034433295.1 Anaerolineales bacterium | reverse complement strand
TTCAATCCATGATAGGAATTTCCCCGCTGTATTTTCGTAAAATTTCAGCGTTGCGATTGTGCATTGCATGGCTTGACGCGACAAAATAAAATCAGTATATGCGTCATGCAAAGCGAAATGAGCAAGCGTCCACTTTTTTGCTGTTGTGTTTTTGTTTAACATAAAAACCGCCATATATGGGGTGTATGACGGTTTTCACTACTACCAGCGCCCTCGGCGCGACTCGAACACGCGACCTATTGCTCCGCAAGCAAGCGCTCTAATCCACTGAGCTACGAGGGCATTGATTGAGCGGGAAATATTTTACTGTAATGTAGGGCGATGGTCAAGGAATTTTCAAAGTCTTTTTTATTGTTTTTGAACATTTTAACCGGCGAGAAGAAAATAAGCGCGATCGCTATGGCTTTCTTACAGTGTTCTCAAAGCAGGTTGAAAAAAATTGTCGCCCTGAGCGCAGCGCACACTTGTCTTGGCGGACAGTGCCAGAAAGTGCCGGTCGCGACGAATGCGCTCCCTCAGAGCGACACAAATCGGGCTTTGAGAAAGCCATGATTTGACGCGCTCAAAGGCTTGCCCCTTCATCTTAACCGCGCTATAATGCCGAGCGTTGTCTTAGAACGCCATGCAAGGAGAAAAATATGCCAGTCTATACTTATCGTTGTGAAAATTGTGGGATCCAATTCGAACGCCATCAATCGTTTACCGACGAGCCATTGAAAACCTGCCCCGAGTGCCGCAGGAAGGCGCTGAAGAAGGTCATCACCCCCACCAGGATCATCTTCAAGGGATCGGGCTTCTATGCCACGGACCACAAGTCGCCTTCGGGGGACACTTCCAGCGTTAAAAAGGATGACTCCAAAAAGGAAAGCGCTCCCAAGGAGAGCAAACCCGCTGAAAGTAAACCTGCAAAGAGTGGCAGTTCCGAATAAAAGGTGAAAACAAAAAAGCGGCGCAATATGCGCCGCTTTTTTGTTTGGGATGAAATATTACTTCCCGCGACTCATCGCATCCATCACAGCCACTGCGGCGACCTGCACGATGGCGTTGACATCGTCGCCTGTCTGCAAAACATGGACGGGAGCGCCTACGCCCAGCAGGATGGGCCCAATTGCCTTTGCATTGCCGAGACGCGCCAGCAATTTATAGGCGATATTCGCCGATTCGAGAGAAGGGAAGATCAGCACATTGGCATCCTTCACCGCGCTGAATGGATAGCGTTCCTCGATGATCTGCGGGACCACGGCGGTATCCGCCTGCATCTCGCCGTCCACCTTCAAGTCGGGATGCCGCGCCTTGACCAGTCCCACCGCCTTGCGGACCTTGTCCGAGAAGGGATGCGGAGTGGAACCGAAGTTCGAGAAGGAGAGGAAAGCCACATGCGGGTCGATCTCCAGTTTCCTGGCATAGTCGGCTGCCAGCAGGGCAATCTCCGCCAGTTGCTCGGCGGTCGGGTCGATGTTGACGGTGGCATCGGTGAAGAGGAAGACCTTCTCCTCGAAAATCATGATGTACACGCCTGCCACAAGCGACCCGCCGGGGGCGGTGTGATGAACCTGCAAAGCAGGGCGAATCACATCGGGGTAGTCGAATGTCAGACCAGAGACAAACGCATCGGCATCGCCCATTTTCACCATCATCGACCCCAACACGTTGGGGTCATGCACTTTCTTGGCTGCATCTTTCATGGTCGTCCCCTTGCGCTGGCGCAGTTCATAATAGGCTTTTGCATAGGCGTCCATCTTGAAGAACGTCACCGGGTCAACGATCTCAGGTTGATACTCGATGCCCAATTCATTGATGCGTTTGTCGATCAACAACTTGCGCCCGATCAAGATCGGGGTGGCAATTCCCTCTTCCTGAATCTGATGTGCGGCGCGGATGATTTTCTGCTCCTCGCCTTCCGCGAAGACCAGGCGTTTGGAGCCGCCCGATGAACGCGCATGGTTCTGGAAGAAGTAGCGGATACGCTCACCCTTGCCCTGGCGGTAGGCCAGTTGCTCACGATACTCGTCGATATCAACCTTCCTGCGCGCCACACCTACTTTCATCGCCATCTCGGCCACGGCGGGAGCTTCCCACAAAAGCACGCGCGGATCGAGCGGCTTGGGAATGATGTACTCGCGTCCAAATTTCATGTTGGGAACGCCATAGGCGCGCAGCACGGAATCGGGCACGTCCTCCTTCGTCAACGCCGCAAGCGCCTTCGAGGCGGCAAACTTCATTTCCTCGGTGATCTGCTTCGCGCGGACATCCAGCGCGCCGCGGAAAATAAAGGGGAAGCCCAATACATTGTTAACCTGGTTGGGATAATCGGAACGGCCTGTCGCAATGATGACATCCTTGCGGGCCTCCTTTGCCAGTTCGGGCTTGATCTCCGGGTCGGGGTTTGCCATGGCAAAGATGATCGGATCGTTCGCCATGGTCTTGACCATTTCGGGAGACAAGACGTTGGCAACCGAAAGCCCATAGAACACATCTGCGCCTTTGACCGCATCGGCAAGCGTGCGGTGTCCTTTATCTTCAACCGCAAGGCGGTCCTTGTATTTGTTCATACCCTCCTTGCGTCCCTTGTACACCACACCCTTTGTGTCGCACAACATGATATTCTCGCGCTTCACGCCCCAGCGGATGGCCAGTTCGGCGCACGAAATGGCGGAAGCGCCCGCGCCGGAAATAACAATACGAATTTCATCGTGCCTTTTGCCGACGATCTCCAGCGCGCTCGCCAGCCCTGCCGAGGAGATGATTGCCGTACCATGCTGGTCGTCGTGGAAGACCGGGATGTCCAGCATCTTCTTCAACTCTTCTTCGATGTAGAAACATTCGGGAGCCTTAATATCCTCGAGATTGATCCCGCCAAAGGTCGGGGCAATTGCCTTCGTCACCCTGATGATCTCATCCGGATCGTGCGAATCCACTTCGATATCGAACACATCAATGTCGGCGAACTTCTTGAAAAGCACCCCTTTGCCCTCCATGACAGGTTTGCTTGCCAGCGCGCCGCGGTCGCCAAGACCGAGGATTGCCGTACCATTGGAAACGACCGCCACCAGGTTGCCCTTCGAGGTGTATTCATAGGCATCTTCGAGATTCTTTTCAATCGCCAAAACGGGTTCCGCCACGCCGGGGGAATACGCCAAACTCAGGTCAAGTTGGGTGTCCATGGGCTTGGTCGGCACAATCGCTATCTTGCCGGGCTTTCCCTTCAAGCGATGATACTCAAGCGCATCTTCACGAGTGAATTTTGCCATACAGCCTCCATTGAAAATGACAGTTGGAATTTGGAACGAATCAAATTATTGCACAACTCTTCAAAATCACCTAGTTCCATTTGTCATAAATTCGCATGAGTGCTGATACCCCCGCCCGCTGCCGTATCCCCGAAACTTTGCAACGTAAAAATTGTGGATAAAATTCCGGAAATTCATGTATAATCATTCAAATCCGAAAGGATTCGAATGAAAACTTCCGCCGTTACCGGCTTGCAATGAAATTGACTGGAAATTCGCGCTGTCTCCTCTTTTGGGAGTTACTTTGTGAAGTCGAATTAAAAATCTTTTATCAGGAAAAGCGGACTTCACGCCGTTAATGCGCGATTTTTAGATTCATTCCCTGACTTGACCGCTCTCCACCCTCTTTTGGGACCCGGAGCCTGATCAACCAGCCCAGACCTTTTTCACAGCCGGAAACCGACTCGTCGGAAGTTTCGGCTGTTTTCTTTTTAAGTAAACAATGAAAAAGATAACCGCGCTCACGGCCCAAAAGAACAGCCCCAATCGGGTGAATGTTTATCTGGATGGCGAATTTGCATTTGGGCTGGCGCGCATCACAGCCGCGTGGTTGAAAATCGGCGACGAACTCAGCGATGAAAAGATCGCCAAACTCCTGGATGGAGACTCGCGTGAACGGGCTTACCAGCAGGCCATGCTCTTCCTGAGCTATCGCGCCCGTTCCGAAAGTGAAATAAGGCAAAACCTGAAAAAGCATGAGTACTCCGAATGGGTGATCGAACATACCCTCGAAAGGCTCAGGGCGGCGGGTCTTGCCAACGACAATGAATTTGCCCGCGCATGGGTGGAAAATCGTAGCACATTCCGCCCGCGCAGTAAAAAAGCCCTGGCAATGGAATTACGCCAAAAGGGACTCGACAACGAAACAATAGAGGCTTCCCTGTCTGGTGTGGACGAAGAAGCCCTCGCCTACGAAACAGGCTTGAAACGAGTATCCAGACTAAAGGGTCTGGAGCGAAGCGAGTTCCGTAAAAAGTTGAGCGAGTTCCTTGTCCGCCGCGGCTTTTCGTACTCTGTCACCGCATACGCCGTATCCAAAATCTGGGACGAAACGCGGATAGAGACAGAAAACGATGAATTTGAAGAGGACACGTTATGAATCCAATTGTTCTTCTTATAGATATTCTTGCCCTGATAATCGGCGCTGTTGCAGGGTATTTTTTCCACCGCTACCAGTCCGAAAAATCCGCCAAGGCGCGGCAGGAAAAAGCCGATGATATTCTAAAGATTGCCAACGAACAGGCGCGTCTGATCGAAAGCGGTTCGCGCGAAAACGCCACCAAGATCGTGCAGGCGGCCGAAACGGAAATCAAGGAACGCCGCATCGAACTCAATCGCGAGGCTGAACGCCTCGACAAGCGCCGCAGCGAACTGGATGCGCGTTTCGACAAGATCGAACAGCGCGAACAATCGCTCAACAAACGCCAGTCGCAGATCGACAAGCGCGCCAATGAAATCGAAAAGTTGCACGAGGACCAGACGAAGAAACTCGAGTTCATCGCGCAGATGACCCCGGATGAAGCCCGCAAGGAATTGTTTGCCACCGTGGAAAAGGAAGCGCGCGGCGATATGGCGCGTATCATCCGCCAGATCGAAGCCGAGGCGCGGGAGGAAGGTGAAAAACGCGCCCGCAAATTGATCGCGGATGCCATCCAGCGCGTGGCCTCCGAGCATGTTGCCGAAGTAACCCGCGCCGTCGTCACCCTGCCCAGCGAGGAAATGAAGGGGCGCATCGTGGGACGCAACGGACGCAACATCAAGGCCTTCGAGCAGGCGGCGGGGGTGGATGTGATCGTGGACGATACCCCCGACTCCGTCACCGTCTCCTGCTTTGACTCTGTCCGCCGCGAGATTGGGCGGCGCGCGTTGGCGAAACTTATCCTCGACGGGCGCATCCACCCCGCGCACATCGAAAAGGTGTTGGAAGACGAAGCCAAAGCGGTCGAGAAGATCATCAACGAGGCAGGTGAGCAGGCGGCTTACGAAGCCGGCATCACCGGCTTGCACACCGAGGTCCTGCGGATGATGGGAAGGTTGAAATTCCGCACTTCCTACGGTCAAAACCAACTGGCTCATGCGGTGGAAGTTGCAAAACTGGCGGGCATCCTCGCCGCCGAAATCGGTGCCAACATCGAACTCTCGAAGCAGGGCGGCTTCCTGCACGACATTGGCAAAGCCATGGACCACAACCAGGACGGCACACATGCCGGTTTGGGCGCGGAATTCTGCAAGCGTTATGGCGTGCATCCCGCGGTGGTCAACGCGATTGCATCCCACCATCATGAAGTGGACCAGGAAAGTATCGAGGCGGTCATTGCCGAAGCCGCAGATGCCATCTCCGGGGCGCGCCCCGGCGCCCGCCGTGAGGACCTGGAAGCCTACATCAAACGCATCCGCTCACTGGAGGAAATGTCCATGTCGTTCGATGGTGTGCAACAAGCCTTCGCCATTCAGGCTGGGCGCGAAGTCCGCATTTTGGTCAAACCCGACGCCATCGACGATCTCGCCTCCGTCCGCCTGGCGCGGGATGTGGCCAAGAGGATCGAAGAGACCATGCAGTACCCCGGACAAATTCGGGTGACTGTAATTCGAGAGACCAGAGCCACCGAGTACGCAAAATAGAATCCTGATAATTCGAGAACCGCCGCGTTGTTATGTTTTGTGCCAACCCGGCGGTTTTTTGCGCCGAAATTAATATCGGAATTGAAATATCCGAAGAAGAAGGATACGATACAATAAAACCATGTCGAGCAGGTCTGCCCCTTCACTCGCCTCGAACCGGATTGCAAAAGCAGCGGATAAATACTCTGCATGGATTATCGTTGCCCTGACAGTCTCGTATCTTGTCAGTTTTCCGGTTTATCGCGCGCCGATATTTGCCGCAATTCCGGTGATTGCGGCTGCATGGTTTTACCGGACACGGGGCGGGTTGACGGCCAGTATCCTTGCAGTTGTCGTGAACGTTTTTTTTATAATTACCCTTCAGGGGAAGGATACCTGGGAATATCTGATAAAACACGAGCTCGAAAATTTTTACCTGTTGGGACATGTCTTCCTGGTCATGGCAGGGTGGAGCATAGGCCAGCTTCGCGAAATGGATGACAACCGTCTCAGAGTTGAAAACGAGTTGTATTCGCGGGAACGTTACCTTACCCTGCTCAAATTGGCAATCAGTGACATTCTGAATCCCAAAGACCCCGATGATCGATATTACTATCTGATTGTCCGCCTGGTAAATCTGTTTGTAGCCGATTACGGCTACTTTGTGCGTTTGAATTCCGACAAAGAACAGTTGGTCGTCGTTGCTTCGACATTGTCGTCTGGGGAACAGGTTTTGAAACTGCCCTCGGATCCCGATGGGACATCCATAGTCGCATCCATCCTGAAGGCTGAGGATATCCTCACCTTTGAGGACTTGCCGAATTCGCGGGACGCGATCAATTCCACCCTTTTTAGGGGACTCGTTGCGCCCGTCCATACCATATTCAGCATTCCCTTTTCGGCAAAAGATTATCAATTGGGTGTAGTGTTGCTTGGATATACCAAACCGCGCCGTTTCACTTCCGAGGAAATCGTTCAGGCAAGGGAAGCCAGCCACCAGATGGCGCTGGCGATTTGGAACATCCAGCAGGAAATCGAACTCCAACAGAAATTGCGCGAGGCAAAGGCAATGTCGGATATTGCGCTTGCGCTCAGCGAAACCGAGCATATCGGGCTGGAGAATGTATTGCAGTTGATCGTGGCTTCGGCCAAGGATTTGATCTCGAATGTGGATCAGGCGGTAATTCATCTTCTCGATCTACAGGAACAGACCCTCGCCTATGGCGCGGTGATCGGGTTCGAGGAGTCGGCAGGGGGGAAAAAGAAGATGCGTGTCGGTGAGGGGATTGCCGGACAGGTTGTCCTCAGCGGAGAGACGATCAACATCGCGGATGTAAAAACCGACCCGCGTTTTGTCCGGCTGGACAAGGAACCCACCTACCGTTCCCTGATGGTAACTCCCGTTCACAGCGGCGACCGAAAACTTGGGACCATCAGCGTGTCCAGTAATCTTCCATTTGCATTCAGTGAAAACGATATAAGATTATTGAGCCAGTTGGGAACCCAGGCGGCGATTGCCATCGAGAACGCCAACCTGCTCGAAAGCACCCAGCAGGCTTTGAAGGAATCCAACGCCCTCTACCGCATTAATCAGGGGCTGGTGACTTCGCTCGAACCCAGCGAGCTTCTGCGAGACACGGTGGAACTTCTGCAAAAGAATTTCGGTTATCACTATGTGCAAATTTATGTGGCAGACCCCGACAGCGAAGACTTTATCATGCGGGCCGGCAGCGGCAGGATCGGAGCCCAATTAAAGGCGCGCGGTCATCGCATCAAAGCCGGAGAGGGGATCGTTGGATATACCGCCGAAACGGGCGCCCCCTTCTTCACCAATAACGTGGATGATATTGTATCCTTTACCCGCAACCCGCTTTTGCCGACCACCAAATCCGAATTGACGGTCCCCGTCAAGATCGGCGGTAAAATCCTCGGCCTGCTGGATATTCACCAGGCTCCGCCAAAATACCTGACGCAGCGCGACATGCAACTGGTTACCGCGGTGGCGGATCAACTGGCAGTTGCCCTGCAAAAAGCGGATTTGTACGAATCGTTGCAGGAAGCACTGCGGCAGGAAAAGGCCGTTCGCGATCAACTGGTGAAGAATGAACGCCTCGTGATTATGGGCCGTTTGCTGGCGACCGTATCTCATGAACTAAACAACCCGTTGCAAGCCATACAAAATGCCCTGTTCCTTTTGAAAGGGGAAACCCATTTATCACTCCAGGGACGGCAGGACCTGGAGATCGTGCTGGCCGAATCGGAACGCATGGCAAACATGATCGAACGCCTGCGCGCCACCTACCGGCCCGTCCATGCGGATGATTTTGTCTCCACCCAGATCAATCACATCGTCGAGGATGTTTACGCGCTGACTTCGACTCATTTGCGGCACAACCAGATTGTCTTCGAGTTTCATCCTGATCTGGATCTGCCGGTCATTTCTGCGCTGGCCGACCAGATACGACAGGTTGTGCTAAACCTGCTGATGAACGCCGTTGAATCCATGGTCAGCGGCGGCAAACTGACTGTCACCACAAACTTCTTGCGCGAATCGAACGAAATACTTCTAACGGTTTCCGACACCGGCGAGGGAATTCCCCCTGACATTCTCCCCACCGTGTTCGAGGCTTTTGTCACCAACAAGGTAAGAGGCACGGGGTTGGGGCTCACCATTTCGTACGATATCGTAATGAAGCATCACGGGCGTATCACTGCCGAAAATAACCCCGGCGCCGGCGCATTGTTCAAGGTCTGGCTCCCGATCGAACATAGAGAGGGCAAATGAAACTCACAGGTCACATCCTCATCATCGACGATGAAGCGCTTCTCCGTCAGACGCTTGTACGCATCCTGCAACAGGCCGGTTTCCAGGTCACGAGCGCTGAAAACGGGGAACAGGGTCTCTCCTTTATTCAAACCACAAACTTCGACCTGGTATTCATGGACTTGCGCATGCCGGGCATGGCGGGATTGGATGTCCTCAAGATCATTCATGCGAGTTATCCGGACCTGCCGGTGGTTCTCTTCACAGCCCAGCCCGATCTGAGTTCGGCAGTGGAGGCCTTGCGCAGCGGCGCCACCGATTACTTGTTAAAGCCCCTTAAACCGCAAGTCCTGATCGAACGCGCCCAGAGTATCCTTGCCAGCCAGCAAATAGAAAAACGCAAACGCGAGATCGTCCTTCAAATCGAAGCCTTGCAGGCGGAACTCAAGAGTCTCACCAGCGGCAATACAGAGCCTCTTCAGCCTGTCAACGCCGGGAGCGACCGTTTCCTGAAACGCGGTCCGCTGGTACTGGACCTGCACAAACGGCGGCTGATCATCCACGAGGAAACCATCAACATCCCGCCCACCTCCTTCGATTATCTGCTTGTGCTGGCGCGTCATTCCCCCAACGTGGTGGATCATCAGACGCTGGTGGCAGAGGCGCAGGGCTACCAGACCGACGCGCGCGAAGCGCAGGAACTCACGAAATGGCACATCCACCAACTGCGTCAGGCAATCGAAGAGGATGCGCGCGAGCCTTCCATTTTGCTCAACGTGCGCGGGACGGGATACCGACTCGTGGCAGATTGAGCGTTTGTTCCCTTCCAAAAATGTAAGCCGCTTCCAGATTATGCTGGGGGCGGCTTTTTGTTGCGCCCAATCTCCCAACTTTTCCCAACTTTTCCATTCGTCTCCCTAACGTCACGGACGGGGGTTTGGCCGATAATGGCAGCAATGACTACTCCAGAAGCCTCCTCAAAAGAACAGGTTCGCATCCTTGTTGTGGACGATCACCCCAACACGGCGGCGACGCTTGCGCGCGCGTTGACACAACTGGGTCCGATCGTGAATGTGATCTCGGCAACGAGCGGGAGCGATGCCCTCGAAAAAGTTAAAACTATCGGCGTGGATATTTTGTTCACCGATATGATCATGCCGGAAATGACCGGGCTGGAATTGATCGAAAAACTGCAAAAACATCCCGCCGGGAAACCTTCCTTCACCTATTTGGTGACGGCGTATGATGTGCCGGGGTTGAAGGTGACGGCCCAGCGTTTGAAAGTCAACGAGGTCATTGTCAAGCCGGTGCGTCCGGAACGGATTTTCCAGATCGCAAATAACGCGATAGAGGAAATGAAACTGGCCACAAAACCCGTGAAGACGGCGGCGTCGGCGAAGAAAAAGTTCAAGATACTGGTGGCCGACGACAGGCCGGATAACGTCACCCTGCTGACGCGTTATCTCGAATACGAAGGGTACGAATATATTATTGCGCGCGACGGGCTCGAGACATTGGACAAAGTTCGCGACGAACTCCCCGACCTGGTGCTGCTGGACGTGAACATGCCGCACAAGGACGGTTTCGTGGTTCTCGAGGAAATCCGCGGGGACCCCGCTGTGCAGCACATCCCGGTCATCATCCTCACTGCCGCCCGTCTCGACCCTGCGGATGTCCAGTCGGGGTTGAATCTGGGCGCGGACGATTACGTGACCAAGCCCTTCGACCGTCACGAGTTGATGGCCCGCATTCGCACCAAGCTGCGCGTCAAGGAAACCGAGGACGTCATCCGCCGCCGCAACCGCGAGTTGAACCTGCTCCCCCAGATCGGCAAGGAATTGAGCGCCCGTGTGGATATCAAGGATGTCGCCAATATCCTGCTCAAACGCACGGTGGAAACGCTCGGAGCCGCACAGGGGAATATGATCATCTTTGCGACAGCGGATGAGCCGCAATACAATTTCGAAGCAACCGTGGAGCCTTCGAAGAAAGAGGAGGTCATCCTCTCGGAAAAACTGTTGAAGCACATTGCCGAATCGGGCGAAGGGATGGTAATCGAAAACGTGCAAGACAGCCCATTCTGGATGTCCGGGAAGGATTCGAACATTCATTCCGCTTTGATCGCCCCGCTCAATGGGCGCAGGGAACTGTTGGGGGTTTTGATGCTCACCCACGAACAGGAAAAATACTTCAACCTGGATCATCTATTGCTCCTGCAAGCCATTGCGAGTCAGGCGGCGATTGCCGCAGAAAACGCCCGGTTATATTCGCGCGTGGCTCAGGAACAAAAACGGCTTGCGGCCCTGCTCAAGCACGCGGC
>DAOUAS010000074.1:0-8650 GCA_034433295.1 Anaerolineales bacterium | reverse complement strand
ACCTGACTCCACTCGATGGGAGCGGAGAGATACCCGATGACTGCCTCGAACCAGACGTAGAGACATTTGCCGTCCCAGCCTTCAACGGGGACGGGGATGCCCCAATCGAGGTCGCGGGTGATGGCGCGGGGCTTGAGTCCTTCCGCTTCGATCTTTCGCAGGGATTCGCCCAACACGGTGTCGCGCATGTAGCTGGCGCGGTCTTGCAGATACTTCTTAACATCGGGTTCCAGCTTGGAGAGGTCGATGTAGAAATGTTCGGTCTCGCGCAATTCCGGCGAGGACGTATCGCCTTCGACCTTCGACTTCGGGTTGACCAGTTTGGCGGGGTCGAGGACGTTGCCGCAGGTGTCACACTGGTCGGAGCGCGCGCCTTCAGTCCCGCAGATGTAGCAGGTCCCTTCGATGTAGCGGTCGGGGAGGAAGCGGTTGAGTCCCGGCGAGAACCATTGCGGCTCGACCTTGGTGAACAGGAAGCCGTTTTTCTTCAATGCCAGAAAGATGCTCTGCGAAACCTTGAAGTGGTTTTGACTGTGGGTGGTGGTGTACAGGTCGTACGAAATGCCGATCTTTTGGAACAGGTCAATGAAGCCTTCGTGGTAGAGCTTGTAGACTTCCTCCACCGGCTTGCCGAGCTTGTCCGCGCTCATGGTGACGGGGGTGCCGTGTGAGTCGGTGCCGGTGATCATCAGCACCTTGTTTCCCTTCAAGCGGTGGAAGCGGGCGGCAATGTCCCCGGGTAAGTGAGACCCGGTCAGGTTCCCGACGTGGATTTCGGCATTGGCGTAAGGCCAGGCAACAGCGATGAGAATGTTTTCAGGCATGGTGTTACTCCGTATTTGGATAATTGATCATGGATTATGGTTAATGGATTATGGCCAAGAATCCATTAACCATCAGCCATTTTCCATTACCTGTTCTTGCAAACAAAAAGGCCGTCCGCGTGATGGACAGCCCGTTTTTCGTTTCAGGTATGCAGACCTAACGTGCTCTCCAATCGGCGCGGCAAAACATTTCCATTTGCATGGCCATGGTATCTGTCACCATTGGAAAGTAAAGTCTGGCTTTCATGATGTGAAGTTTACTATGTCTCGTTATAGGTTGCAAGGCGAACTCAAATTCTTCCTGCTGGTTTTTCCTCCGCCTTTCGAGTAAAATAGAACAGGCGTTCCCCTAATCACAAGAAGAAAAATATGGAATTCAAACTTACCGCTCCCTTTATCCCAATGGGCGACCAGCCCGAAGCCATTCAAGGACTCGTGGAAGGTGTCCGCGCCGGCAAAAGGAATCAGGTTCTGCTTGGCGCCACCGGCACGGGCAAAACCTTCACCATCGCATCCGTCATTCAGGAGTTGCAGAAACCCGCCCTCATCATGGCGCACAACAAAACCCTCGCGGCGCAGTTGTACGCCGAGTTCAAAGAGTTCTTCCCTGAGAATGCGGTCTCGTATTTTGTCTCGTACTACGATTATTACCAGCCCGAAGCCTACGTTCCCCGTCACGATTTATTCATCGAGAAGGAAACCCAAATCAACGAGGAGATCGAGCGGATGCGGCTTGCGGCGACGACTGCCCTCATTTCTCGCCGTGACGTAATCATCGTGGCGTCAGTCTCATGTATTTATGGCTTGGGCTCCCCTGAGGAATTCGGCAAAGGGACGGTGACTCTGCGAGTGGGTGAGATCTATCGCCGCAATGCCTTGCTGCGACAGTTGATCGAGAGCCAGTACCAGCGCAACGACATGGAAGTCCGCCCCGGAACTTTCCGCGTGCGCGGCGACACGCTGGAGATTATCCCGGCCTACGAGGACAAAAAAGGTTACCGCATCACCTTCTTTGGCGATGAGGTCGAGCGCATCATGCAGTTCAGCCCGGTCAGCGGCGAGATATTCGATGAGCCAAACGAGGTTTCGATTTATCCTGCCAAGCAATTCCTGACCGCCGCCGACCGTTTGAAGGAATCGATTGTCAACATCGAAGCAGAACTCGAAGAACGCTTGAAGTTTTACAAGGATAGTGGCAAGTTTCTCGAAGCGCAGCGCATCGAACAGCGCACCCGCTACGATTTGGAGATGTTGAAGGAAGTCGGCTACTGCTCTGGCATCGAAAACTACTCGCGGCATCTCGACGGCCGCCCCGCCGGCTCCCACCCGTGGACAATGATTGACTTCCTGCCGAGCGATTACCTGCTCATCATCGATGAGAGTCATATGACCGTGCCACAGATCCGCGGCATGTACAATGGTGACCGCTCGCGCAAAGAAACACTGGTCGAATACGGCTTCCGTTTGCCTTCAGCCGTGGACAACCGTCCGCTGAAATTCGATGAGTTCGAGCAGGTAATGGGTTCGACGATTTTCACATCTGCCACGCCGGGACCATACGAAATGGAGAAGGCGGAACAGGTTGTCGAGCAGATCATCCGCCCGACGGGTCTGGTTGACCCAGAAGTGGACGTCCGTCCAACCAAAGGTCAGATTGACGATCTGGTTGGCGAAATCAAACAGCGGGTGGAAAGAAGCGAGCGGGTTTTGGTCACGACCCTCACGAAGCGCATGGCGGAGGATTTGACCAAGTATATGAAGGAACTTGGAATCAAAGTCCAGTACTTGCATTCGGAGGTGGAGACGCTGGAGCGTGTGGGCATCCTGCGTGACCTGCGTCTGGGAACCTTCGACGTGCTGGTGGGAATCAATCTCCTGCGCGAAGGTTTGGACTTGCCAGAAGTTTCGCTGGTCGCAATTCTCGATGCGGATAAGGAAGGTTTCCTGCGTTCGGACACGGCGTTGATTCAGACCATCGGACGTGCCGCGCGCAACGTCAACGGGCGGGTGGTGATGTACGCCGACCGCGTGACCGACTCGATGAGGCGTGCCATCGACGAGACAAACCGTCGCCGCGCCAAGCAGATGAAATTCAACGAAGAGAACGGCATCGTGCCGATCAGCATCCACAAGGAAATCCACGACCTGACCGAGGAAATGTCCGCCAGGGCTGTCAGCGAGATGCGCGGTGAATACAAGACGAAGAAGTCTGGCGACCTGCCGCGTGCCGAACTGCGCAAGATGATCGATGAAGCCGAGAGGCAGATGAAGGAAGCCGCAAAGAACCTTGAGTTCGAGCGGGCAGCCGCTTTTCGTGATGAGTTGTATGAGTTGAAGTCCCTGCTGGCGGAGGATGAAAGTCTCAAACCCTGGGAGCGCATCAAGTTGATGACGGGCGAGGAAGAGTAGCAATGAGATTCAACGGGAAGGTGGCGATCATCACAGGCGGTACTTCGGGAATTGGCTTGGCAACGGCGGAACTTTTTTCAGCGGAAGGTGCTCGGGTTGTTTTGATGGCGCGTAGTGCAACTCGTGGAAAGGAAGCCGTCGAGCGAGTTACATCTGCGGGCGGACAGGCTGTTTTCGTTCACGGTGATGTGAGCGTGTCTGCGGATTGCCGGCAATGTGTGGCAACCGCTGTCGAAGCCTATGGGCGGCTGGACATTTTGTTCAACAACGCGGGTGTGATCCACGTCAACCGGAATCTAGTGGATACCACTGAGGAAGAGTGGGATGCCACACTGAATTCCAATTTGAAGGGCATCTTTTGGATGTCGAAATATGCCATTCCCCACATTGCGAAAAACGGCGGCGCGATCATCAACAACGCTTCGATCTTTGGGCTGGTCGGCGGGAATGGAGTCGCTGCCTACTGCGCGGCAAAGGGCGGCGTAATCAACCTGACTCGATCCATGGCCATTGACCATGCCGCGCAGAATATCCGCGTGAACTGCGTCTGTCCGGGCAGTGTCGATACCCCATTGCTGGAAAACGAAATGAACGACCTCGGCGGCGTGGAAAAACAACTGCCAAAGTTTGCCTCGCGCCATCCGATGAACCGCATCGCTTCTCCCAAAGAGATCGCCCGCGCCGTCGCCTATCTCGCCTCGGATGATGCTTCTTTTGTCACAGGAATTGCTCTGCCTGTGGACGGCGGGCGCGCTGCATGGTGAGCATACTTCCCGGTGATGCACTGAAACCTATGGGGTGGGGGTCATTTCCACGGTTGGCTCAACTGTGGGCGTGATGATTGGGGTTGCCGTTGGCGCTGTTTCGCCAGTGACCAGAATCTGCCACGCGATTTCCAAATCTCCAGCCGCAACGACAGGGAAGGCAGGCAGATTGTCGAGAACCATATCCAGCCGTTTGATTGCTTGATCCAGGGACGGGTTGGAGTCCCCGGCTTGCAAAATTCCCAATAACTCGCGGGCGGATTTTGCATCCTCTCTCGCCAATCCGAAATTGCTTTGCGCCAGATACAGCCTTGCGCGTCCGAGCATATCCAACGCGCGGGCGAACGTCACTTCATCTTTCAATTGAAGCAGTGTTTCATCTTGGCTGACCCGAATTTTCTCTTCGAGCGACGCCTGTACTTCATCGAGTTTGGTCAGTGATGCCGAATGCGCCTCGATGGATTTTCCCAACTCTGCCACAGATTGGTCCAGCGTATTCATGCGGTTGTTGGTTTCATCGAGTTGTGCCTCCAGCGCCTCGACCTGGGCTTTTACCTGTCTGATGTCCGCGCGGTTCTTTTCGATGGGCGCGACCACTTGCTGATTGAAATATGGGATGCCGTAATATAAAGCCGCGCCGATGCCGCCGATGACGATTGCAATGGCGATCAACCGGAACAATGCGCGGATGAAGACCAAAAACGCCTTCCCCAGCCGATCAAGGAAGGTATCCCGTTTTTGGGGTGAATCCTGCGCAGGCTGACTCTTCTCTATGGGAGCGGGTGACTCGTCCACCTGTATCATGGCGCTGTTTTCTGACGGCCTTTGCCCCGCCTCGAAATTGGATTGCAGCCGCGCCAGCAGGTTCTTTCCCATCCCGTGGACGTTAAGGCAATCTTCCACTGAATCGAACGGTCTTGCCGCGATGATGTTTCCGGCAATGACCCGCGTAATGCCGTGGGTCCTGGTCAATGTTTCCAACTCGGACGTATTAAGGAAATTCAGAAAATCGCTCATGGTTTCACCTCTTCTCATTGCAATCGTTCTATTTTATCACCCGCTCGAAATAGTTTGCTATAATCCCGTCCATGATTTACCTTGACCATGCCGCCACCACTCCCGTTCATCCGCGTGTGCTGGATGCCATGCTGCCGTACTTCCGCGAGTCGTTTGGAAATCCGTCTTCGGTCCACCGCTACGGACAGAAAGCCGAATCCGCGCTGGATGCGGCGCGGGAGAAAGTGGCCGCTGTGCTTCATTGCCGCGCCGATGAAATTATTTTCACCTCCTGCGGTTCCGAGTCTGATAATCTTGCCTTGCGTGGGGCGGCGCTTATGAAACGAAAGGCGGGCAAGTCAAAGATTCTTACCGCGAAAAACGAACACCACGCTGTCAGCCGAACCGCCGAACAACTTGAAAAGGAATACGGCTTCCGGGTCAACTGGCTGGATTTGGACGAACATGGCGCAGTCACTCCCGCCGTTTTGAGCGGGGCAGTGGACAATGACACCGCTCTCGTCTCGGTGATGTATGCCAATAATGAAATTGGGACAATCAACCCGATTTCTGAACTTGCAAAAACGGCGTGCAGCCATGATGTTGTTTTCCATACTGATTCAGTTCAAGCTGCCGCCTATCTCGATGTGAATGTCCAAATCCTGGACGTGGACTTGATGTCGCTTGGCGGACATAAATTCTACGGACCGAAAGGAGTGGGGGCGTTGTATGTTCGCAAGGGGACGGGACTGATTCCGCACCTGACGGGCGGCGGGCAGGAGTTCGGTCTGCGGGGCGGGACGCAAAACATCCCGTACATCGTTGGTTTTGCCGAGGCGCTGCAACTTGCCGCCGAGGAGCGCGAGTCCCGCGTTGCGCATGTCAAACCGCTGCGCGACCACATCATCGGACAAGTTCTCGAAACCATTCCCGACGCCCGCCTGACGGGTCATCCGCAAAACCGCCTGCCTAATCACGCCTCCTTTGTTTTCAAGGATGTGGACGGCAATCTCCTCCTGCAACTGCTCGACGCGGCAGGCTTTGCCTGCTCCTCCGGTTCTGCCTGCAAGACGGGCAATCCCGAACCCAGTGAAGTCATCTCGTTGCTCGGTTATTCCCGCGATTGGGCTTTGGGTTCTCTGCGCATCACTCTCGGCGTCGACTCAACACCCGAAGGCGTTGAGTCCTTTTTGAAAGCCGCGCCTGATTTGGTGGAAAAAGCAAGGTCTTTGAACCAGAGATAAATGGAGACGTTAATACCTGACGGCTCACCCACGAAGGATAAATTCGGGGTGAGCCGTTTTGAATTCCTCTGGCTAGATTGCGGATAGGATGTGCGAAATGGCAGTGGACGCGGGCCCGCCAAGCGATTGAATCAGCCCGAACTTTGCTCCCGCCAACTGGTTTTTCCCTGCCTGCCCCCGAAGCTGGCTGACTGCTTCGACAGCCTGATACACGCCCGAAGCGCCTCCTGCAAATCCGCGGGCTTTCATGCCGCCCATCGTCGCGCAGGGGATTTTGCCTTTTAAGTTGATCCCGCCTTCTTCGGCAAGTTTCCAGCCTTGACCTTTGATCGCGAATCCCACCGCTTCGAGTTGAAGCGCGGCATAGATGCTGAACACATCGTGGTACTCGAAGAAGTCGATCTGGTCCAAAACCACTCCCGCCTGTTTCATGGCTTTGCCAGCGGAAATTTGTGCGGTGTCGAAATAGAGCATGTCCTTGCGGTCGTGCATCGCCAGCGTGTCAGTTGACGAGGCGGAGCCAGCAATCTTCACGAGTGGGTGCGAAGCGACCCAGTTGGACGGGATCAACTCACGGCGTGTCAAAATTAGCGCGGCAGCGCCGTCCGCGTTGGGAGCGACATCGAACATGTTCAGCGGCGGGCTAACTGGTTCCGCTTTGGCATACGTCTCGGCTTTGATGGCTTTGCGGAACATCGCGTTCGGGTTTCCCTCGCCGTTGGCATGGGCGGTGAGTGGGAAGTTTGCAAACCCGTTCGCGGGGACGTTGTGCTCGTGCATGTAACGCCGCATCAGCATGGCGGCTTGCGCGGTGGTGGTGAGACCCTGCATGGCTTCGAAATCCGAGTCGGTTTCGGTGGCGATGGCTTCCTCGATATCCGAGCCGATCACATCGGTAAATTTTTCCACGCCGACGACCAGCGCCACTTCTGTCATGCCGCTTGCCACAGCGAGGTAGCCCTGACGAAGCGCCGCTCCGCCCGATGCGCCCGACGCTTCGAGGGTCATGGCTTCGATGCCTGTCATCCCTGCATAATCGGAGATTAGCGCGCCGAGGTGCGCCTGGTTCGAGAGATTCGGCGCGAGCATATTGCCGACAAAGAGTGACTGCGGTTTGAGTAGGGGCGAGGTGCTCTCGCCCCCGCAATCTTTGAGTGCGGCTTGAATGGCTTCCAAAGCCAGGTCACGCAAGCTGATATCCCAATGCTCGCCGACGGGTGTTTGTCCAATTCCTGCGATAACAACTTCTGTCATAATTTATCCTCGTCCGTCATTGCGAGAAGGGTGCTTTCCCTGACGAAGCAATCTCAAACTTGCGAAGAGATTGCTTCGGGCGGACGAACACGCCCTCGCAATGACGGAAAATTTTCTATTTCCAAATACTCTTCAAAAACTTGACCTTCTCGATCTTCTGATAACTTTCGCCGCCTTCGTGACCGTTGTACGGGTAAACGTTGATATCCTTTTCTCCAGCCCAGTGATTGTATGCAGCGTAGACCGTCGAAGGCGGGCAGATTTGATCCATTAGCGCGACCGAGAACAGGGCTTTTGCTTTGGCTCTCGCGGCAAAGTTCACTCCGTCAAAATAGGAAAGCGTGTTGAAAACCGTTTCCACTTTGTCGCGGTGCGTGTGACAATAATTGGCGATTTCCTTGTAGGGATTGCTGTCTACAATTTCGGTGGCGCGGCGATAGTGACAAAGGAAGGGCACATCTGGCATGGCGGCAATCACGTCTGGGACGAGTCCAGCCACCGCGATGGTGATTCCTCCACCCTGTGAAGCGCCTGTCACGGCAACGCGTGAAGCGTCCACTTCAGGGTGACTGCGTGCCGCTTCAATGGCTCGGACGGCATCCGTGAACACACGGCGATAATAATAATGCTTCGGGTCAAGGACGCCGTTCGTCATGTTGCCTGGAAAATGAGCATTGCCACCGTCGGCGTACAAATCGGGTGTGTCGCCTGCTGACCAGGAACTGCCCTGTCCGCGTGTGTCCATCACGAAGTTGGCATAGCCCGCGCTCGACCAAAGCAACCAGTCGATGGGGAAGCTTCGTCCGCCGCCATAGCCGATGTATTCGACCACGCAGGGTAGGGGCTGTTTCGTCCCCGCAGGCAGAATCAGCCAGCCCTTGATGGGCTGTCCGCCGAAACCAGAAAAGGTGACGTCAAACGTCTCCTGTGCGGTGATACCGAAATCCACGCGTTCGAATTTCGCATCGAGGGGATACTCCCGCACCTCCTCCAACGTGGACTTCCAGAACGAGTCAAAGTCCGCGGGTTCTTCACGCGGTGGGCGGTAGGTTTTGAGTTCGTCGAGAGAGAGGTCGAAGAATGCCATGGGTTTGTATATTGGTATTTGGTAGGTCGGTAAATTGGTGAATTGGGTTGACCAAACTACCAATTTACCATT
>DAOUAS010000073.1:0-9162 GCA_034433295.1 Anaerolineales bacterium | reverse complement strand
CCTACTCAGGCTGGCTGCAACCGGTTGAAACCCGATTGAACAAACCCGTTTACGAAATTCCCGCCATAGGTCAGTTGGGTGAGATCACCGTTCCTGTGAGCGAAACGCGGCTCGACCCGTATATTCTGGGGAAGAAAGGTTATCGTCTTTATTACGGCAGCGTGCATTGGGTGACAAAGACCGTCGTCACCCGCGAGGAAAAGAGCATCTGGTACGAAATCTATGACCGCGAAGTCGACCAGACTTTCTACGTCCCCTACTACAACATGCGCCTCGTGCAAGATGATGAACTGTCCCTGCTTTCACCGGATGTGCCTGAATCCGAGAAACTGATTCACGTGGACTTGTCAATCCAGTTGGTAACCGCGTTCGAAGGCGACAAAACGGTTTTCTCCTCGCGTTGTTCCAGCGGCGGCAAAGGCACGCGCACGCCGACGGGCGAGTTCCTCACCTATCACAAGGGTCCGTCCGTCCACATGAACAACCAGGATGAGGATGTGAAAACCCATTATGATTTGCCCGGCGTGCCGTGGTGTACTTTCTTCACAGGATACGGTAATGCTTTTCATGGCACATACTGGCATAATGATTACGGACGTCCGCGCAGTCATGGCTGTGTAAATCTGCCGTCAGAGGACGCAAAATGGCTCTATCGCTGGACCAGGCCCAACGTCCCGATAGGAGAGGATTACGTGCACCTGCCCGGTCAAGGCACGCGGGTAAAAATTGTGTAAGCACCTTGTTGCATATTTGCGCTTCGACTTCGCTCAGCGCGAAGTTCGTCCTGAGCGAAGTCGAAGGATAATTATGAAATGAGTATTTGGTTTCAAAAAAAGGAGAAAAAAATGAACCCAGCTTTTCAACTTAATCAATATTTGCTCAAACGTCAGGTCTTCGCGCTGACAGGAAAATTCCGCTTTTTCGATACAAATGGGAGACTCCTGCTTTTTAGCGAACAGAAGATGTTCAAACTGCGCGAGGACATCCGCGTGTACTCGGATGAAAGCAAGGCGCAGGAAGTCCTGATGATCAAGGCGCGCCAGATCGTGGATTTCTCCGCCGCCTACGATGTAGTGGACAGCGTCATGGGTCAAAAGGTGGGCGTCCTGCGTCGCAAGGGTTGGGCATCCATGTTGCGCGATGAATGGGAGGTGCTGGATGCCAACGACAACGTGATGGGCAAGCTATTCGAAGACAGCATGGGACTGGCATTACTGCGCCGTTTCCTCAGCAATCTCATCCCGCAAAACTATGACATCGTCTTCGGCGCCGAGCGCATGGCCGACCTCAAACAGAATTTCAATCCCTTCACCTATGAATTGAACATTGACTTTAGCATGGACATCAACCGCCGGCTTGACCGTCGCCTCGGACTGGCAGCGGGTATCCTGCTTGCCGCCGTGGAAGGACGCCAGAGTTAATGCCCAGTCATCCTCTCTTTGCCGGGCTTGTCATTGACGAGTTGGGCAACCCCGCCGAAACCGCGTTCGTCGGTTCCGAGCCGTGTTATGTAATCGATGATGCCGGATTCAAGCATCACATCCCAGCCGAGCAGATAGACCGCGCCGTACTATCCCAAATGGCGGAGATGATGAAAGGCAGCGAAGACTTCCTGTCCGAGCAGACCGCCAAAATGCTCGGACAGGATGATCCCTTCTCGAAGGCGATTATCGAACAACAATTGAAGAACATCGACAAACAGTTCGACACGTTAATGCAAACCGGAATCCCTGAGGACATGCGCGCCTACCTTGGCATGATGGGCTTCAAAGTCGTCGTCAATTACCACGGCGAAGTGGTGCGCGTGGAACAGCCCGGGAGCGCGGGCGGCGGAGACGAGGGGGAGTAAAACGTCCCATGCCGTATCTGATCGATGGACATAATTTGATTCCCAAAGTGGGACTGCGGCTCGATTCCCCCGAGGATGAATTGGAACTGGTCGCAATCCTGCAAGACTTTGCGCGGATCAGACGTCAGCAGGTGGAAGTTTATTTCGACGGCGCACCCATCGGTCAGGCGGGGAGCCGCAAGATGGGAACCATCAAAGCCCATTTTGTCCGCCAGGGGCAGACTGCCGACAGCGCCATCCGCGCGCGGCTGATCAACATGGCAAGGGACTCGAAGAATTGGGTGGTGGTTTCGTCGGACAGGGAGGTGCAAAGTGCCGCGCGCGCGCATCGTGCGCAGTTCGTCTCCGCCGAGGAATTTGTCAGGATGCTTAAAGATGCGCGTAATTCAATTCCCAAACCGAATGTCGAGGATAAACAACTCTCGGCAACCGAAATAGACGAATGGCTGGAAGTCTTTCGTCACGGGCGTAAGCGATTAAGATAAATTTAGTCCAAATTCTAATCTTTCCTTAATCAAATTTGGACTAAATTAGTGTATATTTCAAACACCGACACCTGCCCTCCCCTTTATTGGTATCTAGGTGTCCCCCGCCGTTGGATTTGCATGTCCCCCCCATGCTGATCAACGGCGGGACCCTTTTAATCCGTTCGATATCGTTCTTCGCGTTTTCGTAAAATCGCGGAACGCAACCTCCCCAGCCCGAACAAATTCAGCAAAGCCGAAGCAAGGATGTTCAACCGCGCCAATGCCGTCGGCGGATGGATGAACAATGCGCGAGCCCACGCGGATAACGCGGCTGCAGGCTGACCGCCATCGAGCAAATAGCGGGAATCTACGCGGTGGGCTGATGCCCGCGCCCGACGGCTAATCTTGGCGAGAACAGGCGCAAGGGTTTTATCATGCAACGCAAAATCCAAAATGCGGAAGGCATCCCGCCCGAACTCGGCGGCTTTAGCAACGTTCTTCGCCCCGGCATGATACCGTGCCGCCGCCCAGGTTTGATTCACGCGCAGGATTTTTCCCTGCCGGGCGATGCGAATCCACAGGTGATGGTCGAGCATGAAATGGAAGTTGAAGTCAAGCCCGCCGGCAGTTTGCAAAGCAGAACGGCGCATGAACACGGCCGGCTGACCGATAATCTGGAAGCAGAGCAAATCTTCCAGCGTCAGTTGTTTGTAGGTCAGAGTGTTGAAGGTCTTGCCATGCTCATCCACGGCAAGCATGTTTCCATAAACCAGAACAACCTCAGGATGTTCCTCGAAAACTTTTACCGCCGCGCTGACCGTTCCCGCCAGATAATAATCGTCCGAGTTGAGCCAGGCAACGATGTCACCTGTGGCATGGGCAAATCCCTTGTTGATGGCGTCCGACTGTCCGCGGTCTTTTTCCGAAACCCAGTATGCCAGTTTATCGGCGTATTTTTTGATGACCTCGACGCTGCCGTCCGTCGAGCCGCCATCTGCCACGATGTATTCGATGTGCGGATAATCCTGATTCAGCACAGATTGAATCGTTTGCTCAAGATAGGCAGCCTGATTGAATGAAGGGGTAATAATCGAAACTAGGGTCATTTTTGGGGAGATTGCTTCGGGCTACGCCCTCGCAACGACATCATTTGTTTTGCAAGTCGTACAACACATACCCATTCCCTTGAGCGGCAATCGGATATTGCTCCAAAATCTTTTTCAAGCCGGGCTGTTTGTCGAGTTGATTGAAAGCCGTGACAAGAAAATATTCCATGCCGTCAGTCGCGTCGGCAAAGTCGCCCGCATCCTGCCGTCCGCCGCGGGCCTCGCTCAAGTCGGTGCTGAGCCGCCATAGATTCACTTTGCGCCAGCCAAAAAGCATCAGGCGGTAGCCGTAATCCTGGGTCAGGGCGATGACATCCGCATCGGCGGGAATCATATCCCCAACTTGTTTCCAGAATGCGGGTTCATGGCGAAAGTCCTCTGCAATTAAAACAGACCGCGCCACCCAGGATTGATAGCCAACGACGGCCAGAATCAATGCGACAACGCTCGCGCGCCATCTCCAGCCCTGACCTGATACCGCTTCGAGCAGCGGATTCGCCGACGATGCCAGTCCGAGCGCAAGGATGGGTATGAGTTGAATATGGTAATAGCTGTGCGTGTACATCTGAAAAGGCAGGGTGAGACCATATAACAGGTAGCCGGCCCAGAGGGAAATCAACAGCCAGCGCAGGCGCGGAGTGGATATCAACGCGCCTGCAAGGCTGAGGAAAATCGCGGTCAGCCCAAATAGACTGCCGAGAAATGCCAGCCATTTGGAATAAAAATTCGCGCTGGTGATGAGGTTGATGAGGGTCACAGTCCAGGCGAAGAAGTACTCGGTGGAGCGTCCCTGATTGAGCAGGATGTAAAAAACAAATGCGGGGACGACCATCAGCGCCGCCATTGCCCAGACCCGTTTCGATTTCCAGAAATCCATTTTGAGCGTGAACAAAACCAGCGCGATCGCGGCAGTTCCCACAAGGAAGGCAATTACGATTTTGACGAAGACAGCCAGTCCGAGGAAGATGCCAGCCCAAACGGCGTGTTTCCAAGTCTGATCTTCCGACCAGCGGTACAAAAAATAAATCCCCGCAACGAAGGCGGAGGTCATCAGCGGGTCGGGCTGGAAGGAACGACTGGCTTGGACGGAAAAAGGCAGGACAAGGTAAAACGCCAGTCCAAGCAACGCCGCCCACGGAGAAGTTGTCCGCCGCATCAAATCGAAGAGGGCAACCCCAGCCGCCAGCCAGAAGAGAGTTTCCCAAACACGGGCTGTGGCAAAGCTTTCACCGCCCGTAAAAAGATAAGTCACCGCTACGATGGACTCGATCACGTGCGGCTCGTACTGTCCAACCGCTCGAGCAAACGAAGCGGCAAGTTCGCGCTGCTCTTCGGCGGCGGAAGGCAGGAGCGAATAATAGATGCTCCGCGCCACCAGCGAGTTGCGGAGTTGACGCGACGGATGAAAATCCAGCGGCGGGTCGGTGATGTCGAGCAGGCGCAGGAGTCCGCCGAGGGCGAGGAGAAGGATCAGGACGGGCAACCAGGTTCGAGGTCGGGAGTTCATAGTTAGAAAAGCGAATTGTAGTCCACTTTGTGAAAGATGGTCAGCTTGCCGCCGATGGTTGCGTCCAGCACCTCACGCCCCGACTTTTGATAGTAGTCGCGGGCGAGGGCGTAACCAATTTCAGAGGTGTCGAGGTCGGGCAATTGCCAGCGAATTCCCTTACCAAAGTAGTTTGGTGAAACATGATTGGGATCATCACCCTCTGAGACAATGGTTTTGTTCGCCTCACCTTTGGAGGTGAAGTTGTGGTCCACGCCGATCAGAATGACCTGCCGGATACCCATGTGAAAAGCGAGTTGCAGCGCCACGTTGGTGACTGTGGCGCTCTCCCAAACCCGTCCGCGCACATCGGGCGAGAAACGGGGACCCGTGTAGGAGGTGTAAATAAAAGTCGGGATATTGGTAATCGGTAATTGGGGATCGAAGTGACGATGCGAGCGCCATGCAAGAAACTTCGGTATGGGCAGGGCAAGGATATCCGCATGGAACTGCTCGATGACAAGGTCGTTGATGGAGCAGAAGTACGTGGTTTGAAATCCCATTTCGGGGAACATGACGTAGATGCGGTTCATGCCGAAGGTGATTTCGTTCCTGAGTTTGGAGAGGTCGGTATTCTTGAGGCTGGGACCGTTGCCAATAATGAAGGCGCGTTTCCCTTTGTGGACATCCTTCAATTCGGCAAGGCGGCGAATGCTCTCGCGCCGCCAGGGATGAAGATAGGCGGCGGGTAGTTGCGGCAGACGGCGGATTCCATCGTAGGTGTTTCGCGCAAATTGAAGCACCGGCGTCGGGAGGATGGATTTGAAAGTTTTTTTCATGGTTTGGGAAAATATTGTCTGAAGAGCGAAGCAATCGCCCAAAGGATGAGCAGGTCGATCAAAAACGAAATCAGGAAGAAAAGGTCAACGATATTCAGCATACTCAATATGGCGTTAAAGGCGAGGACAGCGGACGCAAAATAATAGGTCCATTTTTCGGGTTTGCCAAGTTTGATCCCGCTGAAAAAGAGCAAGCCTGCGTTGATGAACAGATAGAGGGTCAGAAGGTCGGCCGAGTTTGTGTTGTGATTTGTTACCGTCATGTCGTAGTAGGTGTAAATGCCGTAGCTGACCCAGAGGACGGCGTTCAAGATGAAAAAGCCGCGCCCCAGGGAAATTTTCCACGGGTCGATTGTGGTTCGCCGCCTGGAAGCCTGTTCGATCTTTTTTGCTTTCCTGCCCATGGTTTTACTCGGTGCTGAGTCTTGCAGTCGCGCCGCCATCCACAACCAACGCCTGACCCGTCATGAAGGAAGACTGTTCGTTATCGGCGAGGAAGTAAATAGCGTGGGCGATCTCGGAGGGAATCCCCACCCGCCCATTGACTGTCTTGCGGGCAAGGTTGTCGAGCCGCGCCTGGACATTATCGCCGCCGAGGTGTCCGCGTTGAAGTCCGGCGCGGAGCATGGGTGTATCCACTGCGCCAGGCAAGACGGCATTGACGCGGATGTTCTCAGGCGCAAACTCGATTGCCATGGCGCGTGTCAGGGCGAGGATTCCGCCTTTGGATGCGGCATACGCCGAGATGTTGACAGAAGTTTGGATCGCATGGACGGATGAAATGTTGACGACACCCGCCCCGCCCTGCGCCTTCAAAAGGGGATATGCCAATTTGAGGCCTAGAAAAACCGAACGCAGGTTGGCGTTCATAACGGCATCCCACTCCTCGACCGTGGTCTCGACCAGAGGCTTGGCAATTTGCAAAGCGGCGTTATTGACCAGCGCATCGAGCGTGTTGGTGAAGGCGCGTACCTTCTCGAAGATGGCTTGCATCTCTTCGGGACGGGCGATGTCGGCTTGAATGAAAAGCCCGTTCTGCGGAAAGTCCGCGCCGAAGCCGGAGCGATCCACGCCGATGACGCGCCAGCCCTTTTCGGCAAAGAGATCGACGGTCGCGCGTCCAATTCCACCCGCGGCGCCGGTGATGAGAAGAGTTCGGTTATTTGACATGGTTATCCTTTCTGAGCGGACAACTTGTATGAGCAATGTTCGGGTATGAGCAAGCAGAGTATCGGAAACGATTTTGCTGATTTCACGAATCGGCCGGGCATGAGTTGGGAACCAGTTTCTCGTCGAAATTATTGTTGTCCGAATAATAACTTCGGTCTTTCAGGATGGGAAGTTCTTGATCGAAGAAGGAGTTGAATACCACCCGGAAGGAGTTGACCGGCGAGATCGAAGGATATAACGCTTCTCTTGCCTTTTCAGACGGCAAATAGTAGGCGTTCAGGATGGGAAGTTTTTCCGAATAAGTCAAGGAGAGTTCCGGCGGGGGACCGTGATCTCCCTGGAGAATAATGATCGGAGGCTCTTTGGATTTTTCCAGGATGGCATCGATTACATCCAGTATCTCTCGATTCGCAAATTTCACCTGGTCGATATATGCATCCCGGATTTCATCATAGGGAACGCCCCGCTCTGGACGGTTTACCCACCCCCCCTCGGAATCGAAGGAATACGGGGGGTGCGGAAGAAGAATGTGCGC
Organism: Anaerolineales bacterium; assembly: GCA_034433295.1. Lineage (GTDB taxonomy): Bacteria > Chloroflexota > Anaerolineae > Anaerolineales > Villigracilaceae > Villigracilis. The sequence continues at coordinate 1,710 of DAOUAS010000073.1, read as the reverse complement.
GAATACAAATAGTTTATCATTCAATTCGGGAAGATTTTTCAGGTCTCGCAGTACAGATAGTGTTCGCAGTCGGCGCAAGGTCTCCCCGGGCGCCTCTGCGTTTATCCGTACCCTTTTATTCTGATTTTCCGCATTTAGGTCCATAATGGGGCGAAGCAGGGTGGTCTTCAAGGCAAGTTCTTCAAATTCGGTCAAGAGAATTGCGGGACGCGCAGGATCCAGGTATAGATCCGCGTCATGCCATTCGGTATAGTACCAGCCCGTTGGAAACGCCACTACCTTATATCCGTTTGCCTCCAGAAACGAACGAACTGCGCCATGTCTGAGCAGGGCCACGCGGTCTTTATCGCGGGTGACGTTAAGAGACAGGAGGTAATCGTAGTTCAGGGAGGACGGAAGTGAAAACTGGGTATATGCGTAGTTACTCTGACTGCACCTGGCCACGTAAAATCCGCGCTGGGTCAAAGAGTTTACGAATTCGCTGTTGTCATATCCCAATTTGTTCGATAAAACATCCTCTCTTCCATACGCGTCCAGGATGATGTAATAAATATCGGGCTGGGAGGCGGTGGCGACGATAGGCGCGGAAAAATCCGGAATATTCTTGTCGGCCAGTTTCTGACCAAGAATGCTGGTTATGATCGTCAGCGCCGGGCTAATCAACAAGACCAGTGAAAGCAAATTCACCCATCCTGCATATCCGGCAGGTTGAATGCGTTTTTTCCAAATCCCATAGATAAGGACAGCGGTTAGAAATATAAAAAATGGGAGCAGGAGCCTGTGTCGAAAAACGAAAATCTCCCCAATTTTTATGTCCTCCAACACGTTATATATTTGCCCATATGTGAAAAACAGAAACAACATCACCAGGGCAACCAGCGCGGAACGCTGTAAATCGCGCAGGAATAACCATGCCACAAAAAAGAAAACACCTCCCAACAGCAAAGAAAATGCCAGTGGTCGACAAATTACATCAGGTGAGATTTCGAAAATATTGTGCGCGGCCAGGGATAGAACAGGAAAAAGCGAGAAAACAAGCGGGTAAAACGGGAACTTTTTTAACATCTATTTTCCCATCGATTGCACATCTGGCGCAATGATGCCCAACCCTTCCATTAAATTTTTGATCGTGTTCCAGTGAACTCTTTCCCATGCGGCGGGACTTGAATTCGCGTTGTGTGGGGCAAGCATGACGTTATCCATCTTCAAGAGCGGGCTATCCTTCGGAAGCGGTTCCTGCTCGAAGACGTCCAACGCCGCGCCACCAACCTTTCCCGACTGGAGGGCGGTAATCAGGGCTTTCTCATCCACGATGGGTCCGCGCGCAGTGTTGACCAGCACGGCTGTGGGCTTCATCTTCGCCAGAGTCTTTTCGTTGATGAGGTGATACGAGGTCGGATTCAAATCGCAGTTGAGGGAGACAAAATCGGATTCTGCAAGCAGAGCATCGAGGGAAGTCATCTGGATGCCAGTCTCGGTGATGAAGACATGGTCGATTTCCACGATGTCTGTACCAAGCACTTTCATGCCGAAGGCGCGTGCGCGGCGGGTGACCGTCTTGCCGATGGTTCCAACGCCAATGATGCCCAACGCGCATTCGCTTAGGGTCTTGCCTGGGAGCTTGTCCCAAACACCGCGCTTCATGGCGGTATCCAGCCACGGCTGGCGGCGGACAAAGGCAAGCAAATAGCCGAGAACGCTATCCGTCAC
>DAOUAS010000072.1:0-8299 GCA_034433295.1 Anaerolineales bacterium | reverse complement strand
CTGAGGAGCGAAGCGACGAAGAAACCCGGATTTTGCTCGAAAACACCCTGAAAACGAGACTCTTCGCTGACCCTTCACTTCGTTCAGGGCTTCGGCTCAGAGTGACATATTCTCAATTTGCATACAGACCCTAATCCGATGATGAGTCCTCCAACCACAACTTGTATAATGAGTTTCATTTTCCCCCCTTAATGTCAAGACGTTCAAGAGTCTTTTGCAACGACTCTTGATACAATTCCTCCAATATTTCTTGACTTCGTGTTTACCTATAACGTCCTCCAATACCCCAATTTTACCGCGCTACCCGACGTTAAGGGATACTTGCCATTCATTTTTTCTCTTAATCGAAAAGACATGGAGCGAAGTTTGCTCCATGTCTTTTCCGTTTAGATATCCGCTACCAGAGCGGGAAGTCAATCAACGGACCGAGCCATCCCACCATCAGCGGGTAGAATTGCAGCCCAATGACAGCAACAACAATGCCTAAAATCGCGCCAGCCACCACATCCGAAAGATAATGCACGCCCATGGCCACGCGCGCCAAAGCAACCAGCGGCGCCCAAACCCAAAGGAGCAATATCAACCAAAGAGAGGGGGCCAGCGCCGATGCCACCACTGCGATCAGGAAGGCGCGGGCCGCATGTCCCGACGGGAAGGAGTGGGGGTCTGTGTTACGATAAATACTGCCCCACTCACCTTCTGGTCTCTTGCGACGGACAAGAAACTTGATAAGCAGTACCACACCCGCCAATCCGAGGATACCGAAGAATTCCACCACTTCCCAATGTTTCCATGTGGAATCACTGAAGACCCAGGCAAGGGCAAGCGCCGCCACCCAAAACCATGAATCACCGGAATGCGCGAGGAAGATGGCAAACGTCCGCAAAACGCCCGGTTTTTCAGCCACACGCAACCTGTCTGAAAAGCGGGCATCGAGTTCGAGCAGGGAACGAAGACTCATTTGTACTTCGCCTTCGCCTTGACCTGTGAGCGCACCTTGGGTGAGGCGGCCTTTTGGGTGACAGCCGCTCGCAGGACTTTCCTTTTTACGGCGGCAGCTTCCTTTTTCTTTTGAAGCGCCAGGTCTTCCCGCATGATCTCCAACTGGTGAGGCTTGTCCACATCCATGCAGGGTTCGGCGCGGTCCCAAATGAGGACACGCCCCTTGATACCAATCCGCTCGGAAGCGCGTTCAACCAAACCTTGCAGGGTGAATTGACGGGTGAACAATTGGAAGAGCGTATCGAAACCGATGACCGCCGCTGAAGCCAGCGGACTCTTGCGACTGCCAATCAATTTTTCCCAGGTATCGAGATGCTCCGTCGCCATGCTGACATGAATGAGATTGATGTCCGCGCCGCAGACTTCCATATCCTTCAGCTTGGTGTAAGTTCGTTTCGAGGTCGGGAAGCGGGACTCCATCACCTCACGCGGGCAGACACCGTAATAAATATCATCCCTGGTTTGCATGGCGGTCTGCGCCAGCCAATCCACCATTTCACTCTTGAGAGTGGGGATATCCGAGGAAACGATGAGAACATACTCCGTCTTTTTGTTCAATTCGATGGATTTGTTCACGCCGGCGACGATGTTGGCCAACATCCGGCCCTGGTTGGAGATGTAGTGCAGGGGCTTTTTACAGGTCAGACCGCTTTTGTGCGTGAGGCCGATCAGGATCACGTTATCCACTTCCTTGGAGCTGCCGAGCGCATCCAATACCCATTGGACCATGGGTTTGCCTGCGACATCGATCAGCGCCTTGGAATCGCCGTTGGAATAAGCATACAAGGGGTCGCCGGGCTGCGGGATTCCCCCGGCTGTTACGATGGCATCCATTAATTCAACTCCTGTATTTGAGGTTCGAAGCCAAGTTTGTCGAGCATTTCGGTCAATTCGGGCCAGGTGAGCGGACGTCCCTTTCCGGCGACGGCCACCAGCGCGGCCTCCATCATGTTCGTGCCGAAGGAGCGCCCTTCGAGGACGGGTGTGGTGGTAACTAGGTACTTGACGCCTGCTTTGCGGAACAACTCAACATCCTCGGCTGTGGTGGTGTTGGTGACGATGACTTTACCTTTCAGGTCATCGGGCATGTAGCGTTTGATATAGTGACAATCGCCGGCAATGACCGTTGCCCAGGCGTAATATTTTCCAAATTTTGGCGTTCGTTTTTCCTGTTTTTCACCAATGGGGTAAATCCACGAGTAGGGCAGGCGCCCCGCAATGGGCATGAGAATGGATGCAAGGACTTTGAGTTGTTTCAGGGTGTAAATGGGGATGGGAATATCCAACCCGAACATCAGGTCGCCGAAGATGACTTCATAACCCGCATCCACAAATGCCTTGGCAAGTCCCCAGCGATCCACGCCCGCCGCCATGAAGACTCTGCGTCCATGCGCGTCGAGATAGTCTTTGATTTTGGACTCCATCGTGGCGCATGCCCGGTTTTCGAGGGTATTCTTCAAGCCGGTGCCGTCCACCAGGGGTGTTTTATCGACATACCGCGCCATCGGCTGCACCGAGTAAAACGGATACCATTTTCCATCCGTCATGACGCCCAAATCCCCGCCGCCCATGCCGAATGCGTCCACTGTGCCGTCGAGTTCCTTGTATTTTAGCGCGGCGGCTTCCATGTCGCCGTCCGTGCCGATGCGTTCGATGCTGACCTTTTCGCCAAACAGGGTGACTTCAACCGCCTTGTTCCTTTTTGACGAACCAATGCTGATGCTGACTGCTCGCTTCATAAAACAAATAATCCTCCAGGTAAGATGATGCCAGTTATAACACGAATCAGGACGCGGACTCGCCGGGCAGGGTGAAGAAGAAGGTCGCGCCCCTGCCCGCTTCGCTTTGAACCCAGATCCTGCCTCCGTGAACTTCAATGATCCGTTTGACCAAAGACAGACCAATGCCCGTGCCTTCGCTTTCGGCATCCAGTTTGTTAAACAGTCCGAAAATGCGATCATGATGGGCCGGGTCGATGCCGATACCGTTGTCGCGGATATGGAAAACGGGCAGCCCATGCTCATATTGACTCTGTCCGATTTCGATGCGCGGGGCGGGTTGATCCCCCATGAATTTGGCGGCGTTATCGATCAGGTTTTGGAGCGCCTCGATCAGCCTGCGCCGGTCCCCATACACGGTGGGAAGGTTCTCCTGAATCGAGATTGAAATACCCCGGCTCTGGATTTGCCCATGGACCAGTTCGACAGCCTCGCGCGCGATCTCCCCAAAATCGACATTTTGGGAGGGATTGACCAAACGCCCGATACGGGTGAGGTCGAGTAATTCGTTGAGGAGCATTTGCATTTTGTCGGTGGCGCTGGCGATACGCTGAATATCCGCCTTTAAGCGCACGAGATTGCCATTGACGGCATCCTGCTCCAGAAAACCCAGAAACCCTTTGATGGTAATGAGCGGCGACTTGAGGTCGTGCGAAACAGTATATGTGAAGCGTTCCAGTTCGCTGTTTTTTTCCTCCAGTTCATTGATGAGTTTCTCCCGCTCGGTCGCCACCCATTTCCGCTGGCTGATGTCTCGCACCATCATGATCGCGGATTGCGGGGTGATGGCGGAAATGCGCGCCTCGAAGAATTGGTTCTCACCTCCCGACGACAATTCGTATTCGAAGGCATTGACCTGTTCGGTATCCAATGCGCGCCCAAGAATGAACAGGGTTTGTTCGGCAATGACCGGTGGAAATATCTCTTTTACATTTTTTCGAAGGAACTGCGATGGCGGCATAATGGGCATGAGTTCGGTGGATGCGATGAAATCCAAAATAGTTCCTTCTCTCGAAATCTCAAAAATCATATCTGGAATGGCGTTGAGAATGGCGCGCGTGCGCCCCTCATTTTGTTGCAATGCGGACTCGGTATTTCGCCTTTCCGTTAGTTCGATTTGCGCCTGTTCATACAGGCGGGCGTTATCGATGGCCAGCGAAGCCAGCGCCGCAAAGCGCTCCATCAGGTTGATCTGCTCCGAGGTAAACACCTTTCCCGTCTCGGTGTAGGCAATCACCAGCACGCCAATCACCATCTCTCCCACTTTGAGCGGAACGCCCATTACGGCTGTGTAGCCTGCTTCAACGCCTTCGGGTACCCGCTTTTCCCAGCTTGAATAATCCTGAACAATAAGCATCTCGCCATTGTTCCACACACTGCCAACCATGCCTTCGTTTTTAAGGGTAAGCGCCCCGTTGTATTTGGAGAAACTGCCATACCCCACCTCCTGACAAAGCGCTAATCCATCAGGCAGGACCAGTTCGATCAATCCGTGTTCAGTATCGATCAGACGGCAGGCCTTCAGCAGGATGGATTCGAGCAGGGGACGAAGTTCCAGACGATTCAACAGTCCCATGGCAACTTCGTTCATGGCGGATAGATAATTTGCATGACGCTGCAGTTTTTCCTCGGCGCGCAGGCGCTCCTGCAGTTCAATACGGGCCGCCTGCAAAGTGCGCGCCCATCTTGTGATCAACAGGTAGATCAGTACGCCAACAAGAATAATAATTGCTGAAAGGTCGCGAGCGTAACTAATGGGGTCGTCCACATGTGAAACACGCAACCCTTGTTTTTCCATGACGGCAAAATACCAGATGGCAGCCACGCTCAACCCACCTATAATGGCTGCAAAACGCCAACCCAGCACAAGGCTGGCGGGAATCATGACCACAAAATAGGCGAAGATTGCCGCATCGTGAAGTCCATCCGCGACCCATGCAAGATAGGTCAACAAGCCCCACAGACCCAATACGGCGATGGCGCTTACCATGTTTACATGTCCCAGTTTGACGATATACTGCGCGAATAATAGTAGCGGGATGAACGCCGAAAGGGTGAGCACGGAGATTATGCTTGCGTCCGTCCAGATTGCCAATCTGGACAGGATCAATATAAAAATTACGCCGATTGCGACCCATGAAAAATGGATCACGAACTGCGAAGACCGCGTTTTCTCTTCATCGGCAAAAATTGGCGGGGCAAAAAAACGCCGTAACATATTTAGCATGGTCTTGCCATTATATATCAGTCTTTTTTCAGCTGTGGATGAATTTTATTCCTCTCCTTTACTACATCGGGGGCTAAGCCCCCGATGTAGCAGTTTGAATCTACTCCACAATCACCCAATCGCTGCCGCTGCGACCGAAGACTTCGGGCGAGTACATTTCCTCGGCTTTGGCGGGCGGGACAACGAAGGTTCCAGGCGTGGTGGCGCGGGCGACGTAGGTATAGTCGTAGACGCCATCCCAAAGCAGGGAGGTGAAGGCTTCGGCGCGGTCATCGCGCATGTTCTGGTGTTCGTACCAGGTCCAACTCCACCACCAGCCGTAGCGAAACTCAGGCGCGGACGGATCTTGCGGAATGCTGCCCGAAACCGCCAGTGCGGGATTGACGATCTCAAGCCCCGCTGGGAGCGGATCAACCAGAGCGACGTGATAGCGGCGGTTATCTGCGACCATCTTGATCTTGACCCGCACGCGAGTCCCAGCCTTGATGTGCCAGACACCGTCGTTATCCAAGCGGACATCTTCGGGATTGTCCACGCTTTCGTAAGTCCGAAGGACGACAAAGCCCATGTCGAGCGGATCAAGATTCAGGTCGGTGGGCGCGTAGCGCAGTCCAAGCCGATAGTAGAGTCGTCCTGTGCCGTCCTTTTGCAGAATCAGGTTCTCGCTCCCGCCTGCTGTCTCGTCAAGGACGTAGGTCATCGGGACGAAGGTCTCGTGCAGGTCGGTGGTGCGCCCGACGAATTCACTACTGCCCGCGTAGGTGTCGCCGAGCCAGATTCGCGCCACGAATTCGGGAGTCTCCGCTTCGTAGGTGTTGAAGTAGCGGTCGAGGGTGAGCAGCACAAAAACGTTTTCCTGTGTACTGCCCCAGTGACCCTTGACGCGGTGTGCCAGCAAGCCGTTGACCAGTTTGGGGATGAGGTCGCTCTGTGGCTGGTCTTCGATCAGGGCGTCGAGCAGAATCGCGTCGGTGCGGCGGTCGGAGCTGAGCAGCAGGTAGGTCTGGTCGCTGTAATAGGTGGTGAAGTTCGCCGCGCCCGCGGTCTCGACCACGTGGTTGTTGACAAAGGTACGGATGGCGGTCAACTGCTCTTCGTCCTCGATCACCGACCACAGCCAGCCGATGGCTTCCATCGGGAGTTTATCCAGCCCCGCTTCGTCGAGCAGGGTGCTTGCCTTCGCCGCGTCATGGTCGTCCATCAAGTTGCGGACATACAACGCGTAGGCGCTCAAGGTCCAGCGCGTTTCCTGGCTGTACCAGTACGGATAATAATTTTCGATGTTCTGGAGATAGATCTGGGCGCTCGACAGCATTTCAGGTGGGATATCGAATCCCTTTTGCTGGGCGCGGACGAGGGCGTGGGCGACGTGAATCGTGTTGAACGGAACAGACTCGAATCCGCGCCGCCAGTAGGGGAATCCGCCATCGTAGTTTTGCAATCCGCGCAGGCGTTCGATGTCGCGGCTGACAGCGAATTCCATGTCGTTGGGCGACGGCAACCCTTCGGCTTTGAAGGCGGTCAGCACGTCACGCAGGGACGCAACCGCCAGCACGCGCGAAGACAACTGCTCGGAACACTCGAAGGGATAGGCGGTCAGATAGAGGACGGCGTCAGTCAGGGCTTGCAAAGCGGTGGACGAGGTTGTGACTTCCAGTCCGCCGAACTGTGGGAAGACTCCCGTCGGGTATTGAACGGGTTGAGCCAGTGCGCCTTCGTCAATCACACCATAGACGGCAAAGGCTTCGCTGGTGGACGGGGTGTACACAGGGAGTTCCACCGTGGCGGCGTCTTCGTATTCGCCAGAGACCGCCGCGAATTGAATCTTCGCCGTGCCAGCCATGACGGTTGACGCGGGGAAGCGCACTTCGACGCGGTCATTCGCAGGGACAGTCACCCGCACCCCCCTTGCGTCCCCCCATTTCTGATTTTCGAAATGGGGGGAAGGGGGGTCAATTTCCAAGTTTGCGGCTCGGGCGATGACATCCACCGTCAAATCTTCATCCGTTTGATTTTGCAGGACGGCGGGCAGTTCAAACTTGTCGCCAAAGTTGAGGAAGCGCGGCGCGGACGGACGAACCATCAGCGGCAGTCGCGCCGTCAGGTTGGATTCGCCGATGCCGAATTGTCTGCCTCCGTTGTCCACAGCCACCGCCATGATTCGATAGCGGGTGAGGTTATCGGGCAGGCTGAAATAGACCTGCGCCTTGCCGTTCGCGTCGGTCTTGACGCTCGGCGAGAAGTTCGCCAGCGGGTTGAAATCTGTGCGTACGGCGATGGCGGGTTGAGGGGCGTTGCCTCCGCCCAGCCCTTGCGGAGTCATGGTTGCCATGGGTGCGGCAGCCATTGGAGCTAAAGCGGGCGCTTCCAATGAAAATTGGGCTGTGTCAGTCATTTCCTTTGCCGACCTAAGTTGTTCCTCGGCTTGACCTGCAAGAGTCTGCGGGTCGGCGAGGATGATATTGGCGCGTCCGTACGTGGTGTACAGGTACGATGGACGATCCTGATAGAAAGTATCAATTGGGTCAGAGAGCTTGTAGTTGGTGAGCGCGAGAATGGCTTCATCCACCACGACCACCGCCACTTCCGCGTTGGGAACAGGCTCGCCGTTCGCGTCTTTGAGCGAGACGGTCAGCGACGCGCTGGAACCAGGTTCCAATTTTTCGCGGGTTGGGCTCACTTCGAGAGACAGAGTCCGCTCGAGGGGCGGAATCTTCAGGTTCAACTCCGCGCTGGCGTAGGCGGGTCGATAGGGCAAGTCGGCAAGCGGCTCCCCATTTTCGTCCGTGCGAGGCGCACTGCCCGTCAAATCCACGCGGATGTTCAGATTGGGAATGTATTCCTCTTTGATGGGCATCTCCAGCGTGGTCGAGCCGTCTTCGATTTTGAAGCGCTCGGTGTAGAGGATTCCGCTGCGGCTGACGGTGAGCAGACCTTCGGCAGGCGTGAACGGCGACTGCACCAAAATTTGGGCGGTATCGCCAGGCTGGTAGGTTTCGAGGTCGGGGACGAGGGTGACTTCCTCCATCTCCACTTTGTTCGCCGCGGGGCGACGTCCGCCGCTGACCCAACGCCTGAAGCGGCTTTGATTCTTGCGTCCCTGCTCATCGGTGACAGTGGCGGTGATTTGATAACTGCCGCCGACGGGAGTCTCGAAGGTGCAGGAGTCAGGCTCGGGTTTGGATTCGGTCTCGCAGGTCTGGACTTCAGTTTCGGTCTCCGTCCAGTTTCCGTCCTTGTAAACCCAATCCAGCCGCGCCGCCGTCAACTTGACGGGGCGTCCGCTGACAGC
>DAOUAS010000071.1:0-5951 GCA_034433295.1 Anaerolineales bacterium | reverse complement strand
GTGGCGGAGAAACTCGCGGAGAAATATCCGATGGAAGTTGCCGTGGCTGGCACAGTGGATGAAGCAACTCAAAAACAAATTACCTCCGTGAACTCTGTGGTGAATCTCTCAGTCAAATTTTTGGGAACTGTCCCGCGCGCCGAGATTCCCAAACTGGCGCGTTCGTCGCATTTGATGTACTGTGCCGAGGTCAACCCGCCGTGTCCAAACTCGGTCATCGAAGCGCTGGCTTGCGGACTTCCCGTCATCGGCTTCGACAGCGGCTCAATCAAAGAGTTGGTGACGGACGACGCGGGTTGTATCGTCCCCTACGGCGCGAGTCCGTGGAAGTTGGAAACGCCCGATATTTCCGCGCTGGCGGCTGAGGCGGGAGAAATCTTCGAGAAACAGAATCAATTTCGGGCGGCGGCGCGACAACAGGCGGAGTCGGAATTCGGTCTCGATAAAATGGTCGAGTCGTATCTAAAAGTTTTATTGGATGTGTAGGGGCAAGGCCACCCCGCCCTTGTTCAAACGAGGAGCAACCATGGATTCAGAAGTTCACGACTTTTTGTTGAAACATTTGCAAGGCATCATGACCAACGACATCGCGTCGTATCACGAAACCACGGCGGAGGATTTGACGCTGTACGAATGGTGGGTCACGCCGCATCGGTTGGATGGACTTCCTTTTCATGAATTCATGATGACTTCGAACGCAGCGAGCGGCTCGGTCTTTGGCGCGGAGGAAAAGGGGAAGACTCGTTTCGACCTGTCGAATTTATTGATCCAACGCTACGGCGACACAGCGATTGCGAGTTACACCCTGCTCATCAGCACAGCACTGCCCGAAGGCGTGAAAGTCGCCGCGCACAACGAAAGCCGCGTGATGGTGAAATTGGGCGGCGCGTGGAAAGTGGTTCACGTCCACAAGTCGCCTGCGTATGCCGCGCCGCATGTGGGATGACGGACGACAAGTAAGTAGGGGCGAGGTGACCTCGCCCCTACAACGATAACTATGCAAAACTCTTCTCGTTCCTATGATTTTCTATGGCTAAGCATCGCCCTGCTGCCCCTGATCGGGCTGTCCTTCATGCTGACCGTTCCCGCGCAGGACTACTGGTGGTACTTGCGCCTTGGCAGGGATATCCTATCCGAAGGCGCGGTTCCGCTGGCGGATACCATGGGATACAGCCGCGCGGGACAGCCGATTTTTTATCAGCAATGGCTGGCTGGGATTCTTTTTCATCTCGTCTATCAGGCGGGCGGCGCGGCGCTCACCTTCCTCCTGCGCGCCGTTTTGCTGGGACTTGCCTACGGTTTGTTGTGGTGGATGATGCGCGAAGCGTCGGGGCCGCGCACAGCAACCATCCTGTTGATTCTGATCGGACTCTCCACCTCGAATAATTGGGTGATGCGCCCGCAGTTGTTTGCCTACCCGTTGTTCATGCTGTGCGCGCTTGCGGTATACAAATGGCAGGCAGGACAAACCCGATGGCTGTTTCTTCTGCCGCTGTCCACTTTGCTATGGGTCAATTTGCACGGCTCGTTTGTCCTGCCGTTTCTTCTGGCGGGCGCGGCGCTCGTATTCGGGGATGGAAATCGCAAAACCATGTTTGCCGCGCTTGCCATGATGGCATTCATAACCCTGCTCAACCCGCGCGGGATTGAAGTCTGGCAATATCTCGTTTTCATTCTCAACAATCCGTCCGATTATTTATTCAGCGTGGAGTGGAAGCCGCCAACCAACGCAGGCTGGCAGATGAACATCTTCTTCGCATGGATACTGGCCTTCGCTCCATTGGCGGCGCTTTCACGTGGAAAACTTTCGCGGCTCGAATGGGTCTGGTTCCTCGGCTTCGGCTGGCTGGCCTTTTCGGGAGTCCGCTACGTCATCTGGCTGATGCTCCTGCTGGGGATATGGACGGCCAAACTGATTGGAGATTGGGCGCGGACATGGCTCGATACCTCCCCGAAAGAAATCAACCCGCGCCTCAACCTGATTCTCGCTTCGCTTTTACTTTTCCTGCCCCTGATCTTTCTGCCCGGCGCGCGCGATGCATGGTGGAATGACGCTCCCGACTTGTATGAACCCACCACCACACCCATTGAGGCGGTGGAGTTTTTGAAAGCGCATCCTGAATTCCCCGCGCCCATGTGGAACGACTATGCCTTCGGCTCGTACCTTGAGTTTGCTTTGCCCTCCCGCCCCACCTGGATGGACACGCGCATGTACAGTTTTTCGCAGGCGCAATGGGAGGAATATGTGCGCGTCACCAACGCCGAAGGCTGGCAACAGATGTTCGACCGCGAAGGAATCAACCTTCTATTGCTCTCAAAGGCGGCTCAGTCCAGGCTGGTGGATGCGGTCTCGGTTTCGGATGTGTGGTGTCAGCAATACACCGACGAGTACGCGGTCATTTTTTCGCGCTGCGAGGCAAAATGAAATTCAACGGAAAACTCGGATTGCAACAGCGAGTCCTGCCCTCGTACCGCGTCCCGTTCTTCGACCTGCTCGCGCAATCCTGCGAAGACATGAGCTTGTTCGCGGGGCAGGCGCGCCCTGAAGAAATGATCAAAGATGGAAGCCAATTACTAGTTACCAATTACCAACCCGCCCGCAACCTGCACATTCTTTCAGGCTCTTTCTATTTCTGTTACCAGCGCGGATTCATCACCTGGCTCAAAGATTGGAATCCCGATGCGCTGATCGTGGAAGCCAATCCGCGTTACCTGTCCACGCCCGCCGCTGTCAGGTGGATGCACAATCGCGGACGAAAAGTCATCGGCTGGGGGCTGGGCGCTCCCAAACAAAGCGCGGTCTGGAAGCGATTTATTCACCAATTCGACGCGATGCTTTCCTACAGTCAGCGCGGCGCGGATGAATATGCCGCCCTCGGCTTGCCGCGTGAAAAGATTTTCGCCGCGCATAACTCGGTTTCCCCGGCGCCAACCTCTCCATCGCCCCAACGACCTTCGACTTTTGACCTTCAACCGGCTTTATTATTCGTCGGCAGGCTGCAATCTCGCAAACGGGTTGACTCTCTCCTCCGCGCCTGCGCCGAAATGGAATCCAAGCCGCGCCTGCTCATTGTCGGGGATGGACCCGAACGTGCTGCGCTGGAATCGCTGGCAGGGGAAGTTTATCCCTCGGCCGAATTCATCGGCGCAAAACACGGCGCGGAACTCACACCTTACTTCGAGCAGGCGGATTTGTTTGTTCTACCCGGCACTGGCGGACTTGCCGTGCAGGAAGCGATGAGTTATGGTCTGCCTGTCATCGTGGCAAAGGGCGACGGCACGCAGGACGACCTCGTCCGCGAGGGGAACGGCTGGCAGATTCAGCCCGAAGATTACGGGGCATTGGTCGCCACAATGAAAAACGCCCTGTCCGACAGGGCGCGGCTGCGGGAGATGGGAAAAGAATCTTTTCGCATCGTCTCGGAGGAAATCAATATCCAAAAGATGGCGGAGACATTTGTGCAGGCGTTGAATGCCGTCTGAATCAGGCGTCCCAGCGGAGTAACCCTGCCCTTGCATGGACATGTATCACAGCAATTCCCAGAGAGCCGAAAAAATAATATCAGGTCTGGCGCAGAAAAAACGCATGGGCAGCCTGCTGGAACGGCAGGCTGCCACATATAATCTTTTTCGTCATCCAGTCTTCCTAGATGCTGGATAAACTGTTATTGACTTTGCTAAACACGTTGCCGATCACGGGTCCGAGTATCATAAGCGCAGCGATAACAACGATGGCGACTAAAACGAGGATTAGCGCATACTCAACCAGACCTTGCCCCTTCTCTTTCGGTGAGAATAACATATGGACGGCCTCCTTTCTTTGAAGGTGTAAAGCTTTTCCATTATATCCAAAAAAGCTTTTAAAACCAATCGCGAATTCCATTTTTACATACTATATTCACTGCGCCGTGTTTCCACCATCCACCAAAAGTAAGTGGCCGGTCACGAAGGTGGATTCATCCGAGGCCAGGAACAGCACGGCATTGGCGATTTCCTCAGGTTTGCCAAACCTGCCCATCGGAAGGTAGTCGCTTGCCTCGCGGATCGCCTCCTCCAAAGTCACCGGGTCGGAGCCTTCGAAGTATCCCTTCTCCATCCAACGGTCCACAAACGTATCGCCGGGACAGACCGCATTGACGCGGATGTTGTCCCTCGCATAATCCAATGCCATGGCCTTGGTCATCATACCGACCGCGCCCTTGCTGACAATGTACGGCAGGGCGTTCTTCCCCGCCACCACCGACCAGTCCGAGCCGTTGTTGACGATGACCCCGCCGCCCTGTTTTTTCATTTGCGGGATGACCAGGCTGCACATGCGCCAGACCGCCGTCACGTTGATTTCGAGCGTGTCGCGCAGCACCGCTTCGGGCATGGTCTCCGCCGTCCCTTTGGTGACGATGCCCGCGTTGTTGAACAAAATATCGATGCGGCCAAACTTCTGCAACGCGGAATCCGTCACCCGCTGACAATCCTCCGCCTTCGTATGATCAGCCTCGACGAAGACACACTGACCGCCCCTTTGCCCGCATTCCGCTTCGACGGCTTTTCCCAACTCCGACCTTCTGCCCGTCACAATCAGGTTTGCCCCCTCCTCTGCAAACCGCAGGGCCGTGGCTTTTCCAATTCCGCTCGTCCCACCTGTGATAATTGCTGTTTTATTTTTAAGTCTCATCTTTTATCCGCTTTGGGTTCATCGACAACAATTCACGAAATCCGCGAACAGGCCGTAGGCGGTTTCGACGGGGCCGCCCTGCATTCCTTCCCGCTCAGACAAGATGATGGAATAATCGAGGATGACATCGGTGCGGAAGGTGATGCCCGTGCTGGAGTTCATCATGCCATAAAGGGGGGAGGAGGAATCGACCAGTTGCGGGGCGACACTTGCCAGGACCTTATCCCCGGCCTTTTCGGCGGAACAGACCAGTTTGTAACGTTTGCCCCCGGCTTTGGCTTTGGCAATCATTTCGGATGTAATGCCGCGGACACCCGTCGGGTTGACTTGCTGGGGCGTCATGGGTGTGCCCATCAAAACCGTGACCAGCGCCGCGACTTTGATTGCCGCATCCCAGCCGTCCACATCGTTGGTGGGGTCGGCTTCCGCCACGCCAATGGATTGACAGTATTTGACCGCGTCTTCGTAGGCTTCGCCGTTTTCCATGCGCGAGAGGATGATGTTGGTGGTGGCGTTGAAGATGCCTTTGACAGAGGACAACTCCGCCAGCGGGAAGGCTTCGCGGAAGACCGAGAAGACAGGCGAACCGCCCAACACAGTGGATTCAAACCTGAACTGCCGGCCCTTCGATTTGGCAAGCGCGGTCAATTCGCGGTAGCCATGCACCACGGGGCCTTTGTTGGCGGTGATGGCGTGCATTCCCAGATTCAGCGCCGCACGGATGTGGTCGAGGGCGGGCTGACCCGTCTGCGTGTTGACAGGGGAGTTCTCGAACATCACGTCGGCCGCTGATTTCTGGATGACTTCGAGGGAATTGGCGATAGGGAATAGGGAAAGCGAGTTGATGGATTGTCCGCTTTCGACGAGTTCGAGGGCTTTGAGGATGTCCAGCCCGTCGGGGTTGACGGCAAATCCGTGCCTGCCAGTGGAAATTCCCGTGAACGAGAAGGTGATGCCCTGCGCCTCGAGCGCGTCCTGCTTGCGGAGGAAGAGTCGCGCCAGCGCGCGGGCAACGTTGCCGAAGCCGATGAGTGCGAGTTTGTAGTGCATGAATTCTCCTTAATATTTATGTCATTGCGAGGAGGGCGATCTCCCCGACGAAGCAATCCTCTAATCACGGAAGGATTTCTTCGGGCAAAGAGCAAGCGCGCCCTCGCAATGACATATTTTTGGTAATGGTCAGGTTGAAGTGAAAAACCTTAACGCGAATTTCTCGAATGTTGCGAATAACGCGAAAAAGCCCAAAAGACATTCGTGAAATTCGCCCAATTTGCGCCAT
>DAOUAS010000070.1:0-3355 GCA_034433295.1 Anaerolineales bacterium | reverse complement strand
GAGCAGGCGAAGAAGGCGAAGTGGTCGCGGCGCTCACGGTATTCGGTCTTGTGATAGATGACCCCGTCCAGAACTTCTACTTCGCCGACGGAATAATTCCGCTGGAAGTTGGTCGCGTCGTCCATCGCGTCCCACAGGTTGAACTCGACCGCCGAGAAGACGGACAAACCTGCGGGTTGATTCCGCTTGTTGGTCAGGGTCAACTCCCAGATTTCGAGGTTCTCGCCGAGCGGCACAAAATAGCGGGTCTGGGATTCTATCCCCGCCAGTTCCGACTTGATGACGGTGTATCCCATCCCGTGGCGGCATTCGTACGAATCCAATTTCCTGCGCACCGGCATCCACGAGGGTGACCATTGTAGGGGCGGGGTTTCCCCGCCCGTATCGTTATCACGAAGATAAATGTATCGTCCGCCCATATCGAGCGGGGCGTTGTTATAGCGATAGCGGGTCAGGCGGCGCAGGCGCGCGTCCTTATAGAAGGAGTATCCGCCCGCCGTGTTGGAGATCAGCCCGAAGTAGGATTCGCTGCCGAGGTAGTTGATCCAGGGCAGGGGAGTTTCGGGAGTCTCGATGACATATTCGCGATTTGCGTCGTCAAAATGACCGTAGCGCATAATTACCTCATTCCAATTTCAATTTTTCGACAAGCGCCTGCGCGTCTTTTTCGTCGCGCGGGCATTCGACATTATCATACAACTCCCACGTTTCCACATGCTCAACGGACATGCCTGGATCAATGTTGCTGATGGGCGCAATGGTCTCCAATTCGATAAAGCGGTCGTTGCAATAACATTCGCTTGAACTCCCGAAATCGAAATAGGTGGATTGCGCTTCGTACCTGGCGCGTTTGACAAACAGAGTTCCATTCAACCAGTAAGCCAGCCAGCCCCGCGGATTGGGAAAGCCGATTTTGAAGGGCGCCTCCACGCTGGCACGGAACAGGATGTAGTTTTTGCCCCACTGGATGTTTGGGAGCGATGGGTCGGTGTAGGGCCACATGACCAGCGAACGGTTGGGCAGGACACACGTGTCTTCACAAGCTTGAGGAAGGATCGCCATGCCGCCGGTTTTCAATTGCGTGATTGCCCACGGAGCGCATGTCACAGACCATAAACCGTGGTTGGTCAACTGGTGGATAATAATTACCTGCGGGGCATTTTTCGCCAGTTGAATCCGCATGGATTTTTGCAAGCCGGTCTTTGCTTCCACATCCTGCGTGAGCAGACATCCATTTTCCAAAAGGTTGACTTCAACAGGGGAATTATCGGGTAGATAGGTGCGGCCCGGTTCTTCGGGCGCGTGCCATAAGCGGTGTCCGCCGTAGAGGTGCAAGTCGCCAACGCCGGGACACTCCAGCACTGCGCCGGGCAACTCGGCCAATAGATTTTCCCCGCCATCCAAACTCAAGGAGAGAATGCGCGGTCCCATCGATTGGGTAACCAGCAATTTCAGACGTTCATTTTTCAGAGGCAGACAGTCCAGCCCAAGAAAGTTGACGTGCGTCATGTTATTTCACCTCGAAGTTTGCTGTGACGGGCTTGGGCGCGCCGAGTTCCTGTCCGCGCTGGCTGGGGGAACATCCGCCAACTTCCAGACGGAATTCGCCGGGTTCGAGAGTCAACTTGCCATCATCATTGAAGAAGGACATCATCTCAGGGGTCACGGTGAATTTCAACTCGCGGCTTTCGCCAGCTTTGAGGTTGACACGCTCGAAACCGATCAGATGATGGAATGGGACAGCGCTCGAAGCCTGGAGGTCGCTCAGGTAGAACTGGGCAACTTCGGCTGAGTCGCATCCGCCGACATTTTTCAGAGTCAGGCTGACGTGAAGCGAATCCCCGCTGGTGATTCTCGTTTGATCCAGTTTCAAGTCCGAATACTCGAAGCGGCTGTAACTCAAACCAAAGCCGAACGGGTAGAGTGGTTCCTCGGTTATGTAGCGGTAGGTGCGCCCCTTCATGCTGTAATCGTCGAATGGGGGAAGCTGGTCGAGCGATTTGGGGAAGGTGAGCGGGAGTTTGCCGGCGGGCGAAACGTCGCCGAAGAGAACGTCCGCAACCGCCCTGCCGCCTTCCATGCCGGGATACCAGACGAAGACGATGGCGTCCACCATGTCTTCGACTTCGCCCAACGCGATGGGACTGCCGCCCGTAAGGACAAGCACGATCTTGACGCCGTGGATGGTGAGTTCCTTGATGTAATCGATTTGATTCTGCGGCAGCGAGATGCTTTCGCGGTCGCCGTTTTGCGCCGAGAGGATGGAATCGCCTTCCTCGCCTTCGAGAAACGATGACAGACCCGCGCACACAATCGCAAAGTCTGCTGATTGCGCCGTGTCAGGCGCCCAGGTGTGTTCGATCTCGCGCGGATGTTTCCAGGTTGCGCCGGCGGTGTATTCCATGCCCATGCCTTCGGGGAGCCGACCGGTCAAGCCTTCGAGCAGCGTGACCATGTGGTTGTTGAAGCCGTAGTAGTTGCCGAGCAAAACTTCCATGCTGGTGGCGGCGGGACCTGTGACGAAAATTTTCTTTGTGGAAGGTTTGATGGGGAGGATGTTGTCCTTGTTCTTCAACAGGACCACCGCTTCTGTTGCCGCGCGATACGCCAGTTGACGGTGTTCGGGGCAGGCAACCACATCGGCGGAGATGGAGGTAAATGGCACGTCTTCGGGCGGGTCGAACATCCCCAGCTTGAAGCGTGTGCCGAGGGTTCGTTCGAGGGCGCGGTCCACATCCGCTTCGGTGATTAGTCCGCGTGAGATCGATTCGGGAATCTCGCTGAAGACGTGGTCGCATCCGAGGTCGCATCCGTGATGCAGCGCAAGGGCGACGGTTTCCGCCGCGTCTTTTGTGACCTTGTGATTGAGGTGGAAATCCTGCAACGCCCAGCAATCCGAGACGACGTGTCCTTGAAAGCCCCACTCGCCGCGCAGGATGTCTTCGAGAAGAAGTTTACTTCCGCAGCAGACTTCTCCCAAGACGCGGTTGTACGCGCCCATCACCGCTTCGACCTTTGCTTCGGTCACCAGCTTCTTGAACGCGGGGAGGTAGGTGTCGTACAACTCGCGTTTCGTCACAACTGCGTTGAAGATGTGGCGGTCCTTCTCCGGTCCCGAATGGACGGCGTAATGCTTGGCGCATGTCGCTGTTTTTAGGTATTTGGGATGATCGCCCTGCATTCCTCTTACGAATTCGGATGCCATTTCGCCCGTGAAGAACGGGTCTTCGCCCCAGGTTTCCTGTCCGCGTCCCCAACGTGGGTCGCGGAAGATGTTCACGTTCGGCGACCAGAAGGTCAAGCCCTGATATTGGGCGGTGTACCCGTTTCGACGCAATGCGGCGTGATATTTGGC
>DAOUAS010000069.1:0-12755 GCA_034433295.1 Anaerolineales bacterium | reverse complement strand
GCCTGCCGGAGTCTATAACAGCAATACGGGGATTTGGAACGTGGGCAGGCTGGAAGCAAGTCCGAACCCGCTCTCGCCCACGAGCGCCATGTTGACCCTCACAGTCAAAGCGGACAAGGACGGTGATGGCACGACGAATACGGCAAGCATCTACAGGTCCGATCAATGCGATTTAATCACCTCCAACAACGAAGCCATCGCGGAAGTAATGGTGTCTGATTTGCAGTTGACCCAAACCGCAGACATCGACAGCGCAAGAAGAAACGCCGTATTTACCATCACAGTCGCCAATGGCAACGCCGACAATGCCTCTGGGGTGAAAGTCAGGTCTCTATTTACGGGGTATGGGGTCTTATCGGATAACAGCGCAGGAACGTTTGACAGACTTTCGGGTATCTGGAATGTGGGGGCGCTGCCCAAAAACAGCAGTAAAACCCTGGTCGTCACCACCCAGCCCACAAGCCCCGGCGTCTTCCCTGAAAACTGGGCTCAAGTGTCGGACGCCAATGAAGTAGACCCTGATTCCGTCCCCGGGAATTGCAGTGACAGTATTACCACCTGCGTGGAAGACGACGATGCCGGGGCTCCTTCCGCAGATCTAAGCCTGACACAAGATATCGTCGGCGGGGTTTCGTTTATCGACAGGGGGTCCAGGGTAACGTTCAGGCTCAGGGTCGCCAACGATGGCTATGCCGACGCGACCAATGTGGAAGTGAAGGACCTGCTTCCTTCGGGGTTGTCCTATTCCTCCCATTCCCCGTCCGCCGAAAGTTATAACAGAACCACCGGCATATGGAAGGTCGGGAACCTGGCAAAGGGCGCAAGCAAGACCTTGGACATCACCGCCACCCTGTCGTCCTATGGAATCAAAACAAACTTCGCCGAGGTGTGGAAATCGGGACAGTCCGACCCGGATTCCAGCCCCGGCGATGGTTCCATCACCGACGACGACGACGACAGCGAAGTTGTCACCTCCTATCGGGCTGTGTTGATCAACGAGGTCGCCTGGCTTGGCACAGCCGCAAGCAATGAAGATGAATGGATGGAACTGTATAATCCCAGCAATGCGGAGATTACGCTTACCGGCTGGAAGATAAGATTTAACGGCTGCGGCGCCGCTGGGACCGATTACATTGCCCTGAATAGCGGACTGAAAATCGCGGCAGGCGGTTACTTCCTTCTGGAACGCGGTTCCACCGCAACCGACAATACCACTGTTTCGGATATCGCTGCAAACCAGATATACCTGGTCTCGGTTTCCCCTAAACTTAAAGATAGCGGTGAGATTCTCTACCTTTGCGACCCGAACGGGAATCCCATCGACACCGCCAATAAAAACGGCGGCGGGTGGCCGAAGGGCGGCGGCAAAAACTACGCATCCATGGAACGGCAGGGGAATACCGCCGAAATCGATGACGCATGGGTGACGAATACCGGTGTGGTGAGAAACGGAAGGGATGCAAACGGCGACCCAATCTACGGAACGCCCGGAAAGGTAAATTCCACCGGCATTCAGCCCACAGCCACGCCAGTGACGACTCTCCCCACGCCCATCCCCATTGTCCGGCCCGTCATCAACGAATTCCTCGCCCGCCCCGGTTTCGACTGGAATCAGGACGGCAGGGTGGATGTCTTCGACGAATTCGTCGAAATCAAGAATATCGGCGCGGTGGATGTCAACCTCAACGGCTGGAAACTGGACGATGAGGATATCGGCGGCTCCCCCTTCTTCACCCTGCCGAATATCACCCTGAAACCCGGCGGGCGCGCCGTCTTCTACGGACTGCAAACCAAAATCCTGCTGGGAGATGGCGGCGACACCGTGCGTCTGCTCAACCCCGGCAACAAAATCTACGATGCCTACACCTACACCCTTGTGATGGAGGAGGATGTTTCGGTTTGCCGCCTGCCCGATGGCAACGGAGTCTGGTACGAAGACTGTGTCCCCACGCCCAATCTCACCAACTCGCGCGAGGGACAAGTGCCGTCCATGCCGGCAGGCGAAGGCGCTGAATCCCCGGTTTGCAACCTGCCCGATACCCTCCCCGCCGACTTCTTCTTTGCCGAATGCCGCGGCTATGGCGCAGATATCTGGCGCTCGTTCTTCTGGGACCAATTCGGCTGGCAGGGGGATCGACTTGTTCGCCAAAACATGAGCAAGTGGGAATCGTTTGTCGAATAGTCCGTTGAGGGTATACTATCCCTCATGGAATCCTTCTTCACATTTCTCGAAAAACGGGTGGATGATTCATCCTCATTGCTGTGCGTCGGACTCGATCCCCACATCCCCGACCTGAAAGAACCCACCGCCGCCACCGCTTTGGACTTCTGCCTGAATCTCGTCAGGCAGACCGCCCCCTACGCCGCGGCTTTCAAGCCCAACGCGGCCTTCTTCGAGGTCTTTGGCGCGGATGGCTGGTCGGCGCTCAAGCAGGTGATCGAAGCCGTTCGGGCGGAATCGGTACGGCTTGGCTCATTGATTCCCGTCATCCTCGATGCCAAACGCGGAGACATCGCCTCCACTGCCGAGGCGTATGCCAGATCCGCGTTCGAGAGTGTGGGCGCGCACTGCGTCACCCTGAACCCATATCTTGGAAAGGATTCCATCGACCCGTTCATCCAGAATTCGGAGAAGGGCGTTTTTCTGCTTTGCAAGACGTCCAATGAAGGCAGCGGTGATTTGCAGGACACAATGCTTGCAACGGGGGAGTTCCTTTATATTCACGTTGCCAGACTTGCCCATTCATGGAATACGAAAAATAACGTCGGACTCGTCGTCGGCGCCACCCACCTCGAAGCGATGGAAAATATCCGCGCGGCTGTCCCCAATTTGTGGTTTCTTGCTCCCGGTGTCGGCGCTCAGGGCGGAGAGCTGGAATCCGCTTTGAGGGTTGGACTCCGCAAGGATGGCAAGGGGATGCTCGTCAATGTATCGCGCGGCATCTCCCGCGCCGAAAAACCGGGACTCGCCGCGGCTGAGTTCCGCGATGAGATTTTGCGCATCAAAAGAGAATTGAATCAAAGATAAGCCTGATAGACAGGGATAAAGGACACTTCATCATGCCGACCCAATTACCAGTTACCAATCACCAACTCTCCGCCCTCGCCGATGGACTCCTCGCCGCGGGCTGCATCAAATTCGGCGAGTTTACCCTCAAGTCGGGTTTGAAGTCTCCCATTTACATCGACCTGCGGCGCATCATCACATATCCCAAACTTTTGGAGCAGATTGGCGCGGCGTATTTGCCAATTCTCAAGGACCTGAAATTCGATCGTATCGCAGGTCTGCCCTATGCCGCCATTCCCATTGCCACTGCCATTTCCCTGCAGGGCAATTACCCGATGATTTATCCGCGCAAGGAAGCCAAGACCTACGGCACGAAAGCCGAGATCGAAGGCGATTTCAACGCCGGCGAGACCATTGCTGTCATCGACGACCTTGCCACCACAGGCGGAAGCAAATTCGAGGCCATCGAAAAACTGACCGCCGTCGGCTTGAAAGTAAGGGACATCGTTGTCCTTGTTGACCGTCAATCCGGGGCAAGGGAATCCCTCGAACAGGCGGGCTATGCCATGCATTCTGTCCTGACCATCACCCAACTGCTGGACTATTACGAGTCAACGGGCAGGGTGGAAAAGGGCAGGATCGACGAGACGAGGGGGTTCTTGAGCGCATGATTTTTCAGCCCAATGAGCGAAAAGTCCTCCCGCCATGCAACAGTGGGAGGACTTTTCGCTTTCTGATTGCTGTTCACCGCCCCTCCCCGTACAACTTCCGATGCACCACACTCAATGCGCGGACCTGCTCCGCCGCGTGATACGACGACCTCACCAGCGGATTCGACTCGACCCACTTGAATCCGATCTCCCGTCCGAAGCCTCGCAACTCGGCGAACTCTTCCATCGAATAATAGCGATTCATCGCAAAATGCTTCTTGCTCGGCTGCAAGTATTGACCAATGGTCAGGATGTCAACACCCCAACTGCGCTGGTCGCGCATCACTTCTTTCACCTCGTCCATCGTCTCGCCCAAACCGACCATAATGCCTGATTTGGTCAGCACTTCGGGATCAAGTTTTTTCGCATTGCTCAATGTTGCCGCCGCCCACTCGTAATTATCCTGCGGCTGGACGGTCTTGAACAACCGCGGCACGGTCTCGACGTTGTGGTTCAAAATCTCGGGGCGGGCATCCATTACGATTTTCAAGGCTTCGATGCTGCCTTTGAAATCGGGGATCAATACTTCGATGGAACAACCGGGCAGGAGTTCACGAATTCGTCTGATGACCATCGCAAAGATCGGCGCGCCGCCATCCCGCCGCTCGTCGCGATTGACTGACGTAATCACTGCATGTTTCAGGTTCATTGACTTTACGGCTTGCGCCACGCGCTCGGCTTCGTTCCAATCCAATAAAGCGGGCTTGCCGTGTTTGATGTCGCAGAAGGCGCAGGTGCGGGTGCAAACGTCACCCAGCATCAGGAAGGTCGCGGTCCCGCTGCCCCAGCACTCGCCGAGATTCGGACACATCGCTTCTTCGCAGACAGTGTGCAACTCCTTCTTCCGCATCAAGGCTTGCAGATTTTCGAAGGTCTCGCCCGAAGGCGCGCGGACTTTGATCCAATCCGGCCGGCGCGGCGGGCGCGGCTCTACTTCGGTTTTAACTCTGTCTCTGGTGGGGGTAACGGGCATGGTATTCCTTTTTTATTCGTCCTGAGCGAAGTCGAAGGACACTCGTCAGGGCGCTTCGACTTCGCTCAACGCGGATGATTATTTCTTTTTGACAATTAATCTCAAACCCCGGACTTCGACAACCTCAACCGGGTCGCCCTTACGGATGGGCTCGGACTCGGCGGATTTTTCCGCGCTCCAGAGCTCGCTTTCCACCTGAACCTGACCTTCGCGCTCGACCACCGTTTTGGCCGTTCCTGTCTTCCCATGCATGGATTCGCTTCCGGTCTGGATCGGGCGATGCTGTGCGCGCAGGGCGATGAGCAAAATTCCAAAGAAGACCAAGCCGAGGAAGATTCCCATACCGATAACCAGCGGGACCGAAACGCGTTGGAACTGCGGTGTGCCAGGTGAATTGAACAGCACCAGCGCGCCGACGATGAACGAGGCCACACCCGCCGCCGTCAACGCGCCGTGCGTGGGCGCTTTGATGTCGAGAAGGAACAGCACAAAAGCGATCAGCAGGAAGATGATGCCGAACCAGTTGACGGTCAGCACACCCATGCTGTAGATCGCCAGTGTCAGACACACCGCGCCGATAAATCCCGCCACCCAACCTCCCGGGCTGGAGAGTTCGATAAGAATCGCCTGCACGCCGATGGCAAGCAAAAGGAAGGCGATGTTTGGGTCGGTGAGCATCAACAGTAGTTGCTCGATGAAACTGATTTCCAAAGGTTCGGTGCGGATGTCCTCCGTGCTCAGTATCCGCTCGCCCTTCTCCGTTTTGACCCTGAATCCGTCGAGCGCTTGCAGCAGGTCTTCGGTGTCGTCTGCGATGAAGTCAACCAGGTTGGCTTCCAGCGCCTCTTTGGCTGTGATGGCTGTCGCGTCATCGATCATCGCCTCGGCCAACTTCACGGCTTTCTCGCCGCGACTCTCCACCAGCGTGCGCGCCTTGGCTTTCAACGTCTCCTTGACCTTGCTCTCCAGCGTGGATTGGATATTCTCGCCCGAACTTTGAATTGGGCTTGCCGCGCCGATGACCGTATCCGGCGCCATTGCCGAGGCGTGACCCGCCATCGTAATCAACGCGCCCGCGCTGCCCGCAATGGCATTCTTCGGCGCAACGTAGACCACCACCGGCACTTTGCTGGAGCGAATATCCTGAATGATGTCCAGCATCGTATCCACGCTGCCGCCGGGGGTATTCAGTTCGATGACCAGCAGTTCCGCCCCCCGCTGTTCTGCCGTTTTGATTCCGCGCTGAAAATATTCCAGCATGGGCGGCATGATTGGTCCCTTGGCTGTCAGGATGATTGCCAAAGGTTCGTCGCTTTGCGCCCGCGCGGAGGAGAAAAGCGCAAAAAAGGTCAAAACCAGAAATGCAACTCGTAAACGTTTCATGGCGTGATTATACTGCCAAAGCCAAGACGGCCTTTCGGCCGCCTTGGTTAGAACAACCCTTCGAGATATTGCTTCGTGCGTTCGTGCCGGGGATTTCCAAATACTTCCTTTGCGGGACCTGCCTCGATCACTTCGCCCATGTACATGTAAATCACATAATCGGCAAGACGTTTTGCCTGCCGCAGCGTGTGCGTGACGATGACCGTCGTGTACTGTTGTTTCAATTCGAGCAGGCGGCTCTCGATATTCTGCGACGAGATCGGGTCGAGCGCGGAAGTGGGTTCGTCGCCGAGGATGATCTCCGGTTCGACTGCCAGTCCGCGGGCGAGACACAGCCGCTGTTGCTGACCGATCGAAAGGCTGGTAGCGGGATCGTGCAATCGCTTCTGCACCTCCTCCCACAAGCCTGCGATTTCGAGATAATGCCGCACGGCGGCTTTATATTCCCTGCGGTCGTTCTTCATCTTGTGGATGTGCATTCCGTAGACAATGTTGTCATAGATCGACATTGGCAATGGCGAAGGACGCTGCGCCAGCAGCCCCACGATCTTGCGGACTTCGGTCACGTCCACTTCCTTGTCGTAGATGTTTTCACCGTCCACAAGGACTTCGCCCGTCAGGCGGGTGTCTTCGTTCAGTTCGAAGAAGCGGTTGAAGGTTTTCAACAAAGTAGTCTTGCCGCAGCCCGAGGGTCCCATGATGACTGTGACCTGTTGTTTGGGAATCTCGATGTTGATATTTTTCAAAGCCTGCTGCTTGCCGTAATAAGCGTTGAGGTTCTTGACTTGAATGTGGGTATCCATAATTTCATCCTTGTTGGGGCGCAGCGTCGCTGCGCCCTTACTTGATCGTGTACCTTCCCAACCGCGCCGAGAGCCAGCGCGAGCCGAAACTCACCAGCAACACAATGATGGTCAAAATCAATGCGGCGGCGTATCCCCGCTCGCGGACTTGGGGATAGGGCGAGCCGAGTTGGAAGAAAACCGCGAGGGGCAGCGATGCCGTCGGTCTCATCAACGAAGTGGTGATACGGTCGGTGTAACCTGCGGTGAACAGCACGGACGCCGCGTCGCCGATTCCACGCCCGAATGCAAGCAGGATGGCGGTGGTGATGCCGGGCAGCATCTGGCGCGTGACCACGTTCATCGCCACTTCAAAGCGGGTGGAGCCCAGCGCAAGGGCGGCATGTTCCAGATCCGCAGGCATGCGGCGGATGACTTCGTCCATGGCGCGGGTCATGATGGGAAGTTCGACCAGAGCCAGCACGATGATGCCCGCCAACAGTGAAGCGCGCATACCTAGCATGAGCATCAACGCGAAGCCGAAGGCGCCATAAACAATAGATGGGATGCCCCACAACACATCAAGTGAAAGGCGGACGTATTCGCCCCATTTCGAGTCGCCGAGGTAGGCTTTGAGGTAGAGCGCAATCGGCAGGCTCAACAGCATGGCAAGCAGTGTCCCGCCCGTGGCAAGGTACACCGAGCCGATGATGGCGTTGAGGATGCCGCCTTCCTTGCCCATGTAATACCCGCCCTTGGGGACTTGCGAGACCATGTCCCAGGTCAGCGAGGGCAGACCACGAGCGATGATCGTCCATAGAATTAAACCAAGCGCGCCCGCCACGATCAGCAGGGCGATGCGCATGATGGTCTTCATGAACAATTCGAGCAAATGCCTGCGCTCGAATTGGTTTTTCTTCATTTTCTTTATGCCCATTTTCGCCTCAGGAATCTTTGGAGTACCAGCGTGGAAAGGATGTTGAAAATCAGGATGACCACCAATAAAACGAGAGCCGCTCCCAGCAACGCCGCGTCGTACAGCGGGATGGACATCATCTCGCCGTAATTGTTTGCGATCAACGCGGGCAGCGGATACGCCGAGTCGAAAATGGAGGTTGGCATGTTCGGAACGTTGCCCACCACCATCAGCACGGCGATGGTCTCGCCGAACGCGCGCGACGCCGCCAGCACAATGGCGGCGATGATGCCCGGTGTCACTTGCGGCAGGACGATGTTGCGGATGGTCTGCCATTGGGTCGCGCCGACGGCAAGCGAGGCGTGACGCAGGTCATTTGGGACGGTGGAGAAAACCTCGAATGTGACCGAGATAATGAGCGGCGCGACCATCACCGCCAGCACGATTCCGCCCGCGAGGATTCCAAAACCTGTTGGCTGGGTGACGGCAAAAATGGGGATGAATCCCAGCCAGCGATTGGAGAACGGCGCGAGGACTTCATCCACAAAGGGGACGATGGCGAGCAATCCCCAAACACCATAGACCACCGGCGGAATGGCGGCAAGCACATCGAGGATCGGTTTGGTCACGGCGCGGACGCGGGTGTGGGCATATTCGGCAAGATAGACCGAAGCCAGCAAACAGGCAGGTACAGACAAAAGCACCCCAACAATCGTGACCCAGACCGTTCCCATGATGAAGGGCAGAAAGCCGAACTGCCCGTCGTTGGGCTTCCAGACTTTGCCAAACAGGAGGCTCGACAAACTGTGTGTTTCCAAAATGGGCAGGGCGCGCACAAAAAGCGCGATGGTGATAATCAGGATGAACACAATCGGCAGGATGGTGATTGCAAAAAAAGTGCTTTGCGCGGCGCGATCCTGCCGGGCGCGGAGAACGGCAGAAGGCCGGGAAACCCGACCTCCTGCATTCATATTTTCCTGCGCCGTGAATGTTGAATTAACTTCGCTCATTTGAGTTTTGCGAGTGACTCGGCTTGTTGTTCCACGGTCAGCGGGACGTAACCGGCGGCTTCAAGGTATTGCTGACCGTCGGTGAGAATCCATTCGATGAAAGCAAGGGTCAAGCCAGTGGGTTTGCCTTTGGTGGCGAGATTCTCGAAACGTGCGGGAGGCGAGGGATATTTGCCGCTTGCCACCGCGCCGAAGGCTTCATCCTTGGTTGAATACACCTCGCCCTTTTCCTTATCGGCCTGACCGTTGCCGTCGATGTCAATGGGAGTGACAACCGCGCCGGGGACAAGTCCGCCGCTGCCCAGGTCGAAGACGCTGTTCAGGTTGCTGTACCCAATCCCAAGCGGGTCTTTGATGACCGTATCCACGAGGGCAGGTTCGCCGTTGACGCCGATGCCCTGAATGTCGTCCTGGGTCTCGCCGCCGGAGAACTTGCCCCACATTTCCGCCGCGCCACACGCGTCGGAGCGGGTGTAGACGTGAATTTCATCCGTGATCTCGGGCTTGCCGGCCACTTCACCCCAGGTCTTGATTTCATTGGTGATGAAAATCTTGTTGAAGATTTCCTGGCTGATGCCTTTGGCGAGGATGTCATCGAGCACGGGATTTTCCGCGCTGACGACTGGGAAGACCGCATCCTTTGTAACGGATACCCAGAAGATGCCCTGGGATTCCTCTTCGGGCTTGATGCTGCGCGAGATCATGCCGATGTCCACCGCGCCGGCGATGGTGTCGGTCATGCCTTTGCCCGCGCCGCCGCCCTGCACATCGAACTGGACATCGGGGTGGAGTTTGGTGTATTCCTCAGCCCAGACGGTCATCATGGGATAGAGGGCAAACGCGCCCGAAATGCTGATCGTCCCGCTGACTTCGTCGTCGGCTGCCGCCGGAGCGGATGCAGTCCCGCAGGCGGTCAGTACCATGGAAGCCAGTATCAGAATGATAATTAGTGTCGAAACAGGTTTTTGCATAATGATTCTCCAATTTTTTATTATCTATAATGTCTACGGGTTTAGTATATTTTTGGGCAAATAAAAATGCGTTCCCCACCGACGCAATTTTCTACTTACCTGATGCGAAGTTTCCTGCGAACGGCATTCTGGCGTTTCTTTACATCCGCCAGGGTTGTGTGGTCCAAAATGTCGGAAATGGCATTCCGCACATCGCTCATCACCAACCGCAGGCCGCAGGTCTCTTCATCGGGACAGCCGCAGGGTTCATACGCCATCTGGCTGACACATTTCACGGGAGCTACAGGTCCATCCAGTACGCGGAAGATTTGTCCGAGGGTGATCTCGCTGGCTGACCTGGCCAGGTAATACCCGCCGCCGACGCCCATTTTGCTGTGAAGCAGTCCCGCGTTCTTGAGGGTGAGAAGAATCTGCTCGAGGAACTTGATGGAGATGTTCTCACGCAGGGAAATCTCCTTGATCTGCATCATCTGTGGGGCGTCTCCATTGGGGGCGGGTTCTGCCAGCGCAATCATTGCCCGAAGACCATATTCACCGCGTTTGGAAAGTCTCACTTTATTTGTAACTCCTACTAATCCAATAGACTTTATTGACTCTAATCATAATTCAGCGACTGAATTTTGTCAAGAAATTGATGCCGTCAAACGCTTGGTTGCCAGTCGCATCGATTCGGACAAAGTTTGGTACCCGCCAAGTAGAATCGATACGCTGAATTCATGGGATATTGCGCTTTGGTAATGTTTTAGGCAATGGTTGTTTGCGCCAGCAGGATTTACCTGATCGAAAAAAGAAGAGCCTGATATCAGGCTCTTCTTCAAATTTATACGGTGGTTCCATTGGGGTCACCTCCTTATGGTGTTGACGGTTTTAGTTTCAACATTGATGTCCGCAGTTTATCGGCGGCGAGCGGCTCAGACAATTCTTCGGAAGAAACAAGGCCGCGGCTCTCATTGGGGGGATTGGCAATTTCATTTTTTTGCTCCTTAGACTGCCCAAGGGTAGTTTCCAGGTTTGAGGTTTTTCGATATATTGCCTTGGGATGTCCAAATCAACTCACTGTCTGGAAATATCTGGTTCATCCGATTGTCAATGAATTGCCTTTCACGCTCTTCTCTTTCGCGTTGTCGCGCTTTCTGTGCAGCAGATGAGGGATGGCGGTGATTCTTGTTTATACTGATCATCGAAGATGTGCTGGGATGTGCGGCTTGTGCTTTGGCATTCAGGATCTTGTACAGACCGACGGCAGCGGAGATACCAGCAAGGGTCAGCGCCGCACCGACAGCGATCATCAGAACCATCAGTCCGAAGTTGAGAGTGTGATACAAGCCTGCCTGAAAGTTCGCCCGCTGCACAGCGGCAGTGGTTGCTGCATTCAATTCCTGTTGTTGTTTGGTGGCTTCATATTCCGCCTGTCGCTTCATCTCGGCGACTTGAATCTCGGTTTGTGTTTGAAGCACCTGCAGGTCCAGTTCCGCTTTCTGGCGATCGATATCCGTTTGAACGTTCATCTCATGCGCCTCCGCGAAGGCGATCTCGCGGCTGAGCCATGTGGCATCTTTGACATTGAAACCGAGGGCGAAAGCGCCAAGCAGGATTACGATGGTCAGAAAGAAAAACCATTTTGCACCTGTCGCGAGACTGTTTTGGTTGTACATCGTAGTCTCCTTTCCTTATCAATGCGGCAAGTGTACGCCTGCATTTGAAAAGAGCGCTTACGGATATCTCATGCTTATCTTATTCATGTCTTTATCTTTTCCCACAACTTTCTTACAAAAAAGAAAGGTGGATTGGAGCAACTCCAATCCACCAAAACAGATATACCTTATATTCAGCGTCGGGCTATTGTCTTTTTACATCGGCTTGAAGCAATTGCAGCGCCTGTAGCCTGACCAATTCAGGATAGATTGTCTTGTATACGCCGCAATACGGCGATGAGACATTCGATGTTCCCATGATATTCTTTGCGTGGATGGGACACCCGCCCCCACACCAGTAGCGCCATTCGCAGACGTGGCAACCGTTCCGCCGGTCAATGGGTGGGTTGGGGAAATCGTCGAAGCGCGGCGATTCCAGCAATTGCAAGGGGATACCTGGCAGGTTGTAGCCAGTCAGCATGTGACAAGGCAGGACACTTCCATCGGTATCAATGCTCAGATAGTTCCGTCCCGCGCCGCAGACATGCTGATGTGCCGCGCCGAAGTTGCTGCGATCAATAAGCCCTTCCATGAAGTTGTAATCGGGCAAATTCGTTTCGATGACCTGCAACGCTTCTCGCAGGGCGTGGGTCATGGAGGCGTTGTCCGCCGCGAGAGTGTCGTTTTGATGATGAGGGCGGTAGAAGTTCAGGTTCAGCATGAGGCGGTGTTCGAGAGCAAACGCTGTCAGCGCAGGGACCTCGTCCACGTTCAGGCGCGTAATCGTAAGGATCAAATAAGGAGAAAGTCCCATTTCGAGCGCAAGCAGGACGGAGCGCAGGACGCGCTTGAAAGTGGGATTCCCATTGAGGATGGGACGCTGGCGGTCATGCCCTTCGCCGAAGCCGTCCAGCGAAATGGACAGGCGGAACTTTTCATCTTTGATGAACTGCAGTCTCTCGCGGTTGAGCAAGGTGGCATTTGTCACCAGAATTTCCGTTAACTTCAACCCTGTTTCCCGCGCGAGGGATTTCGCTCGCGCGTGCAAGGCTGGGATCAACCCCCAATTCATGGTCGGTTCGCCGCCCGCGTATTTGATTTTGACTTCGGGATGCCCGTGCCGTTCTGCCAGCTCGAACAGATGCTCCACCGCTCCCAAGCCTGTTTCCAGACTCATGCGGCGCATGTCCTTGCTGACGAAGCAATGCGCGCAGACCAGGTTGCAGGCACGGGTGAGGTACAGCCAGGCTTCCAGGGGCGATGCGGTGTGGTTGAAGGTTGTTATTTCTGGTTTTGCTGATACGTCTTGTAAAAGCCCCGCCTCATAAAACTGGGCGATGGCGGTTTGCGCGTCGTGATAATCGATGCC
>DAOUAS010000068.1:0-30323 GCA_034433295.1 Anaerolineales bacterium | reverse complement strand
GTGTTGTAGAAAAACAAGCGCTGGAAGTCGTCCCAATCGGTCTGGAAGACCAACTCTCCGGGCGGAGTATTCTTTTCGAGCCAGGCAGACGCGCCTTCGTAAAGCGTATAGGGCTTGGAATTGAGAATGAGTTTCTGCGCGGCCGGGATGGATTTGACAATTCCAGCGGAAACAGCCACCGTCAGCAAAATCACAGGGAGGCTGATCTGCAACCTGCCCGGGAGCTTTGACTCAGTCAAAGCGGGTTGACGTTCCAAGTTGATAAGCGGAGCCCAGGCAAAGGCGGAGAAGATCAACGCAAAAGGCGGAAAGTATTCCACAAACCTGCGCGCCTTGAACAGCATCACAGCGAAGAGCAAGGCTGCCAAAAAGGAGACGGCCGTCCGCAAATCCATCTTGCGGCCGGACAGACCCAGAGCCAAAGCGCCGCCCGAAAATGCGACCAATGCGGGCAGTGAATTTCGCAGCAATTGATCCGTGTCGTACGGATACCACTCGTTGCCAACACTGACGGAAGTGGCGTCCTGAAGTTTCGGCAGGAGATGATGCCAGGTGAAGATCAGGTTATCAGGGAAGTACGGGTTGACAACCAACCCAAGCCCAATGCCAATCCCCACCCAAAGCAGTGGACGAAACTCCAACCGGCGCTCCAACAACAGTATGGAGACGAAATGCAATCCGGCGATCGCCAAAATCAACGGAAAGGCGTTATACATCCAAACGTAAAGGAAGGACAAGACGGACAGGTGTTTGTGCCTCCCCTCCAAAATCCATGCCAGGCCGAGAACCAAAACCGCCAAAGAAAGGGATTGGGCGCGGGTGATGGACATGCGGTAAAGAAAGGCATCTGAAATGCCAAGCAAGCCAATCGCCCATAACCATGCCAGTGGGATTTTCTGCCGATGAAACAAATACCAGACACACAAAAAAGCAAGGGCGGAAAAAACCACCGCCGCCCATTTTGCCCCCAGGCGCAGGTCGCCAAACGTAAAAGGAATGAGCGCAACGTGAAAAAGAAAGTGATGATCGTAAAATTCGTTTTCGTTCAGGATGCTCAATGGCAGGTAGGGGAAGGCGGGTTTCAGGCTTTCCGTCCGCATCAGCCAGGCGAGTTTGATGTGATAGAAACCGTCGTTATCGGGCATATCGGGTGTTGCAAATTGGATGGCAGACATACCTGCAAAAAACACCACAAAGAGGAGGATGGGGATCAGAAAGCGCTTTGTCATTGGATTTTTCCAAAAATGATACGGTAGAGACGGGTCGCCTGAATATTCAGGCGACCCGTAAATTGATCGATCGAGACCGGTTCGACGGTTAGTCGTCGTCGCTGCCGCCGCCGCTATCGTCGTTTCCGCCACCCTTGTCATCGTCGCCGCCTTTGCCTTTGTTATCTTTATTGCCGCCGTTGTCGTCATTCGAGTTGGAGTCGTTGCCATTATCGTCATTCGAATTGGCATCGTTACCGTTGTCGTCATTCGAGTTGGAGTCGTTGCCATTGACTTCGTTCGAGTTGGAGTCGTTGCTGTTGTCATCGTTCACGTTGACATCATTGCTGTTGACGTCATTCGAATTGTCATCGCCGGATGAAAGTTCCACGCGGCTGACAACCACCGAACCGTCGTCCCGAACCTGCGCCTCGACCTTGACTGTGTCGCCCACTTTGAAGGGACCATCGCGCACTACGGAAGGATCAACCGTCACGGTCTCCCCGGCAATGGTCCACTGGTCGCCGTTGATTGCTTCGATCAAACCGGTAAATTCGACGGGCCCAGCCAGTGGCTTGCTGCCCCCCCCTGAGGCAGGCGCGGAAACCGCCGCCGCCCCACCGCAGGCACTGAGCAGCACGGCTGAGATCGCCAAAACAAGGACAAGAACATGGGATATTCGTTTCATTTTGTCACCTCTTTCTATTGATTTTGGAGTGATTACACCCTATTAGTCGAATATCTCTCCAAAAAGTTACGGGTGAAAAAAAAGAAATCCCCGCTTGTCAAAACAAAAGGAGGAAAAGCGAGCGGGAAATCAATTTGCTTCCTGTGCCTGCGAATGTATCCTGATAAATTCCTTCATAAATTCTGCGGCGATTTGTGGGCTGTGGATCACGACCAGGTTTTCATCGTTGCGGGTCTCGGCGCTGTTGGTGAAGTTGTAGGAACCGAGGACAACAATACTCTCGTCAATAATCATGACCTTGTGGTGCATCTGACCTTCGTTAACATCGCGCAAAACATCGAGTCTTGCCTGTTTGAACAGGTCGAATTCCGTGCCGACGTTGGAGTTGATTTGACCATCATCCATCACACCCGAAACCTCCACATCCTGCTCTGCGCCCGTGCGGACGGACTCGCCAAGCGAGTCCGCTGTGAAAGAGAAAGCCATGAAATAAATACTTTCCTGCGCGTTTTCCAGCAAATTCAAAAGGCTGGCTTGGACGCCGTCATCGGGAGAGAAATACACGTCGATTTGCGTGCCATTAATATCGAATGTCGGATTCGGAGTCTCGGCGACAACGGCATCGCCAAACTTGTCATCCACGAACATTTCCTCGAATTCTTTGATGTAGTCTTCCGCCATTTTCACCGAGCGGATTCGAATCAGATTGTTGTTATCGGCATATGCGCCTGAGTCGGTGAAATTCATCGAGCCAGTCCAGACCTCGAAATTATCGATCACCATGAACTTGTTGTGCATTAACCCTTCGCGGCGGTCGCCCAAAATGGGAATGCCTGCATCCTTCAATTTCTGCGGGTCGGAGCGGTCGAGGTTTTCGCTTTCCATCACCATGCGGACTCGCACTCCGCGTTTATGGGCGCGAATCAACGCATCGCGGACGCTGTTGAGACTTAGGCTGTAAATGGCGACATCCACCGAAAGCCGGGCGGAGTCGATTGCGGCGGCAAGAGGCGCGTCCACTCCGCCGGTCTGTTGCGAGGCAAGCGGGCTTTGTGGATTCGTAAAATACAACTGGAACCAGCCGCCATCCACGCCATAACCGGCTTCAAGCGGAATCTCTGTCAGCGTGATGGGAGTCTCGGTGGCAGAATCAGGTTCACCCGTCGTCACGGGCGGAGGGGTGACAGAATCCGGCGGCGCAGGATTCGCCGTGGGTGTGGAAAAGTTACATGCGGCAGAAATAATAAAAAAAACGAAAAGATAGGTCAATGTCTTCTTCATGAAAGAGTCTCCAATCGAGATTATAACTTCACTGTCACAAAACGTCCCGAGGGTTTCGCGTCAAAGCGCTCTTCACTGCAAAGCAAACCTTCGGGACGTTGGAATGTTATAATCCCGCCGCCTATGACAGAATCAAACATAAATAAACAAATCGCGCGCGCGACCGGCACGGTGATGGCCGCCATTTTTGTGGGACAGGTGATTGGGCTGCTGCGCGGCATCGTGGTGGCGCGGACGTTTGGCGCGTCTCCAGACTTAGATGCTTTCTTTGCAGCGAACCGCGTGAGCGAGACTTTGTTCCTGCTGGTGGCTGGCGGCGCGCTTGGCTCGGCGTTCATCCCGACGTTTACTGGATTACTGGCGCAGCAGGAAAAAGACTCAGCCTGGAAACTCGCCGCCGCAATCGCCAACGCCGTGACGTTGACCCTCAGTCTGCTTGCCCTGCTGGTGGCTTTGTTCGCCCCGCAAGTTGTCCGCTACGCGCTGGCTCCCGGCCTTTCCACCGACCCGCATCTTTTTTCATTGACCATTTCCCTGCTGCGGATTCAACTGATCTCGGCTGTGTTGTTTGGCTTGGGTGGATTGATCGTCGGTATTTTGAACGCGCACCAGGTTTTCCTCGTGCCTGCATTGACGCCCGCGCTATACCAACTGGGAATCATCTTCGGCGCGCTCGTACTTGCTCCTTCGATGGGAATTTACGGTCTCGCCTGGGGTGTGGTCATCGGCGCTGCGCTTTATTTGATTGTGCAAATCCCATCTTTGCTGAAGATTGCCAGCCCCCTCCGTCTCCCTTTGGCAGACACCTTCCCCAAATCCCTTCGGATTTGGGGAAGGATGGGTGGGGGGCTGGGATTACACGACCCAAACGTCAGGCGGGTCATTGTCCTCATGGGACCCCGTTTGCTGGGAGTGGCGGTGGTGCAATTGAACTTTTGGGTCAACACATGGCTGGCTTCAAAAATGGCCGGCGGAAGTGTGAGCGGTTTGTATTATGGCTTCTCGCTGATGCTGATGGCGCAGGCGGTGATTGCCCAGTCTGCGGCGATAGCGGCCATGCCGACTTTTTCAGCACAGCACGCGCTCGGTCAACAGGATGAAATGCGCTCCTCGCTGGCGGCAACTCTGCGTTCGGTGATTTTGCTGGCTCTGCCGGCAAGCGCGGGATTGATTCTGCTTCGTCAGCCGTTGATTTCGCTCCTGTACCAGCGCGGCGAATTCGACGAACGCGCCGTGCAAATTGTTTCGTGGGCGCTGCTGTGGTACGCGGCAGGCATGATCGGTCATTCCATCATGGAGGTTTTGACCCGCGCCTTTTATGCCCAGCACGACACCAAAACACCCGTCATCATCGGCACGGTTGCGATGGGGTTGAACGTGGTCTTCAGTCTGGCATTCATCGATCTTTTTGAGATTGCCGGCTGGATGCCGCACGGCGGGCTGGCCCTGGCCAACTCCCTGGCAACGGCACTGGAAGCTGCCACCTTGTTCATCGTGATGCGAAAGCGATTGAATGGAATAGAGGGAAGACACATTTTGCGTGGAGCAATCTCCTCTTTAATCGCCGCACTGGGGATGTCTGCGCTGATTTACGGCTGGCTGACTCTGGGACAAAATTTCAACGCATGGATTCTCGTCCCTGCGGGCGTGGCCATCGGCGGCGGGGCATATTTTGCCGCATTGTGGATGCTGCGTGTGCCTGAATTGCAGTTTTTAGTGAATGGGATTTTGAGAAGGGTCAAGAAGAGACTTCCGAACGCGAATCTTTGAAGAATTCGGAAATCTGCTCAGGGCCAAATGATCCACTGTGTGATGGCTACAAATACGCCCAGCAGAATCCCGCCGATCACTTCCAGCGGGGTGTGCCCGATGACTTCCTTCAATTCGTCTTCATCCCACATGTGTCCCTGCAATAATTCCTCGAAGAGCACGTTGATACGCTCGGCGTGAATCCCCGCCTGCCTGCGGACTCCCGAAGCATCGTAGGCAACAATCATGGTGATGGCAATTGCGATCCCAAAGAGCGGATTGTCGAAACCGTAATACAGTCCAACAGAAAGAGCGCCTGCGACGAAAAGCGCGGAATGCGATGAAGGCATTCCGCCCGGAGAGAAGAACAACGCCCACATCCAGCGTCGGGATTTCAGATATTCGGTGGGAATTTTCAATATCTGCGCCAGCAGCCATGCCGACAGCACGGCGATCAAAACCTTGTTTTGGAAGATTGCAAGCAGGTTCATTCGGATTCTTCCTCGAATGGGACCACGGTCTCACCGGCCAGTTTCTGAACTTTGAGTTGTGCGGACTCGAGCAGGGAACTGCAATGCACGACCAAAGCCTGTCCGCGCTCGAAGAGTTTCATCGAATCGTCGAGCGGACTCTGTTCGCCTTCCAACGCCTCCAAGATGCCTTCAAGTTCGCGCATCGCCTCTTCATAGGACAATTCTTCGACGGCCTTTTCTGTTTTTTTTGCAGATGCTTTTGGCATGGAAACTCCAATTTCAAGAAATGAGTGCTGCCTATTTTAGAACAAGGGGGATGTTTTGCAAATACCCAAACAGGCGCCGCTAACGATCCCGCGTGACGTCAAACTCACCGTCCCTGACGCGGACCTTCATCCCCCCCTGCGCCTGTTTTACGGACGAAACCAACACCCCATCGTCTTTCCGGGTGAGGATGGCATATCCGCGGGAAAGCACAGATTCAGGGCTAAGCGCCAACAGGCGTTTGGACATTCCATCTACGAGTCGGGATTGCAATTGGATGCGGTGATTTAATGCGGAGAATGCGTGTCTGGAAAGTTCATCGAGGCGTTGATACTCGGACTGAATACGCCGACCGGGAGAGACGTATTTCAAGCGGGACGTCAGGGAAGAAAGATATGTCTTTTGCCCAGTGACCAGGTTCAAAATCGCGGAAGAAATACGCGAGGAGTGCGAAACAAGAAGCTCTTGCAGGTCATCCAAAGTCGTTTGCGAGGCAAGTTCAGCCGCGGCTGTCGGCGTCGGGGCGCGAAGGTCGGCGGCAAAATCGCAGAGGGTGAAGTCGGTCTCGTGTCCCACGCCGGAAATCACAGGCACAGCGGAATCCGCAACGGCACGGACAACCCGTTCATCGTTGAATGCCCAAAGGTCTTCAATCGAACCGCCGCCGCGGGCAATAAGAATAACATCGGGACGCTTCGCGTGGTAATTGGGAATTGGTAATTCGGAGTTGAGGAGTTGCAAAGCCTTAACCAAAGCGGGAGGAGCTTCCGCGCCCTGCACAGGCGACGGCGCAAGAATAATTTTCGCAAGCGGCAGACGTCGTCGAAGGGTGTTGAGCATGTCACGCAGGGCCGCCCCGGTTTCAGATGTGACAATGCCAATCACGCGCGGCAATTCGGGAA
The DNA here is from genome assembly GCA_034433295.1 of Anaerolineales bacterium. Lineage (GTDB taxonomy): Bacteria > Chloroflexota > Anaerolineae > Anaerolineales > Villigracilaceae > Villigracilis. The sequence goes on along the minus strand of DAOUAS010000068.1, from coordinate 23,758 downwards.
TGGGACGTTTGCGTTCCGGATCGAAAAGCCCCTCGGCTTCGAGCATGGATTTCAGCCGAAGGAACTCCTGGTACAATGCCCCTTCACCTTTGGGCTGGATGATGTTGGCGACCAGTTGATATTGTCCCTGTGGTTCGTAAACGGCAATCCTCCCATGCGCTTCGATAGCCATGCCATCGCGCAGGCCAAGTCGCAGGCGGGCGGCATCGGTCTTCCACATCACACAACGCAGGGAAGCATTTTTATCTTTCAGGGTGAAATAGACATGTCCCGAAGCGGGACGTGAAAGATTGGAAACCTCCCCTTCCACCCAGACATCCTGCAGGGTTGGATCATTCTCCAATTGCCTGCGGATGTGAACAGTGAGTTGGGAGACACTGAGGTGAAGAGCGGAAAATAAAGAGGGTTGCACGGGAGCGTAGGATAACTCAAAAAAGATAAATTAGGAAGGACAATGGCATCCTTTTCGCATACAGCCACAAAATGAGACAAAGATTTCAAAAGTTCGTGGAGGAAACCTATGGCTGATATGTTTGATAAATACGCAATCATAATTGGAATTTCATCCTACGAGGATGAAATTCCAAATTTACGTTACACAAACAATGACGCAATTCGCCTAGCAAAGATTCTCAGTCAAAAATCAAACTACCAACCTAATCGAATTTATTTAATTACAGACACAGAAAAGCTGGGCTTTGAAGTAAATCTCCAAAAACCAACACGATCAAATATTTTAAATGTAATAGATTATGTTTCGTCAAATGCCAACTTGAGAAATTTGTAGAATCACGCATAGATCCCCTTCGTAAGATCGGCGATATTATAGAATGATTATCACGTTCCTGTTATTTTTTTGAAGATCAACTCTGCTCTACCCTCGCCAGATTTTGAAATCCTTCAAACTGGAGCCGCCGAGAAATTCACGCACAATGGAGTTGGCGGGGATCAGGCTTGCATCCAGCGGCAGGAACCATTCGAGAAAGGCAAGCAGGCGGCGCGCCTCGATGAATTCCGGCACGCGATGCGGAACCTGACGCAGCAACGGCTCCGCCAGCGGCTTGAGCGCGGCCAATTCATAGACCAGCGCGGAGTTGAACATCACATCGGCGTTTTCTTGATAAGGGAAGATATGCCGCTTCTCGCCACGGCGGACGGATTCCCAGCCGCTGATGGTCTGCGCGGCGGAATATCCGCGTTCGCGGGCGTCGCGCACAATGCGGCGGATGAGACGCGTGTCCGTTGTCGAGACGCGGTTGTGACGGTCTAGGTTAAGTTGGGTCAGGGCGGAGACATAAATCCGAAAGGCGGAATCAGCCCAATGACCGGCAATCAACTTCGGGTTGAGTCCGTGAATCCCTTCGAGGATGAGGGGTTGGCCTTCCGTCAGTCGAATCATATCCCCCGTTTCCCGCATCCCTGTCTTGAAGTTGTACCGCGGCAGCTGAACTTTTTCCCCGGCAAGAAGTCTTTCCATGTCCTGCTCGAGCCGGGCAAGGTCGAGAACTTCCAATCTTTCGAAATCGGGCTTGCCGTTTTCGTCGAGCGGGTTTTGATCGCGGTTGACGAAGTAATTATCCAGTTCCAGCGGAAAGGGGGAAATGCCGCGCGCCAGCAGTTGAATCGCAAGACGGCGCGAGGAGGTGGTTTTGCCTGAAGAGGATGGACCTGCAATGAGGATGATGCGCGAATTCTTCTGTACGATCTGCTGGGCAATGTCGGCGACGTTTTGCTCGTGCAACGCTTCGGACACAAGCACGATCTCATCGGCGAGTCCCGATTCGATGGCGTCATTGAGCGCGCCAACGTTATCAATGTCAAGCTTCGTCAGCCAGTCTCCATATTGACGGAAGGCGCTCAGCAACTTTGGGTAATCGTCCATCGGCTCGAGATGCGTAGGCGCATGGCGGCGTGGGAATTGGAACGTGAAGCCGCCTCCGGTGGGTTTAAGATCGAACCAGCGCAAATATCCCGTGGATGGAACCATATACCCATGCAGGTAATCCATATATTGGCCGAGGCTGTAGGTCGTAAGATAAGGTTTCTGGCGGTGCGAAAACAGGCGGACCTTATCCTCGTAGCCAAGCCGCCTGAAATATTCGATGGCATCCTGAATGGGGATTTGCCTGCGTTCGAAGGGCCAATCCTCCTCGACCAGTTTTTGCATGTAGGCTTTCAGCGCGTCGAGTTCGTCAGAAGTCAGCGCGTCACGCCCCGTAACGTGACAGTAGAATCCGCCGGATGAGACGGAGTGGTCAATGGTGAGTTTGGCTTTGGGGAATGAATCCGCAAAGGCAAGTTCGAGCAGGAAGATAAGCGAGCGGCGATAGATGCGCGCCCCGTCGGCAGTTGCCATGGTGACTGGCTGACAGTGGGATTCCAAATCGATGGGATAGGTTAGTTCGTGGATTTCGTTGTTGATGACCGCCGCCACAATGGGCGCGTCAAAGTCATCCTTTACTTTCTCGAGAAACTCACCCACTTGCGTCCCGCGCGGACCCGAAAGCACCCGTCCATCGGGCAGGTGAAGTTCAACCAGTTTGTTGGGTTCCACAACTTGAATTGACATGGCCTTTTCCAGTCGAAAGTCAAATTGACTTTCGAATTTCGATCTTCGACAATAGTTTCTCCGGCTGACCTGCATATTCACCCAGCGGAATTTCCTTGTTGGTCAACGCCAGGAGAATGTTTGTAAGTAGTTCGTTGACAGGCGTGGGAATATTATATTTCCTTCCTTCGCGGACCACCGCGCCGTGCAAGTAACCCACTTCGCTTTTGCCGCGACCGGAATACAGGTCAATGTGAAACGAGGGCATTTTTCCGCCGCGCCCGCCGCCCGCCGCGCGGGAGAGGAAAGGACTGGAAATCCACAGAGGCAAGCGGGTGGCAAAAGCCAGCAACCCGACAGGCGTGCCGGGCAGGTCAACCACTTCGAGTCCCTGCGCCTTCATCACCGCCAGGCATTCGCGCAACATATCCACTTCGATTTTGTACAACCTGCGATCTGCAAAAACTTGGGCGGCAGTCATATTCAAAATGGCGGAGGTCGGGTTGGCAATGAGGTTGGTCAGCATTTTCGACCATTTCATGCTGTGCGGTTCGGGATACAAACGGCAGTTGAGATAGGCGGCATCCAAAGCGGCGGTCAGTTTCTCCGAAAGGGAATGTCCCGCCGCAACGCCCATGCCGCGCAACTTCTCCAGTACAACCTCACCCGCGCCCCGCCGTCCAATCGCGGAAGTCACGGTGCCGTAAATGACCTTGTCCGGTCCAAGGGTCCTTGCGATGGACTGTTCGTTGTCAACGCCATTGGAGAGACATAAAATCGGCGGCAACTTCGCCGCAAAGGGTTTCATCTCTTCGAGAGCGGAATCGGTATCGAAGGACTTCAACGCAAAGAGCGCCACATCGAAGGGACCGAATTTCAGCGCGCCTTCCAACGAAGGCTCGATCACGAAGGAACGCGGCTCGATCACATACGCGTCGCGGGTATTTCTTCTTTCATCAATCGTCAGGTCGAGACGCAGTCCACGCTCGCGCAACTCGGCAACCATTTTCGGCTGTTCGACAAAGACGACTTGATGTCCGGCAAGGACAAGCGAGCCGCCAAAATAAGTCCCGATGGCTCCCGCGCCAAAGACGAGAACATTTAACCGGTCTGACGATTTCAAGTTCGAGATGGATGACTGCAAGATAACCTCTGCAAAAATTCAAACTTCATTTCCAATTCGACTCCGCGCAATGGGTGTGGTCGTTGAGTCTGTCCACCACCCAGCGATGCTGGTGAGGATAATAGATCAAATTGGCAAAGGAGGTGTTTTCGAAACGAAAGCGGACACCCGCATTGTTTGCCTGCGGCGCAAGCCCCACCACGGCGTGCATCACCTGGTTCAGCATCCCGCCGTGTGAGACGATTAAATAGCGGGCGGGGTCGCGTTTGAGCAGGCTGTGAAGCGCCTGACCCGCGCGCAGAAACAATTCCCAGTCGCCCTCCCCGTCGCCACCGACCGAATCGTAAGGTGTGTAAAAAGGCGGGTGCTGAAAATTCTGGCGCACTTCATCAGCCGTCAGCCCGGAGAAATCCCCGTTGTCACGCTCCAGCCAGAGTGGGTCGAGTTCGACTTCCGACTTCAAGGCGGAGGCGATGATCTCCGCTGTCTCTCTTGCCCGCAACAGCGGACTGGAAATTACCAAATCGAATTCCTGATCCTCCTTCCGCCAGCGCTCTGCCAATGCGCGCGCCTGGGCGCGGCCCGTATCGGTCAACGGGAAGTCAGACTGTCCCTGCCAGCGGGATTCGGCGTTACCCACCGATTCTCCGTGCCGCAGGAAGGTGATGAAAAAAGGCTGCGGACGGGAATCATCCGTCATGTTTTTCCTCTTTCAGCAGATAGATGGGGCGGTGTTTCACCTCCTGGAAAATGTAGCCGACATACACGCCAATGAAACCCAGAAGAGTCATCAGAATTCCGCCCACGATCAGGATGACGAACATCAATGAACTCCAACCCGGCTCGAGGCTGGATTCGCGTCCCATCACCCAAAACGACAATACATACACCATCTCCGCCCCCGCCAGACAAAAAAGCAGTCCACCGAGGCTGAGTCCGAGATAAAGGGGCATGAGCGAGAACGAGAAGATCGCATCCATCGCCAGCTTCACCATCTTTCCGAGGGAGTATTTGGACACGCCGCTAATGCGCTCCGCGGGCCGGTATGGCAGGATGACGGTGGCGTAGCCGATCCACGATACCATGCCGCGCAGGAAACGGTGATACTCCGGCATGGCTTTGAGCGCGTCCACCGCCGGACGACTGAGTGCGCGAAAGTCCGCAGTGCCGGGCAAAACCTGCGTGCCGCTGACCGCATTGATCAAGCGATAAAACAGGCCCGAAGTCCATTTTTTGAAGGATGCGGGCTGGGCCTCGTCCACGCGCTGGGTCTGCACGATGTCATATCCCTGCGCGATCAAAGCCAGCATTTGCGGAATCATCTCCGGCGGATGCTGACCGTCCCCATCGAGCGTGATCACCACATCGGCTGTAGCGGCGTCCATACCGGCCGTCAGCGCGGCTTGATGACCGAAGTTGCGGCTCAAGCGGAGGAGAGTCACTCGCGAGTCGGAATCGGCTATTTTCCGGAGCGAATCCGTCGTCCCGTCACGGGAGCCGTCGTCCACATAAAGGAAATGAAAATCGTAGTCGAGCAAATCGATCACATCGCGGATGCGCCTGTGGGTTTGTTCGACAACCCCCTCCTCGTTGAAGACGGGAATCACAAGGTCAACGGTCATTTTCTTTGGGTTCATCGATGGGATTTTACCATCCTACTTCTTACACAACGCCTCATACACATGGTCACGGTTGTATTCCGCCGGGTGACCCTTCAACGACTCGTATTGCGCGCACATCTTGTTGAAGGAATATTTGTCGGCGCGGACGAATCGAGCAATGTCTTTTGCGTTTTCGATATCCCCCAATTCCACGTATGCTTCCAAAAGCGGCATCCACTCGGTCACAGATGCAGGTTCAACGTCGAGTTTTCTGGCTTCCCTGCCAAGTTTCACCACTTCCTGCCAGTTGCCGGTCTGCCGGGCAAGGTCCATCTTCTGGTAAAAGTAACACCACGTATGAGGCGGCTCGGAGCCAAAGACTTCAGCCAGCGGCGCGACTCCTTCCACAGAGGGAACGATCAACCCGACGTTGGAATACTTCGCGATGAAACGCACGTCGGGACGCGCCTCGGTCACAGCCTGGTCGAAGCGCCTTCCATCCAGCACATGCAGGCAGGTGTCCGGCGAGGATTGCGAAAGGATGATGACCTTCCCATAATCACGCGGAATGGTAAAGGTGCCGCGCACCAGTCTTTTCTCCTGTGTTTCGAGAAGCAACTCGATCCAGATGTCATCGAACATCACCTGGCCGGGCAGACGCAGCGGGCCTCCGGGTTGGTACACCAAATTGGCGGGACCCCAGACCTCGTATTCCTCTGCAAGACCGTATCCGCCGGGCAGGGCAACGATCAGGGTCGTCCCATCCTCGATTTGGGGGGCGCGCCAAGAGAGCTGCCACCAGGCCTCCCGTTCCACCTTCCAATAATCGCGATAGTAAACCGCGCTTCCGAATTGGGTCGCGACGCCAAACACAAGCAGGGCGGAGAGGAAAGCCCAACGCAATCCGCCCTTGAAAACATGGAAAGCCAAACCGCCCATCAGCAGGGCAACACCCAAAATGGATTGATAGGTATAGCGATCCCATCCCGAGAAGTGGGCATTCCGCCCGGAAGCCGTGATCGGCAGAGTGGTGACAAACACGATGAGCGCGCCCAGAACCAGGAAATCGCGCGGCGACTGGTCGCCTTCCTGCGCCACAGCCTGTTTCCGCACAAAGAAGGAATACCCGCCCGCAGCCAGGACGAGCACAACACCCAAGCCCAGGGCAAGACCCAAATCCCTGTATGGCAGTTGATTCGAATACTGCTGGAAGGGAACCGCCCACGCAAAGATGGACGTCTCGAACAAGTCTTTCATGGTCTCGACGGCAAAACCGAGCAGACCGTGCAGGCTGGTCAGGTTGCCCAGCATATTCTCCGCGCTGACAGCTTTCCGCGTGCTGTCGAAAAAGAAGATACGCCAAACGACGAAGGACAGGGCAAACGCAAGGTAGGGCAGGGCGCTCAACAACGTGGCGCGGATATTCTCCTTCCAATTTCTTCCCTGACGATAAAAGAGATACCACAGCATGAAGAGGCGGACGGCTTCCATACCGACCAGCGCTTCATAGATCAAAATATAAAACGCGCTCAAGAGAACCGCAAGAAGGGTAAAGCCAGTCTTGACAGCAGACTTCTGCGCCTTCACCGCATTGACGGTCAACGCCAGAGAAAGCAGGGAGGCAGTGTAGGCAAGCAGCAACTGCTTGTAGGTCAGCGCGTTGGGTTGTTGATAGAAACCGGGGTAAACGATAAACAGGAGCGTAATAAACAGCGTCTCGACTTTGCGCCCAGGCCAGAGACTTCGAAGCAGCCAAAGCATCGCCAGAGCCGAAGCGGTTTTGATACACAGGACATAAACATGCCATGCCAGGGGGGATAATCCCAAGAGAGAAAAGTCAAGCACATAAAGCCAGCCTACAAAGGGGCGGTCTCCCTCGAACATGCTGAGAAGCCCCTCCACACCCTTGGATTGGGCGCCCCAGAGTAAATACCAATCGTCACGGTAAAAACCCAATTGGGTGATTTGCGTGCCGTAAGTCAACAGGGTGGCAAAAATAACGAGAAAAACAGCCAACCAGGTTTCGCGGCGGGAGAAGGTCAACGAAAACTTCATTCGAATTGGAACTCCATGATTGCGTCGATCACCTGCTCCTGGTCGGTGCTGGTCAAGTCATTGTGGAAGGGAAGACGCGCCAACCGGTCGCTGATTCGCTCGGTGACGGGACAATCGCCCGCGCTGTAGCCGAATCCACGTCCCATATCGGAGAGGTGAAGCGGCAGGTAGTGGAACACGCTGTAGATTCCGCGTTCGCGCAGGTACATGATGAATTTCTGGCGCAACTCAAGATTCGGCAGGAGCAGGTAAAACATGTGATACGCCTGTTCGCGGTCAGCGGGTATGGTGGGCAACCGCACGCCATGTTTTTCAGCCCAATCTTTCAGAGCGGCGTTGTACATCCCCCAGACATTTTTGCGATGACTTTGGATTCTGTCCCGCTGCTCGAACTGGGCGAACAAAAATGCCGCCAGCAAATCAGATGGGAGGTAGGATGAGCCGATGTCCACCCAGCTATATTTATCCACCTGCCCGCGGAAGAAACGCGCGCGGTTGGTCCCCTTCTCGCGGATAATTTCGGCGCGTTCCGCCAGAGCAGGATCGTTGATGAGCAACGCGCCGCCTTCACCACAAGAAAAATTCTTGGTCTCGTGGAAGGATTGGGTCGCCATCGCGCCGAACGTGCCAAGATATTTGCCTTTGTATTTACCGAACAAACCATGCGCGTTATCTTCCACAACGGGGATGTTATTGCGATTTGCAATCTCCAGAATCGAATCCATTTCACAGCCTACGCCCGCATAATGCACGGGGACAATCGCCTTCGTGCGCGGCGTGATTGCGGCTTCGAGTTTGGTCTCATCGAGGTTGAGTGTGTCGGGGTGGACGTCCACAAAAACGGGCTTTGCTCCGCGCAAGACAAAAGCGTTGACTGTCGAAACAAAGGTGAAATCGGGAATGATGACTTCGTCGCCGGGTTGGATATTCAAAAGCAAGGCGGACATCTCCAATGCGTGGGTGCAGGAGGTGGTCAACAGGGCTTTTCTGACGCCGAGTTCGCTTTCCAAAAAATCGTGGCATTTTTTCGTAAAGACACCATCTCCCGAAATCTTAACGTTCTCGAGGGCTTGGCGCATATACTCGAACTCGTTGCCAACGGTGACGGGTTTATTGAAATCGACTTTGATCATAAATTCCTCAAAACAATATCGCAGGTCTGTCGCGCCTTCTCCTCGTCGAAATGCTCGTCGTTGAACAGGTTGATGATTTCATCCGCAAGCGCTTCGGCGTATGGCGCGGAGCCGTCTGCCATGATACCCGCCAGCGAAGCATAGTGTGAACTGGCGAACAATCCCGCCGCGAAGATTGCATTCAAGATTTGCGATTTGTTTTTTACGCGGATATTGAACCGCCAGGTTTGATATTCCGACGGCAATTGTATTTCCTCCGGCAGTCTGGATTCATAGACCTGATTCAGCAACTGACGCTGAATCAGGGAAGCCTTTCTTTTTATCTCGATTTGCCGGGAATAATCATACCATGCGGGAAAAGTCGGGTCAATTTGCAGCCAGTCACTGTCACGGTAGGTAAATTTTTCCCGCTTTTGAATGGCTCGCTTGTAGTTCTTTTCTATTTGGTCGTAGTCGGCTGGATTAAAGGGCAAACTGGCTGAACGATATTCGAGATCATCATGCAGGAAGGCGTATCCGCCATAGCCGAGTTCCGCAATTTTGGCATAACCCGTGCTGTACAGAATCACATCCGCCGCTGTGTGGCTCGGCTCAAGGTCGGGGACGCAGAGACAGCGGTCGTCCAGAATCAGCAAATGGGGGGTGGTGAGTTGTTTGATCTCGGAGAAAAAATCCAGCGGGGTGGACAATTCCCCGTAGGCGTGGGCAAACAACAGTCCGCCAAAATTTCCGCGTTTGATTTTTTCCTTCGCCCGCTCCAAATCCATGTGCAGTGTGGCGGGCGAAATATCCACAAACTCAAATGGAACTCGCGCCTTGAAAAAGGTCATCAGTACAACCGGGCAAATATTGGCTGGCAGCAGCCAGGGACGCGAATCCGCCCGCCCGACGAGGAGGTTATACAAAATCGCCGAAGCGCGCGAATCTTGAATGGGTTTCATGAATAATTTCGGAGTCCAACGACTCCCGTCGGTGGATGTTCAAAATCAGGATGCAAAGCGTTTGGACTCCCGCTAAATATCCTTGCGGACGAGGATGGTAAAGTCGTACAAACCGTAATCATGGAGCAAAGCCACATTGCGCGAAAAGTTACGCTTGCAGAAATCAAAGAAGAACAGCGGGTCACCGTAGAACAAATCGGGGCGCTGTGCCATGCGGTCAGCATCCGAATACTTTGTCAGCATGTTGAAGGAAAAACCCTTCGAACAAAGCGCATTCATGCGCGGCAGAGTTTCGCAGACGAAGTTCTGCCAGTCGTCGTAAGGCGAATCAAGCTTGATGTTGAAAATGCCAGCCGCGACGAGGTAATCAGTAATTGGTAATTCTTTCTCGTCAGCCGTGAAATGCGCGTTTGGAAATGCCTTGAATTTCTCACGCCCTGCAATGACCATCTTTTCGATGATGTCCACGCCGTAGTACTCGAAGTCCCAGCCGCGTGGCTGGAGAAACTCGAACATCGCGCCGTAGCCGCTGCCGTAATCCGTGACCGAGAATTTGCCCACTGGGTTGATCACTTTGACCAGTTCCGCAAAACGGATTTGCTGTGCCTGTTCGCCGTTGTAATCCACGCCTTTGGCGGTCGCGCCGAAGGTCTCCAGTTTTTCGGTGAAATAGTCGTTTAGTTTCTTCTGGGTTTCGTCAATGCTCATGGGTGTTCCCTTTGTTTTCACCACTGAGTTCACAGGGATTTTTTCCCTGTGTTTTTTGTGGTCTCTCTATGGTCAAGTAGAATCGCGCGTTCTCGCCCGTCATGAACAGCAAGTCGATTATGCTGACATACGGCTCAAACGGCGGGAACAACTGCGGGTATTCGAAATAATCATATTTTTTGTACTCGAGGCGAATGCCTTCGCTTTCCAGCAGATCAGGGATGAGATATGCCTGCGCGGCGGGGCCCGACAGATAAACACTGGCATTCACCTGCTTGAGGATTCCAACCAGCCGTTCGGTCTTGGCCCCCTGTGGATGAAACTCCCGCGAAAACTGAATGGGAGTCTCGATTCGCAAATGTTCGCAGACCCAATGAATGAGACGCAGATTCAACTCCGAGATGGTATCGGCAGGTTCGAGCAGAAGTCCGCTGAGTTGGGTGAAGTACGGCTCGAAATGCGGGGACTGGCGATAGACTTCCCGAATACGGTTCAGCATTTTCTGCGCCCAGCGGGTGGAGTAATCAATCGTCGTTTCTTCGATGGTCTGGCGGGTGGTTTTGTAATTGGCTGGGACGGTGATCCACTCCAGCCCGCGCGGGGTCTTGATCTTGTTGCGGTTGCGCCAATCGCTCTTTGTGTACTGCAAATCATCGTGAAGGATGAACAAATCCACTTCGCGGATGAAGTCGAAGTATCCGCGCCAGGGCAAAAAATTGGATTGGATAATACCAACCTTCATCGGGATTCCCTGTCGGTTGTCTCCCTGACGGTATAGGTCTTACGCCCACTGGAACGGTCGAAGAGGCGCGCCAGATATTCGCCAATGATTCCCAGCGCAAACAACTGCGCCCCGCTGAAAATGGCAATGATGGACGACAGAAAGGGAAAGCCTTCGACAGACCCATACAGGAAATAGGTAATCAAAACATAGATAAAAACAAAAAAGCCAAACAGGGTGAAGACAAAACCGAGAATACTGGCAAATCGCAGCGGCGCTGTCGTGTAACTGGTCAACACCAGCAAAAAGACTCTGATTAATTTGGACAGGTTGTAGTTGGACTTCCCAACCGTGCGCGGCGCTTCCTCGACTGTCACCGAGGCAAAGCGGTTTGTCCCCCACGATAGCAAAACATCCACCAATACAGCGGGGCCATTGAACGTATCGAAGGCATTCCGCAAATCCACGCGGAATGCCTTGAAGGCGCCGATGTCGCGCACGGCTTGTTGTCCCATGATGTAGGCGATGGCGCGTTTCAAAAACGCCGAGACTAAACTTTTATACCAAGCCTGCTGACGTTTGCGCGAAACGCCGTAAACCACGTCATAACCCTCATTCAATTTTGCAAGCAGCTTCGGCATTTCTTCGGGCGGATTTTGCAGGTCGTCGTCCATGACGAAGATGACCTCATACCGCGCCGCGCGAATCCCGCACAGCGTGGCATTATGCTGACCATAATTCCGCATCAAATTGATGCCGCGTACCCAGGAGGTTTGTTTTGCAAGCCGTTCGATGGCGCCCCAACTATCGTCGGGGCTGCCATCGTTGACCAAAACCACTTCGTATTCGTCTGCCAAAGTCGGCAGAACCGCCCCCAGCCGTTCAATCAAAAAGTCGAGAGTTTTCTCGCTTCGATAGACAGGAATGACTACGGAACACTTCATAGGGGATGTATTTTACCACCCGCCTAAACTTTGGCTCCGTGTGTATCGCGAAGCAAAGCCAGCACGCGCTCCACTTCGGCGTTCTTCTGTTTTGCATCCCAGCCCATGCAATCGCCGAACACATCGCCAAGTTCCTGCACGGCTTTCTTCGACAAGCGACCAAGCATGGCCAGCATGGCGCGGCGCAGGAGAATGTCTTCGAGGCGCATGGCTTTTTCGTATTGGACGAGGAACATGATCTCGCGGCGGGTGTGATCTGGTACGGATTCGAACGGGGGATCTTTTTCGAGACTCATGAAACGGGCGACGTCCGCAGCGCGTGTGCCGTAGCGGGAATATAAAACCTGCGCCTGCTCGAGGCTGATTCCTGTTTCCTTCGAGATTTTCTCAGCCTGACGTTTTTGCTCGGCCGGATCTGTGGCAAATCCGCGCCCGCCGCCAATCGGCAGAGTGGACGTGTCCTTCGAGCGGGGCTTGCCGAGGAACGCCAGCGCCTTGTCAGTCACCTGCTCGGAGAATGCGCGGAAGGAAGTCCACTTGCCGCCGATCAGCGAATACACAGGGAAAGATAATTTGGTCTTCGCGCTGTCCTGCACTTCGATGTGATGGTCGCGGCTGTACTGTCCGGTGGTCTTTGCCTCGCCACTGCTCCCCAACGGACGAACGCCTGTAAATTGGAAAACAATATGTTCTTTTCCAACTTTGATGGACGGGAAAACCTGCGTGACCAGTTCGAGGAAGTATTCCACTTCTTCGTCGGTGCAGTGGACATCGTCGGGATCTTCGATCTTGATATCCGATGTGCCGACCAACACACGGTCGTACAAGGGGCAGATCCACATGATGCGCCCGTCCTTGTTTTCGAAGAAAAACTCATTCGAACCGGTCGCCACCCGCAGTTCGGGATGGTCTACAACCACGTGCGAACCTTTGGTCCCGGCAATATATCGGGTGGAAATCCCCATCTTCCGGTTTGCCACATCGATCCAGGGTCCGGTTGCGTTGATCAACAACTTCGGTCGGACGGTGTATGTTTCGCCGGTCAACTCATCCTTCAACGTGACCGAGTCCTTTTCTGCGCCTGCCAGGCTGACGTAATTCAGCATCCGCGCGTTCGGGCTTTCGGCTTCAGCGTCCAAAGCGACTTCGAGCGCCAGGCGTTCGGGATTGGAAATCAAGCCGTCGTAATAGACAGCCGTGGTGGCAATATTCGGATTCAACTTGGGCCAGCGCCTCAGAGACTCAGCGCGTAGCATAAACTGGTGTCGAGGTACGGTGCGAGTCTTGCCGGTATAGGCATCGTACATCATCAAACCAAGTTTGATGATGACCGCACCGCGTTCCGAAGGCTTTTCCAACAGTCCCAAAAACTTGAGCGGCGCATTGAACAAGCCGGAAAAATACTTGAACATGGGGATGGTCGTTGGGAGTGGGCTGACGATGTGCGGCGCGTTCTGGATCATGCGGTTGCGTTCGCGCACCGCCTCACGGACAAGGCGGAACTCGCCGTTCTCCAGATAGCGGATACCACCATGCGCCATGTGCGAGGAGGCCGCGCTTGCGCCCGAACAAAAGTCCGCGCGGTCGATTAACAAAGTATCCACGCCATTGAGGGTCAGGTCGCGGAAGGTTCCGATGCCGTTAATCCCCGCGCCAACAATCAGCACGGAAATTTCGGGGTTTGTTTTTAATGCGGATAAAATTTCGTTGCGATTCATATTAATCCTTTATTTTCAACATCGAACGTTCAGCGTTGTTACTCGACCCAATCAAATGTGCGGGTGACGGCTTTCTTCCAGCCCGCGTAGGATTTTTCGCGCACGCCAGAATCCATCTTCGGAGTCCATTGCTTGTCCCTGCCCCAGTTGGCGCGGAGTTCATCGTAATCCTTCCAGAAGCCAACGGCGAGTCCAGCCGCGTAGGCCGCGCCGAGGGCGGTGGTCTCCGCCACTTTGGGACGCACCACAGGCACATCCAAAATGTCCGACTGGAACTGCATCAGCAATTCGTTGAAGACCATGCCGCCATCCACTTTCAGCGCGGTGAGTTTGACGCCGGAGTCGCTTTCCATCGCGTCCAGCACTTCGCGCGTCTGGTAGGCGGTGGCTTCGAGCGCTGCGCGGGCAATATGCCCTTTGTTGACGTAACGCGTCATGCCGACGATTGCGCCGCGCGCGTCGGATTTCCAATACGGGGCGTATAAACCAGAAAACGCAGGGACAAAATAAATCCCGCCGCTATCTTCCACGGTCTGCGCCAGCGTTTCTACATCGGGCGATTTTTGGATGATGCCCAAATTATCCCGCAGCCACTGGACCAACGCGCCTGTAATCGCAATCGAGCCTTCGAGGGCATAGATTGCTTTTTGAGTTCCAATCTTGTAGCCTAGTGTGGTCAGCAAGCCAGATTTGGACGGCACGGGAATCTCGCCCATGTTCATCAGCATGAAACAGCCCGTCCCGTAGGTGTTCTTCGCTTCGCCCGCGCTGAAACAGGTTTGACCGAACAACGCTGCCTGTTGGTCGCCCAAATCGCCTGAAACGGGGACGCCATGTAAGGGCGATTCGTGAATCGCCCTTACATGGCCGTAAACCTCCGACGAAGATTTGATTTCAGGCATCATCGCGCGCGGAACGCCGAGCAGATTCAATAGGTCGTCGTCCCAGTCCAAAGTCCGCAGATTCATCAAAAGTGTACGCGAAGCGTTGGTCACATCGGTGACGTGGATCCCGGTCAGGTTCCAGATGATCCAGGTATCCATGTTGCCGAAAGCCAATTCACCCTTTTCAGCCCGCGCGCGGACGCCTTCCACGTTGTCGAGAATCCATTTGATCTTTGGCCCGGAAAAATAAGTCGCCAGCGGCAGACCAGTCTTGTCGCGCAGGCGGTCCTGTCCGCCATCCTTCGCCAGTTCGTTGCAGATGACATCGGTACGGGTATCCTGCCACACAATCGCATTGTAGACAGGCTTGCCCGTGGACTTGTCCCACACGACGGTTGTTTCGCGCTGATTCGTAATCCCAATCGTTGCAATATCCCCGACCTTTAACTTTCGACCTTCGACTGATTTCTCCAACGCCCCCTTCATCACTTCCTGAGTCCGCGCCCAAACTTCGAGCGGATCGTGCTCCACCCACCCCGGCTTGGGATAAATCTGCTCATGTTCCTTCTGGTCAACGGCAACGATATCCCCCGTATGGTCGAAAATAATAAAACGGGTACTGGTGGTGCCTTGATCTATCGCAGCAACATATTCGGACATGGGAACCTTCCTTGTGAAATGTTTCTTTAATGCAATTTTACCCTCAAAGGATGATTCTTTTGGTCATACATAGATACGACAAACGTCCCTTGTTAAACAAAAAAGGCAGTCCCGTCAACCGGTGGAAACTGCCTTTTTCAACGGGTCAAAAATTATCGGACGGGGGGGTCGGCTTGATCCTCCGCTGCATCCTCCTCTTCATCCAGTTCCTCTTCATCTTCCGCGTCCTTCGCCTCGGTCAGAAAATTGAAGACGATCACCGCCAGGGTGGATCCAAGCAACGGCCCGAACAAATAGATTACATAGGTATACACATCTGCAAGGCCCGGTTTGGCAAAAACAGCCGCGCCCAGTGTGCGCGCAGGATTCATCACATCTCCGGTAAAAACGAAGCCAATCAAGGCGACAAGCGCCACCGCCGCGCCAATTGCAAACCCTGAAAAAGCGCTACCTTCCCCTTCGACCGTCAAAAATAAAACAACATTCACGAAGAAAAACGTCAAAACAGCTTCGACGACCATTGCAAGAACGGGTTGGGACTCGGTCAAGATACCGGTGGTTATTATTTGACCAATATCAGCGCCAAGAGGCTCCACGAGCGTTTTAAGGAAAAGCACCGCCAGGATCGCGCCGGCAAACTGGGCAAGCCAATAAAAAACCGCCTGCATCCATTTCACGGTTCCATTGAGCGCAAACGCAAATGTAGTCACAGGGTTGAAATGCGCCCCTGAAATATGGCTATAGGCGTATACAAAAACCGCCATCGTCAACCCATACCCAAGGGCAATGCCAACCAAATCCTGCTGAACAAAAATACTTGCGCCTGTGCCGACGAAGACCAGCGCAAATGTGCCGACGAATTCGGCAAGGAACGCTTTCGAATTGAACATGTTCTCTCCAAAGAATGAATTTGAAAATACAACCCTTGCGGGTTGAATTCGCTACGATAACCAATCCCGCGCGCCCATCAGGAAGGATTTACCCGGCATGACCTTTTTGCCCGCAGGCTGGACTTCCTCCAAAACCATAGCGCCGTCAGCGGATTGAACCGCCGGATTTCCCTCTACCGTAAATCTGGTTCCACTTGCCAGGGTTTTATCTCCGCCGAGAACCGAGCCGCGCAACACTTTGAGCGGACTACCATTCCACTCGAACCATGCCCCCGGCCACGGATTCATCGCCCGCACGCGCCGTTCCAACTCCACGGCAGGACGGGTGAAATCGAGCAATCCGTCTTCCTTTTTAAGCATCGGCGCATAAGTCGCGCCCTCTTCGGGTTGTGGTACGGGACTGATGTTTCCTGCAATATATTCCGGCAGGGTCTCGATAAGCAAATCCGCTCCCAGCGTGGACAAGGATTGGAAGACAGAACCAGCCGTATCGTCCCGCCCAATGCGGATGGATTTTGACGCCAGCATGGGTCCCGTGTCGAGTCCAACATCCATCTTCATGATCGTAACGCCGGTTTCTTCATCGCCTGCCAATATCGCGGCATTGATCGGCGCCGCGCCGCGCCAACGCGGAAGCAGCGAGGCGTGGACATTGATGCAGCCATAACGCGGCAAAGCCAAAACTTCAGTCCTGAGAATTTGACCAAACGCCGCAACCACGATCAGATCGGGATCCCATTCCCGAAGTTGATTCATCGCTTCGGGCGCGCGCAATTTTTCCGGCTGGATTACGGGGATATTTAACTCCAGCGTCAATGACTTTACCGGCGGCGGTTTCAACTCACGCCCGCGCCCCGAAGCACGGTCGGGCTGCGTGACCACCCCTACGACATTATACGTCTTCGCCAGCGCAGAAAGACTGGGCAATGCAAAATCAGGCGACCCCATGAATACAACCCGAATGGACATGCGTTCATTTTAGCACATACAGTACCCATGGGTGAAATATGTCGGTTGCATGATGAACAAATTGGCTGTAAAATATCCTAAATCCAAAACCAACTTATCCGGAGGAATAAACCATGTCTCAAGCGCCAGTGTCACCTGAAATTACCAGTGACGACAAATTATGGGCAATGCTTAGTTACCTCATTCCCCTCATCGCCATAGTCGTACTCTTTATGGAAGACAAAAAGAGCCGTCCTTATGTAAAATTCAACGCGGTTCAATCCATTGTTGCGTCGGTTGCCATAAGCATCATCGCCACCGTCACCTTTGGGTGCGGAAGCATTCTCATATTTGCCATGCTGTATTGGGCCTATGTAGCCTATCAGGGACAGGATGTCCGCATTCCGGTCATCAGCGATTTCATTCGCAATCAAGGCTGGGCATAAATCCTTCGTTCTCGACAAAAAAGACTTGCGGTTCGAACCGCAAGTCTTTTTTGTTCGGTGTGGTAAACTGAAAATATAAAAAGGAGAATGCCATGAACGAACAAATACCGCAATCGCCGTTCACTCCACTCAGACTGGAGGAGGAACGCCAGTGGGCGATGGTCGCCCATTTGGGCGTCCTGGTAAATTTGGTTTCTGGTTTTTTGGGACCCATCGTCCCGCTGGCAATTTACATGATCTACAAGGACCGTTCGCGATATGTGGCGTATCAGTCTCTGCAGGCATTGATCTTTCAACTGATCTGGTGGGTTGGCGGCGGAATCCTCGCCGGAGTGGCATGGGCAATTTCGGGGGCGCTTAGCGCGGTCATCATTGGACTGTTGTGCATGCCCATTGCCTGTATTCTAAGCGCCATACCCCTGGTGGCTTTGGGATATGGAATTTACGGTGGAATCGAGTGCAGCCAGGGACGGGATTTCAAATACTGGCTGGTCGGCGACTGGGTGCGCAATACGCTGACAGGCTCCCTTTAAAAAACGAAACATCCCATCCTCTTGTGAAGAGATGGGATGTTTCGTTTTTTTTGAATGTCTTACGGTATCACCCCGGCCAAATCGGAGCCGAGACGGATTTCTATATCCACCGTAGAAGCGGGATCGGGGTTGAATCTGATCTGACTGCTTGAAATGCCGAATACGCTTTGCATGAAACGCACCGTGTACAACTTGGGGCCGTAGACAATCACAGTGGTTGCGCTATAAACCGTATCCGCCGCGCCGACCTCGGTCACGTTCATGCCCTGGGACTGGAAGAAGACCCCGGCGCGCTGGTCAAGCCCGGGAGTGAAGGTTCCATCGGCAATGCGCACGCGGGCTTCCTCGCTTCGCATCATCTGCGCGATCAGGTTTACATCCGTGCTTCCGGTTTGCACCGCCATCGGGCTCAACGGCCCTGTTGATGTGAAAATTTCATCGCGCAGAACGCGAATCTTATCCGCCATCGGCTTCATGACACTGGCGTCCTTCCCGCCCAACACCGTGTTGTCGAACGTCGCCATGCTGGTGTCTATGATGCCGGTCTCGATGCTTTCCGGGGCTATATCCCTGCCAAGCATGGCCAATTTGAGGGCGTCTTCAAACGGCATGTTGGTATGAATGCCGTTTTGGAGCTGGTAATACATGTTCGGCGCTTGGGCGATCAGATTAGGGAAGTTTTCGGGGTCGAATATTTTTTTCTGGAGAGCGAAGATTACCTGCTGTTGGCGCTTTGAACGGTCGGTATCGCCGCCTTCGGTCTTGCGGGTGCGCGCATAGGCTAGCACCTTCCAGCCGCAGAGTTCACGCTCACCGCCAGCGGTGATCCTGACTTTGTCCGGTCCGCTGCCAACCGGGTCCAAAATCAGGGTTTCCTCAGGGACAACAGTGATGCAGCCAAGCATATTAACCAAATCCACAAACGTCTGGAAATCGATGCGGACATAATAATGGACCGGCACGCCCAGCAATTGCTCCACAGTTTTCATGGCAAGGCCGGGCCCGCCACCAGGCAGCTTGGCTCCGGCGCCGCTGGAGAATGCAGTGTTGATACGGCTGTATCCAAAGCCGGGAATGTTCACCCATAAATCGCGGGGAATGGACAACATTCCCGCCGTTTTGGTAATGGGATCGACAGTAAAAAGGATCATCGTGTCGGAACGCGGCGGGCCTTCGTTGGTCTGCCAGTCACGGTAATCCAGACCAATGAAAAGAATGTTAATACGGCTGGCCCCGTCCCAGGAGGGAGGCAGGTCCACTTCGGGCGCGGCAACCAGCAGAGCGGGGGTATCAGCAGTCGCCTCCGGTGCAATGGGCGTTCCTTCGGGGTTGAACTGGGTAATCGCGCCGGCCTCTCCGCAACTTGATGGTGTCATGCCGGGCAAATTCGTTAAATTCCAACATTTGGTGAAATCGCGCGCATAAAAGAACGCGACCACTCCCAAAGCAAGCGTCACCCCCAAAAATAGTATTTTCCCGACCAGGGAAAAACTAAATTTCGGCAACTTAATCTTTTTCAAAAACTCAAGTCTATTCATTCTTCGTTTCACCTCAAGGCTTAACATATACCATATCAAGCCCAAGACGTGTCAAACCTTCCTGCGCCCAATATTGCAAAAGCGCCGATTCCTCGCCGAGGCATTTCATCATGACCGGTATCGCGCGATGGTCGCGGATTTCGGAGAGCGTCCGCAAAGCCAAAATTCTAACTCCCATCGGCGCTTTTTCCATGACTTCGAGCAGACTGGGAACCGATGCGCTCCCAATCAGCGAGAGAGCGTTCGCGGCCAATCCCGCCGCGAGTTGGTCCTCGTCTGCGAGAGAGCGGATCAACACCTCAACCGCGCTCTCGTGCGGATGGCCGCACAAAGCCAACGCAGCGGCGGCCCGTACTTCTGAAGAGGGATCAGCCAACAGCGGCGTCAGGTCATCCGTCTGCGTGTGGGGTGAGGCAGCCAGGGCGCGCACCGCCCACCAGCGCGAATCCACATCGGCGGAGCGGGACAGATCCAGCAGGGGCGGAATCGCTTCCGCACCCAGATCGACAATCGCCGAGACGA
Source organism: Anaerolineales bacterium (assembly GCA_034433295.1). Classification (GTDB taxonomy): domain Bacteria; phylum Chloroflexota; class Anaerolineae; order Anaerolineales; family Villigracilaceae; genus Villigracilis. The sequence goes on along the minus strand of DAOUAS010000068.1, from coordinate 3,845 downwards.
CATTCTCAGCGCGAACATCGTCGCCGCTGGTCAGTTCCTTCAATAAATCCTGCATAAACTATTTCGCAGGCGGCGGAACGGGAAGCGCATCCTGCGTGGTGTCAACCCACTTATCGCCCTCATCGATCAGCATTACAGGGATGTCATCCACAATCGGGTATTTGCGTCCGCAATCCTGGCAGATGAGCCAGGCATCCTTGTGCAAATTCAACATCCCGCCTTTTTCGCGCACGCAGTTGGGGCAGCGCAAAATTTCGAGCAATTCAGGTTTTACCATTTAATCTCCTGTTTTTTACAAGATTGTAACATCGGATGTCCCGATTTACGTTTTGGGCGACAGGCATATTTGCTTGCGCTTTGCCGTCTTGATCGGGTCTTCGGTGCCGGGTCCATATTCGCAGACCGCCGCCCAGGGCTGGTAATGGGTCTGGAAACGATCCGAAAAATAAACCTGTCCGTTGCGCCAGACGGTGCGCGTCACATCCACATCCGCGCCTTGGGCCGGGTAATCCACCTGTTTGATTTCATCGGCCTCCAGTTCGGGGTTTTCCTCGAACACCGGATTGGGCGGCGGGACTACGTTCACAGGGCCGGTCGTCTCCCATGTCACACTGCGCCCGTCGGGTGTTGAGTATATCTTCCATGTCAATGTGCGGGCGCTTACGTTGACATACGTTTCCATCAGCATCCAGTAGGGCGTGTCATTGGTGAATTTGAAATCCACGAGCGGGAAGTAAACCGTCGCATCCAACCCTGCCAGCTTTGGATCGGAGTCGCCGCTGATGGTCTTTTCATAATACGACACGCGGTAGGCATGAGAATATCGCTCGACAACAGGAAAGCCTGCATAGAACACGGTGCGGAACAACGTGGTGCTGACCTGACAGACGCCGCCGCCCACGCCCTTGATGGTTCGTCCACCGTAAATGATGAGCGCCTCGGCGAAACCGTTTTCGAGGCTCACATCACCGAGCGCATTGCCCATCGAGAAGATTTCGCCCGGAGCAATCAGCAAACCGTGAAATTGCTCCGATGCCGCCACGATGTTTTGAATACGTTCGCCGCTGGAACCATAGAAGTAGGTCGTATGCTCCGCGACTTTTTGGACGACGCCGAGGTCTGCGCCGACGGCTGTATCCGCCACAGACGGCTGCTGTTCGGCGACCACAAGCGCTACGGTATGCTCTCCGCGCAAAAGCGCATCATTGATGGCCCTAATGCTGGCGTCCACGTCCATCACCCGCCCCGCGGCCGAAGCGGAGATTGCCTCGATCTGTCCCGTGGCATCGTTGAAGATAAAGCGGGCATTGGCAGGCTGACGGTCCACGTACACTTTGAGTTCGTTCAGGGATTTTTGCAATGCGGCAAGGTCAAGTCCGACCTGCAATTCGGAGCCGCCATTATTTTCCACCAAGTTGACCTTGAGCATGTTCGCAATCACGGGGATATCGTATGTCCAGGGGCCGGGATCGCCTTCGCCCGCGTTCGGTACAACAATCGTCAGCGGCTGGCTAAGGATGCGGCGGGCGGTGTCGGCCTGCGAAGAAACATCCAACAATTTTGGCTTGGCTTCATGAATGACCAGCGGCACTTCTCCGTCGCGAAAGGACTGCAATTGCGCGCCAAGATAGATCAAGGTCGCATCGAGGTTGAGCAGGCGTCCCACCTGTCCGGACTGGGTAGCCACATTCGTACCGTCAACTTGCAGACTTGCCTCCACCACGGGTTGATCCACCTGGGCGGCGATGTTTTGCAGGTATGTGTATGCCACCCGCTGGTCGAATATCAGCACAGGCGGCACATCGGCGCCAAGTCCACCCGCGCCGACCTGTCCCGCAAGCGCTTTGAACGGTCCGCCGGAACGCCCATAATTGTAGGCGGCCAAGGCGCTTGCCGAAGGATCGAAGACCATACCCAACTCGACGGGTGATGCAACCCACAGGTTGTCGCCTGTGCGGAAAAGGATCTTGCCGGTGATTGGGAAGGAAAGCGTCTGACTCAGTTTGAGCGCGGCGTCGTTTGGAGAAAGCCCGGAAACATCCACCCCGGCAACGGACACGCCCGGGAAAATGCGCCCAGCAAACGCAAGTTGATAGCCAACCGTCCATACGAAAACAATTCCGACAAAGATAAAAAATCCACCGAAAAGCGCAGCAAGGATTTGCGTCAGCGGGTTCGGCCTGGAAATAAACCTGTTCATGGAGGAGGATTATAACGAAAAAATCGGTTTCGTTCGTGAGCGCTATATGAGTTTTGGATGAGTAACATGGGCTATAATTTGCGCAAAGGAAAAAGGATATGAGGAACCTTGTCCACGCTTTAGCCGTTTTGACCTTCCTGCTGACAGCTTGCAACCTGCCGTCCAATCCTGCAGTTGATTCATCCACTGAGCCGACTTCCGCTCCGCCAACCGCCCAACCAACAAATACCGCCAGCCCGACGCCTGTCCCTCCCACCGAAACACCCTTCCCCCCGACAACCACTCCGACCAATACAAACACGCCTATTCCCATTATCGAGAGTCTGGACGCCACCGTCACTGCTGACCTACTCAGTTGCCGCTACGGACCCGGCGCGGAATATCTGTATTTATATGGTTTGAAGAAAGGCGCAAACATCCAACTCATCGGGCGGACAGACGGCAATAACTGGGTCATGGTCAAAGGCAAAAACCTGTGTTGGCTCAATGCCAAGTTCGTCGAAATCAAAGGCGACCCGCAGACATTGAGAATCACCTATCCCGGTGAATACAAACTTCCCGTTTCGCCATATTACGCCGGACCAACCGTTTTGAGCGCGGAACGTGACCCGAACAATCCAAACGAAGTCACCGTCAAATGGACGGATATCACCCTCCGCGCCGGAGATGAAGAGGACGAGAATATGTTCATCTACATCATCGAAGTCTGGCGCTGTGAAGGCGGCAAGACGGTTTTCGATCCGCTGGCATCCAACTATCCCGAAGCGACTTTCATTGACGAAGCCGGTTGTGACATCCCCTCTCATGGCCGGGTATTCTTTCAGGAAAAACACGGCTTTGCGGGACCTGATGATATTCCCTGGCCGGCGCAGTAAATATATCAACAACACAAAAAAGAGTCACTGCCTTCCGCGCAGCGACTCTTTTTTGTGTCACCAAGTTTTGTACATCTTTATGTGACATCGTGTACAAATTGATTGTGCGTTTTATCACAATCATTACATTCATAGCCTTTTCGCATGACGATAGACACTATAAGGGCGGATGCAAGACCGTTATTATTCTCACAATAATATTTGCTTATCCACATATAACAAGAAAAGAGTGTCCGTATGAACAAAACTCTTGAAGCCGAAATCACCCAGCTTCACGCCGAAATCTGTGGCGGACTTGCCGACCCGAATCGCATCATGATCCTGTATACCCTTTCGCAGAGTCCGCGCAACGTAACCGAATTATGCAATGAACTGGAGACGCCGCAGTCGCTCGTCTCGCGGCATTTGAAGGTTTTGCGCGAACGCGGCATGGTGACTACTGAAAGACGCGGCACAGTGGTCATTTACAGTCTTGGAGATGTAAGACTAATCCAAGCGCTTGATCTTTTGCGGGCAGTGATGCGCGATAACATCGCCAAACGCGCCGAGCTTGTCAACGCACTTTCATAATTATTCAAAGGAGATTCGTCGAATGAAAACCTTTCTGATTCTAGGAGCAGGCACAGGCGGAACGATGGTCGCCAACAAGATCTCCGCCGCATTGGATCCGCAGGAATGGCGCGTCATTGTGGTGGACAAGGACGAGAACCACTACTACCAACCCGGTTTTCTCTTCATCCCATTCGGAATCTACTCCCCCGCCGACGTGG